>NZ_JBNWDR010000005.1:0-379575 GCF_053521785.1 Agrobacterium sp. A3-95 | reverse complement strand
ACGCCAGGGAGGGCAAGAGGAGCCTCCTGTATGTGCCGACTGGTTCTGTTTCGGGAAACATGCAATAGGAACGGATAAGAGTTTCAGCCAGACTGGGGCGTCCGACGCCCCTTATAGCCTTAAGAATTGGAGAGCCCGTGCGCATTCTCGATGAAGCCGTCATTCCCGAGCTGCCGAATTACTACCGTGGCAAGGTGCGTGAAAATTACGATCTGCCCGACGGCAACCGCATTATCATATCAACCGATCGCCTCAGCGCATTCGACCGCATCCTCACCTGTGTTCCTTATAAGGGGCAGGTATTGACCCAGACGGCACGCTACTGGTTCGAGCAGACGAAGGATATCTGCCCCAACCACGTGGTCAGCTATCCCGATCCGAATGTCGTCATCGGCAAGAGGCTTGAAATATTGCCGGTCGAAGTGGTGGTTCGCGGTTATCTGGCCGGCACCACCGGCACATCTATCCTGACCCTTTATAAGAAGGGCCAGAGACAGATGTACGGCATGAGCCTGCCGGACGGGATGAAGGACAACCAGATCTTGCCCGAGCCGGTGATCACGCCGACGAGCAAGGCCTTCGATGGTGGTCACGACGAGCCGTTGACGCCGGCCGAGATAGTGGAGAAGAAACTTCTGACGCAGGAGCAATGGGACACGCTTTCCCGTTACGCGCTCGCACTGTTCAAGCGCGGACAGGAGATTGCCGCAAAGCAGGGCCTCATCCTCGTCGATACGAAATACGAATTCGGCACCGATGAAAACGGCACGATCATTCTGGCCGACGAAATCCACACGCCTGACAGCAGCCGCTACTGGATGGCTGAAACCTATGAAGAGAGCTTCCGCAACGGCGCACGGCCGGCAAGCTTCGACAAGGATTTCGTGAGAGCCTGGGTTGCCGAACGCTGCGATCCCTATAAGGACGACGTTCCGGAAATTCCGCAGGAACTCGTATTGCAGACGTCAAGGGTATATATTGATGCATACGAACGCATCACCGGACAAAGCTTCGTTCCCGACGATAGCGGTGAGACGCCGCTGGCAAGAGTACGCCGGAACCTGGAGCAATTTTTCCCCGGAGTCTGACCTTGAGCAAAACGATCGAACAGGCGAGAAAGGGTGACAGGAAGAACGACGTTCCTGTCAAGCGCCGGCCTCGCCGTTCCGCCGAAGAGACGCGGCGGGACATTCTTGCCAAAGCCGAAGAACTTTTTCGCGAGCGCGGGTTCAATGCAGTGGCGATTGCCGATATCGCCGCAGCACTCGGCATGTCGCCCGCGAACGTCTTCAAGAACTTCAATTCGAAGAATGCGCTCGTCGATGCCATCGGGTTTGAGCAGATCGGTGCATTCGAGCGGGAAATCCACCCGCTCGATAAAAGTCATGCACCAGTTTCAAGGCTGCGCCATCTCGCCCGCACCCTGATGGAACAACACCATCAGAACCTCAACGACAATCCCTATATATTCGAAATGATCCTGATGACGGCCAAGCAGGACATGAAGTGCGGTGACTATTACAAATCCGTCATAGCAAACCTGGTGGCCGACATCATTCGCGATGGCGTGGATAAGGGAATTTACGCCCCCGCCGACATCCCGCCTCTGGCGGAAACCGTTCTCCACGCACTCGCGAGCGTCATCCATCCCGTCCTCATCGCACGGGAAGATATCGGCAATTTAGCAACACGTTGCGATCAACTGGTTGATTTAATCGAGGCAGGATTGCGCAATCCGCTTGCTAAGTGACGATTCTCAACTTACGTCACCTTCTCGCAATTGCTTGCGAAGCGTGAAAGCCTGCGCTTCTATGCGAATGGCGGTCCGAGCAGATTGAACGAAGAAGGTCCCCATAGGGCCTTCACCCATCGTTCCTGCACCCGGACCAGCATCCGCCGAGCGACACTGCGCTTATAGTTGAATGCGACCGATACGCAGGGAAGAACAATGAGCCGACGTATTTTACCCCTATTTGCTTCTCTGTGCATGACCGCAGTTCTCGCGGGATGCAGCGATGGCGGCGAAAGCAGCCAGACCGCCGGCCAGGGCGCCGCGCGTCCCCCGTCTCCGGTCAGCATCATTGTGATGAAGACGAGCGAATATCCCCTGACCACCGTTCTTCCCGGCCGCGCAAGCGCGTTCCAGACGGCGGAAATCCGCCCGCGCGTCACCGGCATCATCCGCGACATTCCCTTCAAGGAAGGCAGCGAGGTCAAGCAGGGTGACATTCTCTACCAGATTGAAGACAACACCTATCTGGCAGAAGTGGCACAGGCCAAGGCAAGCGTAGCGAAAGCCGAAGCAAGCGTTCCGAGCGCCCAGGCGAACCTTGCCCGCTACGAGCGGCTGGTCAACAGCGGCGCAACGCAGATCGAATATGAAAACGCCAAGGTGACGCTGCTTCAGGCCGAAGCCGACGTGGCCCAGGCCAAGGCTGCGCTGGAAACGGCTGAGATCAATCTCGATCTCACCAAGGTCCGCGCGCCTTTCGACGGCATCACCAGCGCAACCGCTTTCAGCATCGGCAACGTGGTGACGGCAAACCAGACGACGGCTTTGACGACGCTGCGCCGCATCGATCCGATCTACATCGATCTGATGGAATCCAGCATCAATCTTCTGCGTCTGAAAAAGGCGATCTCGTCGGGCCAGCTCGGCGGCGATACCAAGGAAACCGGCATTCACCTGACGCTGGAAGACGGCACCGAATACAAGCATGACGGCAAGATCGACATGTCGGACATGGCGGTGAGCGAAACGACGGGCACCTTCTCCATCCGTGCTCTCTTCGATAACCCGGACGATCTTCTGCTTCCCGGCACCTATGTTCGCGCAACGCTGACTATCGGTAAGGAAACGGGTTTCCGCATCCCGCAGCGCGCAGCGAGCCGGAACGCCAATGGCGAACTGACCGCAAAATTTGTCACCGCGGAAAACAAGGTGGAAACGCGCACCTTCCCGTCCAGCCAGCAGTCGGGCAATGCCTGGCTGGTGACGGAAAATGTCAAGGATGGCGACAAACTCATCGTTGACGGCTTCCAGTGGATTGCCGACGGCGCGACGGTCGCGCCCGTGGAAGTGACCATCGACGATCGCGGTATCGTCGTTCTGCCGCAGCAAGCTCCGCCTGCCGCCGCCCCCTCGAAATAAACATGAGCACGAAACCCTCGGTCGAAGCTCGTAAAAGGTAAGGCAGGACTGCCATGGCCCATTTCTTTATCAGGCGCCCCGTTTTTGCATGGGTTATCGCCATCGTCATCATGCTGGGCGGCGCTCTGGCAATTGTGACGCTCTCCATCTCGCAATATCCCGATATTGCCCCAACGACGGTCCGCGTCAGCGCAACCTATAACGGCGCTAGCGCGGAGACGGTCGAAAAATCGGTGACGACCATCATTGAGGACGGCATGACCGGCCTCGACGACCTCACCTATATGACCTCGTCTTCCTCGACCGGCAGCGCCGAAGTGACGCTGACCTTCGGCAACAGCATCCTGCCTGACATCGCGCAGGTTCAGGTGCAGAACAAGCTGCAGCTCGTGCAGTCGCAATTGCCCGACACCGTGCAGCAGCGCGGTATTCAGGTCAGCCGCTCCACATCGAGCATTCTGATGGTGGGTGCGCTGATCTCGACGGACGGCAAGCGCAATTCGGCCGATCTCGGCGACGTGTTCTCTTCGCGCGTTGAAGACCAGATCAAGCGCCTTGAAGGCGTGGGCAGCATCAACGTCTTCGGTTCCGAATATGCGATGCGCATCTGGCTCGATCCGTTCAAGCTCAACAAATACCAGCTGACCACGGCTGACGTCACCGGCGCCATCGAAAGCCAGAACACCCAGGTTTCGGTCGGCTCCCTCGGTGCCGTTCCCGCCGTCCAGGGCCAGCAGCTCAATGTGACGGTGACGGCGCAGAGCCAGCTCACCACCGTCGCCGATTTCGAATCGGTCATCTTGAAGGTTGAGAAGGACGGCGCAACCGTTCGCCTGAGCGACGTGGCCCGCATCGAAATCGGCCAGGAAACCTATGGCGGTGATTCCCGCTCCAACGGCCGTCCTTCCGCCGGTTTCGCGGTCAACCTCGCCACGGGCGCCAACGCGCTCGACACTGCAGCACGTGTCAAGTCCGCACTTACCGCCGTTGAGGGCTCGCTGCCTGCAGGCGTCTCGATCGAATATCCCTACGACACGACACCCTTCGTGAAGCTGTCGATCGAGAAAGTGGTGCATACGCTGATCGAGGCGATCATTCTCGTCTTCGTCGTGCTGCTGGTCTTCCTGCAAAACCTGCGCGCCACCTTCATTCCGATGATCGCCGTGCCCGTCGTGCTCCTCGGCACGTTCGGCATCCTCGCAGTCACCGGATATTCTATCAACACGCTGACCATGTTCGCCATGGTTCTGGCGATCGGCCTTCTCGTGGATGACGCCATCGTCGTTGTTGAAAACGTCGAGCGCATCATGTCGGAAGAGGGCCTGTCGCCGGTCGAGGCGACGGAAAAATCGATGGGCGAGATAACAGGCGCCATCATCGGCATCGCGCTCGTCCTGACCGCCGTGTTTATTCCCATGGCCTTCTTTGGCGGATCGACTGGTATCATCTATCGCCAGTTCTCGATCACGATCGTTTCGGCCATGCTGCTTTCGGCGGTGGTCGCCATCGTTCTGACGCCGGCGCTGTGCGCCACAATGCTGAAGCCCATCGACCATACCAAAAAGCAGCGTGGACCGGGTGCCTGGTTCAACCGCGGCTTCGGCAAGACGACGGACGGCTATGTCTCGTCGATCGGCTATCTGCTGAAGCGGCCCCTGCGCGTGACGATTCTTTTCCTGATCGTCGTCGGCGGCTGCGCCTGGTTCTTCACCAAACTGCCAAGCTCCTTCCTCCCACAGGAAGATCAGGGCGTGCTGCTGACGATCATCCAGACACCGACCGGTTCGAACATCGAACGCACCAACGAGGTGGTAAAACAGGTCGAAAGCTACTTCCGTGAAAAAGAAGCAGCCAATGTCGAATCGGTTTTCGGCGTGCTTGGATTCAGCTTCAGCGGTTCGGGTCAGAACAACGCGATCGTCTTCACCAAGCTTAAGGACTTTTCCGAGCGAACCGCACCCGATCAACACGCCGCCGCCATTGTGCAGCGGGCAATGGGTACGTTCTTCGGCTTCCGCGATGCACAGGTATTCCCGCTTTTGCCGCCGGCAATTCAGGGCATGGGCACGTCGAGCGGTTTCTCCATGTATCTCGTGGATAGCGGCCGCAACGGCACCGACGCTCTGACCGCAACCTCCAAGGACCTGATTGCGCTTGCAACAAGCAATCCAAAGATCAGCTCTCTGCGAAGCGACAGTCAGGACAACGAAACGCAGATGAAGATCATTCTCGATCAGGAAAAGATGGGGGCCATGGGCGTCGATCTTTCCTCCGTGAACCTGATGCTGTCGACGATCTTTGCCGGCCGGGATGTCAACGACTTCACCCTGAACGGTGAGCTCAAGCCGGTCTATGTTCAGGGCGATGCACCCTATCGCATGCAGCCGGACGACCTGAAGTTCTGGTATGCCCGCAACACCAGCGGCGAAATGGTACCTTTCTCCTCCTTCAGCGAGGTGAAGTGGATCAACGCGCCGCCGTCACTGGCACGCTACAACGGTACGGGCGCGATTTCGCTTGAAGGCACCGCCGGCGCAGGCGTTGCTTCCGGCGAAGCCATGGACGAGATGGAACGTCTGACGGCAAGCATGCCAGGCGGTTACACCGTGGCATGGCAGGGCATCTCCTATCAGGAACGCCTTTCCGGCTCGCAGGCGCCCATGCTGTACGCGCTGTCGGTTCTCATCGTGTTCCTTTGCCTGGCTGCCCTTTATGAAAGCTGGTCGATCCCGTTCTCGGTTATTCTGGCTGTCCCGGTGGGTGTCCTCGGCGCTTTGACTGCGGCCCATTTCTTCGGCCAGACGAACGACGTCTACTTCAAGGTGGGCCTGCTGACGACCATCGGCCTTGCCGCGAAAAACGCGATCCTGATCGTTGAATTCGCCAAGGAGAGGCAGGAGCACGGGTTAAGTCTGGTGGAAGCGGCACTGGAGGCGGCGAAGCTGCGCCTGCGTCCGATCATCATGACGTCGCTCGCCTTCATCCTCGGCGTCGTGCCTCTCGCGATCGCAACCGGAGCGGGTTCCGCTGCACAAAATGCAATCGGTATCGGGGTGCTGGGTGGTATGCTTTCTGCAACACTGCTCGGAATTTTCTTCGTTCCGTCCTTTTTCGTCATCATTCGTCGCCTTTCAAGGCGTTAACAAAACAAAAATGGGCTGTGCCAACCGTTAATACGCTGCTAGAAATATGGCCGATTTGGCAAACGCACGTTTCTAGGGCATATCGACCGCGCAGCCCATTTGTCAGCAAGCCGCGCTTGGTAAGCCAACCAGAGAATTGGGAAAATTATATGCTGTCTATTCGCGCTACTATTCCCCTGACAATGCTACTGCTTTCGGGCTGCGTTGTCGGACCCGACCACAAGACGCCGGAAATTCAATTGCCGGGAAAGTTCGCGGAAGCCGGAAAAACCAGTAATGGCGACATCAGCAGCGTTGCATGGTGGACGGCCTTTAACGACAACCGCCTGAACGGTTACGTCTCCACCGGCCTTGCGCAGAACCTCACCGTGATGCAGGCAATCGAGCGCATCAATCAGGCGCAGGCCCAGGTGATCGTGGACGGCGCCGGCGGCCTGCCGAGCCTGACAGGCAGTGGCAGCCACACGACCAGCGAGACCAAGGGCAGCTACCGTGACGTTCCCGTCACCAACGTGTCCAACGGCAGCCTTAGCATTTCCTGGTTCCTCGACCTTTTCGGTCGCTATCGCCGGGCAACGGAAAGCGCCGATGCGTCGCTTGACGCCGCGTACTCCACCGTCGACGTTCAGCGCCTGACGCTGATTTCCTCAGTCGCCGCGGCCTATATCGACGTGCGCTATTATCAGGAGCGCCTGGCGATTGCCCGCCAGAACCTGAGTTCACGCCGCGAAACGCTAGATCTGACGAAGCTGCAGCTCGAAGCGGGTGCGGCCTCGCGTCTCGATGTCGTCCAGTCCGAAGGTCTGGTCAATTCAACGCTGTCGCAGATACCCGGCCTCGAAACCAGCTTCCGCAAGTCAGCCCACCGCATCGCGACCCTGCTCGGCATGCCGGCCTCGTCGCTCATCACCGAGCTGCAGAAGGGCGCACGCCAGCCTGTTGCGCGCGCTGTTCCCCGCACCGGCATCCCGGCCGACCTGATCCGCAACCGTCCCGACATCCGCGTCGCGGAACGCAATCTCGCCGCTGCGGTCGCCACGATCGGTGTAACCGAGGCACAGCTTTATCCAAGCATCGAGCTTGGTGGCGCGATCACCCCGAGCTACAATTTCCTGAGTGGCGGCGGCAGGGGAACGGCCAATAGCTGGTCCTTCGGTCCGAGCCTCACTCTCCCGATCCTCGATGGTGGCAGACTGCGCGCCAATGTCGACATCGCGAACTCGCAAGCACGCGAGCAATATCTCGTCTGGAAGGCAACCGTTCTCAACGCCGTTGAAGAAGTCGAAAACGCCCTGGCCGCCATCAATCGCGACCAGCGTACCGTCGACGCGCTGAGAAAGACTGTCTCATCCTACCAGGAAGCGCTGCAGCTCTCGACAGCCAGCTATCGTGACGGTGCTTCGTCTCTGCTCGACGTTCTGGATGCCCAGCGGTCGGTCTCCGATGCGCAGGCAAACCTTGCAACGGCGATCCAGACGACCGCGCAGGATTATGTCTCGCTCAACGTGGCTCTCGGTGGCGGTTATGCCGTTGGCCAGCCTGCCCCGAAGAAGTCCGCCGGCCCAACCGTGGCCGCTGCAAAGGGCATGTAAGAAACGCCTCAAGGCAAATGAAAAGCCCGCGTCGAGACGCGGGCTTTTTTGTATTCCAGACACAAAAAAAGCACCGGTCGCCCGGTGCTTTTTGTTTAACCTGCCGTCAGGCTCAGTTCTTGGCGCGCTCGACGTAGGAATTGTCTTCCGTCGCGATGACCACGCGGATACCGGCGTCGACGTGCGGCGGCACCATGGTGCGGATGCCGTTGGAAAGAATTGCCGGCTTGTAGGAAGAAGAAGCCGTCTGGCCCTTCACAACCGGTTCCGTTTCCACGATTTCCAGCGTGACGTGGCGCGGCAGTTCGACAGCCAGCGGATTGCCTTCGTGAATGGACAGAACGCAGGTCATGCCTTCCTGCAGATAGGCCTTCTGGTCGCCCATCGTCTCGACATCGACAACGACCTGATCGTAGTTTGCCGGGTTCATGAAGTGGAAGCCTTCGCCGTCTTCATAAAGGAACTGGAAGTTCAGGTCTTCGACGAAAGCACGCTCGACCTGTTCGGTCGTGCGCCAGCGCTCGGAAACCTTCACGCCGTCAACGATGCGGCGCATGTCAACCTGCGTGACCGGCGTGCCCTTGCCCGGGTGAAAGTTCTGCGCGGTGAGAACAACGTAGAGCTTGCCGTCCACGTCGAGAACATTGCCCTTGCGGACGGATGAGGCGATAACCTTGACCATATGACTTCCTTGTAACTCGATGAAATGCGTCGTAAAGGACTGCGCGATAGCACCGGCCCGGCAGACGTTTTGTCTTTTTTCTGGGGCGCAACTACCTTAAATCCGCGCGAATTGCCAGCCTTCTACAGCAATTCGCGGAAGAGTGCCTAGCGGTTTTCCGCCCGGAATTGCTTTAAATGATGCGATCAGGCGTTTTGCGGGCCGTTTATCCGTAACAAGGCCAGCAGGTAAGACGGAAAAGAAAAAAGAGATGGGCTCAAGCAACGAGACAATGTCGCCCTGGTGGACGCCCGACGTCCATGCCGACCGCCGCGCCTTTCTGCTTGGACGCAACGCGATCCAGTCGGAATTTCGCAGCTATTTCGCGCGCGCGGACTTTCTAGAGGTCGACACCGCCACATTGCAGATTTCTCCTGGCAACGAGGCACATCTGCATGCCTTCGCCACCCAGGGACTGACGCCGGCCGGCGACGCCGCTCCGCTCTATCTCCACACCTCGCCCGAATTCGCCTGCAAGAAATTGCTCGCGGCCAGTGAAGAACGCATTTTCTGTTTCGCCCATGTTTATCGAAACCGGGAAAGAGGCCCCCTGCACCACCCAGAATTCACGATGCTGGAATGGTATAGGGTAGGAGAAACCTACGAGATCCTGATGAAGGACAGCGCCAATCTTCTGGCGCTGGCGGCGGAAACCGCCAAAACAAACAATTTCACCTATCGTGGCCGCAGCGTCGATCCGTTCCTCGAACCGGAACGTCTGAGCGTCGCGGAAGCCTTCGATCGCTATGCGGGAATTGATCTTCTGGCGACGATTGACCGAAACGGCGAGACGGATAGCCGGCACCTTGCCGCAAGCCTCACCAATGCCGGAATTCGTGTGGCTAAGGACGACACCTGGGCGGATATGTTCAGCCGCGTTATCGTAGAGCGGGTGGAACCCGAACTGGGCTTCGGCCGCGCCACCATTCTCGATGAATACCCCACAAGCGAGGCTGCGCTTGCCCGCAAATCGCCTGGGGATGCGCGGGTGGCGGAACGGTTCGAGCTTTATGCGTGTGGCGTGGAACTTGCCAATGCCTTTGGCGAATTGACAGACGCTGCTGAGCAGAGACGGCGTTTCGAAATGGAGATGGTTGAGAAGCAGCGGGTTTACGGCGAGACCTATCCTTTGGACGAGGATTTTCTGGCGGCGCTGGCGATCATGCCGCCGGCAAGCGGCATAGCACTCGGTTTCGACCGACTGGTGATGCTGGCAACCGGCGCGCCCCGAATCGATCTGGTCATGTGGGCACCCGTCGCGGAATACGGACGATGACAAGGCTTGAAACCATCAAGACCCCCGAAGCACTTGTTGAGGCGGGGTTGATCAAGACCGAGGCGCTCGAAGACGTGCGCGCGGTGACGCAGCGTTACGCGTTAGCCATCACATCGACAATGGCCGATCTGATGGACAGCCGCGATCCGCAGGACCCCATCGCGCGGCAATTCGTGCCGGATCTTGTCGAACTCGTCCACCTTCCCGAAGAACGGGACGATCCGATCGGCGACAGTGCACATAGCCCCGTCCATGGCATCGTCCACCGTTATCCGGACCGGGTGCTTTTGAAGGCGGTGCATGTCTGCCCCGTCTATTGCCGTTTCTGTTTCCGCCGCGAAATGGTCGGGCCGCAGGGCAACGGCATGATGAGCCCGGAAGAGCTGGACGCCGCATTCGACTATATAAAAGCCAACCCGGCCATCTGGGAGGTCATCCTCACCGGCGGCGATCCGCTGGTACTCTCGGCGCGGCGATTATCCGACCTGATGACGCGGCTGAAAGACGTACCGCACGTCAAGATCGTTCGCTTCCACACCCGTGTACCGGTCGTCGATCCCGAACGAATCGACGGGCCGCTGATCGAGGCATTGAAGGCCAGCGGCAAAACCACCTATGTGGCCCTGCACGCCAACCACGCACGCGAACTTGGGCAAGCAGCCAGAAGTGCTTGCGCGCGCCTGATCGATGCCGGCATCGCCATGGTCAGCCAGACCGTACTTTTGAAGGGCATCAACGATGATTCGGCAATTCTCGCCGAACTGATGCGCGCCTTTGTCGAGAACCGTATCAAGCCTTACTACCTGCACCACCCCGACCTAGCGCCCGGCACCAGCCATTTCCGGCTGACGATAGAAGAAGGTCAGCGAATCGTTTCCGCCTTGCGCGGGCATGTCTCCGGTCTTTGCCAGCCGACCTACGTTCTCGACATTCCGGGCGGTCACGGCAAGGCCACGATCGGCCCGAATGCGGCCGAAAAAACCCGCGATGGCTGCTACTCCGTCTCTGACTTCAACGGAAACGATCATATTTACCCGCCGCCTGCATCCGGCGACGATTAAAAAAAGCATAAAAAGCCCGCCGTGCCGGGCTTTTCAAAGCGGCGTCGAACGAAAACAAAAATTTCACATTTCCGCCCCCCTCCTGTCATCATAAAGAAAAATATTCTACCTATAACAATCAGCATTGATTTTAATGGTGGTCTGGATTATCAGTGTGGAACTGGAGAGCGAGTCTCCTGATTCCGGATCAACACCAATACAGGGAGTGTGTCATGTCAAAATATATTCGCATCAACGCAATCCTTGGTCTTGAGTCCTGGAATGCTGGATTTAAATCCACGTGTTCCCGCTGCTGTCGAATGTGACCTGACGGTCTCAATTTTCTGAAAATCAGTTCGACAACATGCTGTGTTAATGAGCCACAGCGGGAGTATACCTATGCAAAAGCAAGTTATTGAATTCGCTGGCGAACCCGTCGGCATCGTCATACCGGACAACGACCGGCTGAAGTTCATCGCGGTGAAGTTCCACGTCCATGACCTGGACGAACAGAAGTTCGACAGCGCCGACGATGTGCGGATTGCAATTCGCAATCTCGTGCGCAGCCGGAACCTGGCCGCGGCCTGATGCGGGAAACCCATCACCCGCTCACGGACCTTTCAAAACCAAAGCGCGCCCAATATCGGATCCCGAATACCGGGTCGATGGCGCGCTTTTCTATTGCCTGACAATTCGTCCACTGGTCTGTCATAAATCACGACGGGGTGTATCAATACGCCCTGCACTAAGGTGAAATAGCTTTTTCAAATCCGGATTGGAGTGCAAAAGCCACGCGCTCCTAGGGCTCCCACCTCTCCTCATTTCTGTGCTTGTCGCAGGAATCCAGCCAGCCCAGATCCCAGGGCTGAAAAGACTCTCTCGCCCCCAGACGCGCGTCAGAACGCGGTAAAGGTCAGCGTCGTCAACGAGCGGACGATGCCTGGAATATTGACGATGTTCTGGTTGATGAACTTGCCGATATCCTCTTCCTGCGGAAGATAGATCTTCAGCATCAGATCATATTCGCCGCTGGTGGAATAAAGCTCGGAAACCAGCTCCGTTTTGTAGATGGCATCGGCGACATCATAGGTCTTGCCGGGCTCGCATTGAAGCTGGACAAAAATGGGCTTCACGGACATCTCCCGTATTGGAACTTGTGGTGCGTGGCTCTTTGCCATGCGTCATGGCGCACTATTGGCTTAGCCGCGCCGGTCTTGCAAGACCGCCTGCCGGTTTAGGCAGAAAAGTCTCATCCGCTGCTACCAGCCCCGATCGCGGCCTGAGAAACGATCCAGCTTCGAAAACTTTCAAGCGGAGCGTAACCGGCGCGATCGGGCATGCAGGCGAGATAATAGGCCTCTTCGCTCTCCACCTCGCCGGTAACCGCCGCGACAAGCCGGCCACTTCGCAACTCCTCCTCGATCATGAAGGACGGAATGAGCGATGCCCCGACCCCGGCGCTCGCCGCCTCGGCAATCGTCGTGAACTGATCGAAAAGCATGCCATGCACATTGTCGAAAACCACATCATGGCTGCGAAACCATTGTTCCCAGGCATCCGGCCGGGTCGTCATGTGCAGCAGCGGCACATGCAGCAGATCGCCCGGCTGTGAAAGCCCGTAGCGCTCCCTGAAAGCGGGACTGCACACCGGAATGACTGTTTCATGCATCAGAAAAATGAGTTCGGTACCCGGCCAATGCGGCAAACCGAAATGAATCGCCGCATCGACTGTATCGGTACGGAAATCGAACAGCGACGAACGCGTAAGAAGATTGACCGAAACGCCCGGATGTCGGGCAATGAAATCGGGAAGACGCGGCACCAGCCAGCGCGTACCAAAGCTTGGCAAAACACCGAGATTGAGCGTGCCGCCATCCGGATTGGCGCGCAGATTGAGCGACGCGGTCGATATTCGCCGCAGGGCCTCCCGGATTTCCCGCGCATAACCCTCCCCCGCCCGGGTGAGCCGGATTGTCTGCCGCTCGCGCAGAAACAGCGCCACGCCAAGTTGCTCCTCAAGCGCGAGGATCTGCCGGCTGACCGCACCTTGAGTAAGCCCGAGTTCTCTCGCAGCCGCGGTCACGCTGCCGGTGCGCGAGGCGGCTTCAAAGGCCGCAAGAAGTGAAAGCGAGGGTAAGAAGCGCCGAGGCGGTAGAACCATATTCCCTCACGGAATGAACTCTTGACGATATGTCGATATTCAACAGGTAAGGCCGCTTGTAAAGTCTCATAAACAAGGGCTTGTCACTCATACGGAAAACAAATGAACTCGCCCGGAAAATGGTGGAACGATGTATAATGATCCCCGCTCGCACGGCCTCTGGGAAAAGACCGCGCCGCAGCCGCCCGCAACGCCTGCTCTGCAAGGCGAGGCGGTTGCCGATGTGGTGATTGTCGGTGGCGGCTTCACCGGACAATCCGCCGCCCTTCATCTTGCTGAAAAGGGCATGGATGTCGTTCTTCTCGAAGCCAGGGAAATCGGCTTCGGCGGCGCCGGCCGCAATGTCGGTCTCATCAACGGCGGCATGTGGGTCATGCCGAGGGAGTTGCCCGGCGTGCTGGGCGAAACCTACGGGGAACGGCTTCTCAGCCTTCTGGGTGATGCGCCGTTGCTGGTGCGCGAATTGGTGGAAAAACACGCGATTCCCTGCGAGATCGAAAAGAATGGCACATTGCATTGCGCCGTCGGTGAAAAAGGGCTCGCCGAAATTCGCGAGCGCTGCGAACAATGGGCAGCCAGAGGCGCTCCCGTCCGCCTTCTCGATGCCGATGAAACGGCAAGACACACCGGCAGCACCGCCTATTCCGGCGCACTTTTCGATACGCGCGCGGGCACGCTTCAGCCGCTTGCCTATGTTCGTGGTCTGGCTGCCACCGCGCAAAAGGCAGGAGCACGGCTGCACACCGCCAGCCCCGTCGTAGCGACCGAACGTAGTGGTGGAAAATGGGTGGTAAAAACGCCGCAGGCTTCGGTGACCGCCAACTGGATCGTCGTCGCCACCGAAGCCTACAGCACCGGGCCGTGGCAGATCGTCCGCGACGAACAGACCTACCTGCCCTACTTCAACTTCGCGACCAGACCGCTTAGCGACAATCTGCAAAAGAGTATCCTGCCGAACCGAGAAGGTTGCTGGGATACAAAGGAAATCCTCTCCTCGTTCCGCATGGACAAAGCGGGTCGGCTGGTCTTCGGCAGCGTCGGCGCCTTGCGCAGCACGGGTGCCGCCATTCACCGGGCATGGGCCAAACGATCGCTGAAGCGGCTTTTCCCGCAACTGGGAGAGACGGAATTCGAATGCGAATGGTACGGCCAGATCGGCATGACGGACAATGCCGTGCCTCGTTTCCATAAATTCGCGGAAAATGTCGTCGGTTTTTCCGGTTATAATGGCCGCGGCATCGCACCCGGTACTGCCTTCGGCAAGGTAATTGCGCAACATATTCTTGGTGATATCGCCGAAAATGACCTGCCTCTTCCCGCGACCGAACCAAAAGCGCAGGCCTTCCGGGCAGTGAAGGAAGCCTATTACGAGGCGGGCGCACAGATTGCCCATTTCGCCGGTGAACGCTTCTGATCAACAGGCCGAAAGCCGCCGGTCGTGGCGGCTTTTTCAAACGGCATCGATATATTCTTGAAAATATAATGATTGCCCTATAGGCCTATCGATATATTCATCAGTATATCTCGAGCCGGGGGAACACACCATGAGACTCTTACGCCGCACCTTCTTCAAAACCATCGCCGCAGCAACATCCTTCTGGGTGGCGGCATCCTTTGCGGTGGTTCCCGCCCATGCCGCCGAAAAAGTCACGGTGTTTGCTGCCGCGAGCATGAAAAACGCACTTGATGCGATCAATGCCGAATGGGCGAAGGAAAGCGGCAATGAAGCGACCGTGTCCTACGCCGCAAGCTCCGCACTCGCCAAACAGATCGAGCAGGGTGCACCGGCGGATATCTTCATTTCCGCCGACCTCGCCTGGATGGATTATGTTGCCGAAAAGAAGCTGATCGACGTCGAAAGCCGCTCCAATCTTGTTGGCAACCGCATCGTTCTCGTCGCCCCGGCCGACAAGGCCAAGCCGGTCGATATCAAAAAGGACTTCGATCTCGCCGGACTGGTGGGCGATGGCCGACTGGCCATGGGTGCGGTCGATTCCGTTCCGGCGGGTAAATACGGCAAGGCTGCGCTGGAAAAGCTCGGCGTCTGGTCATCCGTGGAAAAGAAAGTCGCCGGCGCGGAAAGCGTGCGCGCAGCGCTGCTGCTCGTGTCGCGCGGCGAAGCGCCCTATGGCATCGTCTACCAGACCGATGCGGCCGCCGATCCGGGCGTGAAGATCGTCGGCACCTTCCCGGAGGACAGCCATCCGCCGATCATCTACCCCGTCGCCATTCTCTCGGAAGCAAAATCTCCGGCGGCAAAATCCTATCTGGATTTCCTGAAGTCCGCCAAGGCTACGCCCTTCTTCGAAAAGCAAGGCTTTACCGTTTTGAAATAAACTGCGTTTCGCGGTCCCATGCCGTATGGGACCGCGAGAGATGACGATTGTAGGATATGGCTTTGCATTGGTGGACACTCAGCCCTGAAGAATGGACGGCGATCAGGCTCAGCCTGTGGGTGTCCTCCATCGCCATGTTCGCCAGCCTGCCCTTCGGCATTGCGGTTGCCGTCGCGCTGGCGCGCGGGCGCTTCTGGGGCAAGTCGCTGCTCAATGGCATTGTCCACCTGCCGCTCATTCTGCCGCCCGTCGTCACCGGCTTTCTGCTGCTCGTCCTCTTCGGCCGCAGAGGCGCCATCGGCCAGTTTCTCGACAGCTGGTTCGGCATCGTCTTTTCCTTTCGCTGGACGGGGGCGGCGCTCGCATGCGCCGTCATGGCGTTTCCGCTGATGGTGCGCTCCATCCGCCTCTCTATCGAAGCGGTGGACAGCAAGCTGGAAGAGGCGGCCGGAACCCTGGGTGCAAGCCCCCTATGGGTGTTCCTCACCGTCACGCTTCCCCTGATCCTGCCCGGCATCATCGCGGGCATGATCCTCGCTTTCGCCAAGGCCATGGGCGAATTCGGCGCGACCATCACCTTCGTTTCCAATATTCCCGGCGAAACCCAGACGCTGTCCGCCGCCATCTACACTTTCACGCAGGTTCCGGGCGGCGATGCAGGCGCATTGCGGCTGACCATCGTTTCCGTCGTGATTTCCATGTCGGCCTTGCTCGTCTCGGAGTTTCTGGCCCGCATCATCGGCAAACGGGTGAGCATGGAATGACGCTTTCTGTCTCCACCCGCCACCGCCTCGGCTCCTTCGAACTCAACGCGTCATTCACCTCTGATGGCGGCGTTACAGCGCTTTTCGGACGCTCTGGCTCCGGTAAGACGTCGATGATCCGCATCATCGCAGGTCTGCTGCGGCCAGATAGTGGTCAGGTATCGCTCGATGGCGAAGTGCTGGCCGATAGCGGAAAGCGCCTGTTCCTGCCGGCGCACAGGCGCCATTTTGGTTATGTTTTTCAGGAAGCGCGGCTGTTTCCTCATCTCAGCGTTGCCCAGAACCTGAACTACGGCAAATGGTTCGCTACGGAAAAAGCTGAGCAGGCGAATGAAAACCGCATTATCGACATGCTTGGCATCGGCCATCTTCTCCAGCGTCGTCCGAACAAGCTTTCCGGCGGTGAAAAACAACGGGTCGCCATCGGCCGCGCACTCCTGTCATCGCCCAGACTACTGTTGATGGACGAACCTCTCGCCTCACTGGACGAGGAACGAAAGGCCGAGATCATCCCTTATCTGGAACGGCTACGCGACGAGACGAAAATCCCGATCTTCTATGTCAGCCACTCCATCCAGGAAGTCGCCCGCCTTGCCGACCGCATAGTTGTTATGAAGGACGGCAAGGTGGAGGCACAGGGAAAAGCGGCCGACGTGCTGTCACGGTCGGATTTCAGCGCACATCTTGAGCGACGAGAAGCGGGCAGCATCCTTTCGGGACACATCGAAAGCTTCGATGAAAGGCACGGGCTTGCTGCCGTAAGGCTCTGCTCGTCGCTCCTGCAGGTTCCAGCAAAAGGAGGAACACCCCGCACCCCGGCACGCGTGCTGATACCGGCGCGTGACGTCATGCTTGCCACGGCAAAACCCGAAGGCCTGAGCGCCCTTAACATCCTCGAAGGCCATATTGCTGGCATCTCCGCCAGCGAAGATGGCATGGTAACCGTTCAGGTGGATTGCGGCGGCGATATTATCCAGTCGCGTATCACCGATCTGTCGCGCGAACGTCTCCAGCTGGAACCCGGGAAACCGGTACATGCGATCATAAAGTCGGCGGCTCTCGATCCGTATTAATGATGGCGGCATCTGGATTGCGGTTGGCCTCAAGCCAGTCGATATCCTTGCGCAGGGCCTCATTCATCCGCTTTTCCATGCTGCGATACCGTTCAAGCAATTCGGCACCGAATGCGGTCAGCGCGGCCCCACCACCCTGCTTGCCGCCCCGCTGGGATTCGATCACCGGCTGCCTGAACATATGGTTCAGCGCATCCACAAGCAGCCATGCACGGCGATAGGACATGTCCATCGCTCGCCCGGCGGCCGAGATCGAACCGGTCTCGACAATCAGCTCCATCAACTCGATCTTACCGTGGCCGAGACGATCTCCGGGCGGAAAATCGATGCGGAGAACGGGCTTCAGTGGCTGATGTATCTTGCTCATCGGCTAGAAACCCCGGCCATGAAGATCGTGATAGGCTTGCTGCGCACCGTGCTGCGGCAGAGCCTTCGCCTCGTAAACACCGCGCGCCACCGCGCGCGCCATAACGATGGTAGCGAGATGGCAGAGTTCCGCGAAATGAGCGCCGCCCTCAAGCGGCTTCTCACCGGTCGCAGCCGAAAACATGGTGTCGCCGTCGCTCGGCAGATGGGCGGGCAGCACGGCGCGCGCCAGCCCGTCATGCGCCATGATGGAAAGGCGGTGCGCCTGCGCTTTGGTAAGGACGGCATCGGTGACCACGGCGCCGATGGTCGTCGCGGTGAGGTTGACGCCCTTGAGACGAAGCGCGGTATGATCCGGTTCGAAACGATCAGGAAAACCGCAGTCGCCGAACTCGCCCTGCTCTTCAAAAGGCGCAGACCAGAAATGGCGGCTGCTGCCAACGGTCGCCGAGCCAAGCGCATTGACGGCGACGATGGCCGCCACCTTGTAACCGCCGGAACTGACAGCGCTTGCCGAACCAAGTCCACCCTTGAAGGTGGCGGTGGTCGCCCCCGTTCCCGCGCCGACTGTTCCAAGCCCGAAGGGCTCCGCACGCGCCGCCCTGAAAGCTGCATAGCCCATCTCGCGATAGGGCGAATGCAGCCCCCACTCCTTGTTGCCACCATTCAGCAGATCCATGAGGATCGCCTGCGGCACAATGGGAACACGGGTGGAACCGACTTGCAGGCCACGCCCGATCTCGCGCAGACCGGCCTGAACACCACCCGCTGCATCCAGCCCGAAGGCCGAACCGCCTGAAAATACGAAGGCATCCACGGTTTCCACCGTCATCGCCGGGTCGAGCAGGCCGGTATCACGACCACCGGGCGCCCCGCCAAGAACCGAACCGGAGGCGATTACGGGTTTTTCGAAAACGATTGCGGTGACGCCGGAGCCGAGTGCAAGATCGGTGACATTGCCGACCAAAATCCCATTGATATCCGTCAGAAGATTATTGCGTGCCGCCATGCCGTTCCCCTTTTCTCCCGGTATCCCGCCGCCACGGGGCACTGTCAACGCAAAAGGTGAATCAGGAAAATACCGCCGTGCCAATCACCGGTGTCGAGGGAATGGCCATATCTCTTGGCTCCAGCGGGCCCGCCACAAAAGCCTGATGCCCGGCCTCAATGGCGCGGGCGAAAGCTTCCGCCATTGAGGCCGGGTCACCCGCCCCCGCGACCGCCGTGTTGAGCAGAACGGCATCGTAACCAAGCTCCATCACCGTCACCGCATGTGACGGCCGGCCGATACCGGCATCGACGATCAGCGGCACATCCGGAAAACGCGCCCGCATGGATTTCAGCGCCATCAGATTAAGCGGCCCCATGGCGCTGCCGATCGGCGCGCACCAGGGCATCAGCACCTTGCAACCCGCATCCAGGAGCTTTTCCGCCACGACAAGATCATCAGTCGTATACGGAAAGACTTCGAAACCATCGTCGCAGAGAATTTTCGCCGCTTCGACGAGCGCAAAGACATCGGGCTGCAAGGTGTCGTGATGGCCGATGACCTCCAGCTTGATCCAGTTGGTGTGAAAAACCTCACGCGCCATCTTCGCCGTTAGCACCGCTTCCTTCACGGTATGGCAGCCAGCCGTATTGGGCAGAATGTAACGATCCAGCTCGCGGATCAGCTCGAAAAACTGGCCACCCTTCTTGCCGCCTGCCGTTTCCCGACGCAGCGAAATCGTCAGAATATCCGTGTTGCTGGCCCGCACTGCATCGGCAAGCACGGCGGGAGACGGATAACGCGCCGTGCCGAGCAGGAGGCGCGACGAGACCTCACGGCCATAAAGCGTCAGCATGGCCTCAACCTCCCTGCATCGGCGAGAGGATTTCGACACGGTCGAACGCCTTCAGTTGATAATCGGCGCGCTCATCCGAATGCACCAGATCGCCATTGACCGCCGTCGCCAGCCACTCGCCTTCATAGTCGAGGCTGGTGAGTAACCCAGCCAGCGTCTCGGTGGCGAGATCAAGCTCGTCGCCATTCACCAGAAGTTTCATGATCCTGTTCCTTTCCAGAGATATTTTGGCAGACGATTTCAGCCGCCTGCCGCGCCATCGCCGGCGACAGCAGGAAGCCATGCCGGTGGGCGCCGTTGATGAAGACGGTCCGGCCGTCCTGCGTAACTTTCGGCAGATTGTTGGGATAGGCGGGGCGCACGCCCGTTCCGGTCTCGATGATTTCCGCTTCGCCGAAGGCTGGATGTACGGCATAGGCGGCGTTCAGAAACTCCATCATCGAGCGCGCTGAAATGGCTCCGGCATCCTCTGTCTCGATCATGGTCGCCCCCACCATGAAGCGACCCGGCTCACGCGGCACGATGTAAAGCGGAATGCGCGGATGTAAGAGCCGGACGGCGCGCGACAGGGAAACCTCTGACGTGGCTAGATAGAGCATTTCTCCCCGCACGCCGCGAAGATTGGCAATCTCGCCCACCGCCGCAGCGCCCGTGCAATCCACCACCCGATCGAACGGCTGCTCATCCACCGGAATACCCATATGAAACCGCACGCCCAAGCCGCAAAGCCGCGTATGCAGCGATTTGAGTGCAAGGCGCGGATCGAGATGCCCCTCGCCCGGGAAATAAAGCCCGGAGCGGAACCGCCCGGCAAGGTCAGGCTCCAGAGCGGCGATGTCACCCTCATCCACCCACTGGTATCCAGTTGTTCTGCATGCGAAACGCGAAAGCTCGGCTTTGTCGCGGGCGGGCGCGACGACCAGCGTGCCGTGTCTGATGACAAGGCCGGGGGTCGCCTCATCCCACCAGTCGAGAGCCGCCTGGCCGAGCGTTAGTACCGCCTCGTCCGCACTTTCACGCTCGCACCAGGGTGCCAGCATTCCGCCCGCATAAAAGGATGCGCCGCGCGAGGCTTCAGCATTGCGCTCCGAAACCTCCACGGTTGCGCCGCGCCGCGCCAGTTCGAAGGCCGCCGTCAGACCGGCGACCCCCGTTCCCTTAACAAGGACACGCATGCTACTGGCCGTCTGCCGGGGTCGCGAGCGGCATGTAAAGCTCGCCACCTTCCTTGAAGCGCGCGGCCATGGCCTCCAGCCCTTCCTTCTGCGCCTCGGCGCGGATGTCGTGGGAAATCCGCATCGAGCAGAATTTCGGCCCGCACATCGAGCAGAAATGTGCGACCTTGTGCGCCTCCTTCGGCAGGGTCTCGTCATGGAAGGAGCGCGCCGTGTCCGGATCCAGCGACAGGTTGAACTGGTCTTCCCAACGGAACTCGAACCTTGCACGCGACAGCGCATCGTCCCGCACCTGTGCCGCCGGATGCCCCTTGGCGAGATCGGCCGCGTGAGCCGCGATCTTGTAGGTGATGACACCGACCTTCACGTCGTTACGATCAGGCAGACCCAGATGTTCCTTCGGCGTGACATAGCAGAGCATCGCCGTGCCAAACCAGCCGATCATCGCTGCCCCGATGCCGGAAGTGATGTGGTCGTAACCGGGGGCGATATCGGTCGTTAGCGGCCCAAGCGTATAAAAGGGCGCCTCACCGCAGGTCTTCAACTGCTTGTCCATGTTCTCCTTGATCTTGTGCATCGGCACATGGCCGGGGCCCTCGATCATGACCTGGCAATCCTTCGCCCATGCGATCTGTGTCAGCTCACCGAGCGTCTCCAGCTCGGCAAATTGCGCGGCGTCGTTGGCGTCGGCAATCGAACCGGGCCGCAACCCGTCACCCAGCGAGAAGGAAACGTCATAGGCACGGCAGATGTCGCAGATCTCGTCGAAATGCTCGTAGAGGAAGCTTTCCTTGTGATGATGCAGACACCACTTGGCCATAATCGACCCGCCGCGTGAGACGATACCGGTGACACGGTTGACGGTAAGCGGAATGTAATGCAGCCGAACACCGGCATGGATGGTGAAATAATCCACGCCTTGCTCCGCCTGTTCGATCAACGTGTCGCGGAACACTTCCCAGTTCAGGTCCTCGGCAATGCCGTTGACCTTCTCCAGCGCCTGATAAAGCGGCACCGTGCCGATCGGCACCGGCGAATTGCGGATGATCCATTCGCGGATATTGTGGATGTTGCGCCCGGTCGAAAGGTCCATGACGGTATCGGCACCCCAGCGGATCGCCCAGACCATCTTCTCCACCTCTTCGGCCATGGAGGAGGTGACGGCGGAATTGCCGATATTGGCGTTGATCTTGACCAGAAAATTACGGCCGATGATCATCGGCTCAAGCTCGGGGTGATTGATGTTGGCCGGGATGATGGCGCGGCCCGATGCGACTTCCTGACGGACGAACTCCGGCGTCACATAATCGGGTATCTGCGCGCCAAAACTCTCGCCATCACGAGCCAGATTCTCCTTCGCCGCTTCGCGCCCCAGATTTTCGCGGATGGCGATGAACTCCATTTCTGGCGTGATGATGCCTGCCCGCGCATAGGCAAGCTGCGTTACGGCTTTTCCTTCCGTGGCCCTCAGCGGCTGGTGGCGCACGGCAAATTCAGGCGTCAGGCGCTCGCCAGTGGCAAAGCCGTTATCCTCCGGTTTGACGTGCCGACCGTCGTAAGCCGCGACATCGCCGCGCGCTACAACCCAGTCGTGACGCAGGCGCGGCAGACCCTTTTCGATCAGAACGTTATGCAATGGATCGGTATAGGGGCCTGAGGAATCATAGACCGTGACCGGCGGTTCTCCCGCCGTCGGGTGGACGGCGATTTCGCGCATCGGCACGCGAATATGCGGATGCAAAATTCCGGTTTTGTGGATTTTCGTGGAGGCGGGATGCGGCCCGGTTGTGACGACAAGCGGGATATTCTTGGCAACGATATTCATCATGAGGCTCCAAAGTTTGACAGTGGAGACCCAGTTCGAGCCGGAATGATGGAAAATACCGACGCATCGGCAGCGCAAGTTACACGCAATCCGACCTTCGGTCTTTGCACCGTCCCTACGCCAGTATGAACTGGATCAGGTTCAACGGGTCACTGCGCATAAAAGCAGAATCTCAGCCCCTTGACGGGACACCCCTGGTGAATGGACACAAGAGAAAACACCGCCCGACATTTGTCAAGGGTGCTGCTGATGGCTGGCAAAGGTGGACGAACAACAAAAGCGCCGTTAGTGGTAATTAACCTAACGGTTTAGGCGAATATTATCGTTTTCAAATTAACGATAAGCACAAACCATCCTGATGTTAAATTCATGGGAGATAAGTCGGAATGAATGCGACTATTCGTGAAATACTGGCAAAATTCGGCCAGCTTCCTACGCCCGTCGATACGATTGAAAACGAAGCAGATCTTTATGCGGCAGGTCTTTCTTCCTTTGCATCGGTGCAATTGATGCTGGGTATCGAGGAAGCTTTCGATATCGAATTCCCCGACAACCTCTTGAACCGCAAGTCCTTTGCCAGCATCAAGGCCATTGAAGACACCGTTAAGCTCATTCTGGATGGTAAAGAGGCAGCCTGATGAATGTGACCGTTGCGCCGCAGGATGAAACGCTGTCCGCGCGCGCAAGCCGCGTCGCAGCAATTGCCGCCAAACACGCGGACGAGGTGGACGTCACCGGTCGCTTCCCGGAGGAAGCCGTCAAGGCGCTGAGACAAGAGCGCCTTCTCGGCATTCAGGTCCCGTCCTCTCTTGGTGGCGAAGGCGCATCCATACAGCAAATCGCCGATATCTGCGCCCGGCTTGGCCAGGCCTGTTCGGCAACCGCGATGATTTTCGCCATGCACCACATCAAGGCATCGAGCCTTGTGGAACACGGCGAGACAAGCCCATGGCATGCGGGCTTCATGAGCCGCATTGCAAGCGAACAGCTTCTGCTCGCCTCGGCCACGACCGAAGGCGGAATCGGCGGCAATCTGCGCAATTCCATCTGCGCGATTGAGGTCGAAGGAGACATCTGCCGGCTGGAGAAGGACGCCACCGTCATTTCCTACGGCAGCAATGCGGATGCCATCCTCATCACCTCGCGCGCCCACAAGGATGCCGCCCCGGCCGATCAGGTGATGACCGTCTTCCTGAAAGATCAGTACAGGCTCGAGAAGACCCATGTCTGGGACACACTCGGCATGCGTGGCACCTGTTCGGACGGTTTCCTGTTCCGCGGCGAGGCACCGGCGGTGCAGATATTCCCAAAACCATTTGCGGAAATCGCTGCGCAATCCATGCTTGCAAGCTCGCATCTTCTGTGGAGCGCCGTTTGGTATGGCATCGCGTCGGATGCGGTGCTGCGCGCGCAATCCTTCGTCAGGACGGCAGCACGCAAGTCGCCCGGTGTCACACCGCCAGGCGCTATCCACATTGCCGAAATTTCCACGAAATTGCAGGTGGTCAAATCCAACGTCATTGCGGGCGTAAAGGCTTACGAAGACACCAAGAGCGACCCGGACAAGCTGATGTCCATGGCGTTCGCGGTTGCCATGAACAATGTGAAGATCTGTTCTTCGGAAACCATTCTGGAGATCATCGACCAAGCGATGCTGGTCTGCGGCATCATGGGCTACAAGAACGGTACGCCCTACAGCCTTGGCCGACACCTGCGCGACGCGCATTCCGCGCGCCTGATGATTTCCAACGACCGTATTCTCGGCAATTCCGCCAATCTCCTGCTGGTTCACAAGCAGGACACCAGCCTCTTGGGATAAGACCATGGATATGCAAACATCGTTTCTCGATCGACTGTTCGAAGAAGGCCTGCTGATTGAAACGGGTGTCGATGGTCTTTACGGACGCAGCGGCCAGTTCGAGGATGTCATTGCCGCATTCGAACGCCTGATCGACCGCACCGGCGGCCCGGACAGTGCAGAGGCGATCCGCTTTCCGCCCGGTATCAACCGCGCCTATTTCGAAAAGAGCGGTTACATGAAAAGCTTCCCGCAGCTTGCGGGCACGGTGCATTCCTTCTGCGGTTGCGAACTTGACCATGTCAGCCTTCTCAAATCCATGGATGAGGGCGGCGACTGGACAAAGGACCAGAAAGCAACCGATATCGTGCTGACGCCGGCCGCTTGCTACCCTCTTTATCCGACCATCGCCAAGCGCGGCGCATTGCCTTCCGGCGGCGGTCTCTACGACATCCAGTCCTATTGTTTCCGCCATGAACCCTCGAAGGACCCGGCACGTCAGCAGCTTTTCCGCATGCGGGAATATGTGCGCATGGGCACGGAGAGCGATGTGACCGAATTCCGCCAGACATGGATGGATCGCGGCGTGGCGATGATGGAAGCCGTGGGCCTTGAAGTGACCATCGACGTGGCCAACGATCCCTTCTTCGGCCGCGCCGGCAAAATGCTCGCCAACAACCAGCGCGACCAGAACCTGAAATTCGAACTGTTGATCCCCGTCACATCCGCCACCAACCCGACGGCCTGCATGAGCTTCAATTACCATCAGGACGCCTTTGGCCAGAAATGGGGATTGAACCTCGACAATGGTGATGTGGCTCACACCGCCTGCGTCGGTTTCGGCCTTGAGCGCATTGCGCTGGCACTTTTTGCGCATCACGGTCTGGATGTAAAAACATGGCCCGAAAAGGCCTTGAAAACACTCTGGGGCTAACCATTCATGCGGCAGATTTTCCCCGGTCTCGATCCCAAAAATTATGCGCAGCACCCGCTTCATTCTTCGGAAAGAATGTGGCCGGAGACCAATTGCTACATCGACTTGTGGATCGAGGTGCTGGCCTCGAAAGGGTTGCCGCCTGAGGCCATGTTCGGCTTCACACTGACGCAGGATTTCGAAGGCGACCAGTTCACCTTCTTCAAGGTGCCGCTGGAAGATCTGGAAGCACTTTATGGCGTTCGCGCCACCGAACTTGCGATCTTCGACCGGGTGGAAAACCATATCGAAGCGCAGCTGGAGCGCGGCCGCATCTGCCTGATCGAGATGGACAGCTTCTATATGCCCGATACCCACGGGGTGGGCTACCGGAAGGAACATGGCAAGACCACCATCGCCATCAACCGGCTGGACCTTGCAAACCGGGAGCTCGATTATTTTCATAATGCAGGCTTTTTCCACCTGTCGGGCGAAGATTTCGACGGCCTGTTCCAGCATCACCTGTCAGAGAGCGAGCCGCCCTTCCTGCCCTATACAGAATTTGCGAAATTCGCAGACAGCAACCCTTCGCCGGCGCATATCCGCAAAACGGCCGAACGGCTGCTGAAGTTTCATTTTTCACGGCGACCATCCGACAATCCGGTCAGGGCTTTTGCAGCCGTGTTTCCGGCTCAGGTCGAGAAGGTGGCAGACCGTCCGTTTGGCTTTTTCCACAAATATGCCTTCAATACGCTGCGCCAGCTCGGCGCCAATTTCGAACTGGCGGCGAGCCACCTCGAATGGCTGGACAAGAGCGAATTTGCTGAAGCGCGAGACCACGCGCTGCGCATATCCGAGGTCGCCAAGACCGTGCAGTTCCAGCTCGCTCGCGCCGTCACACGCCGTAAATTCGACGCGCTCGCCTCGGTGCTCGATCCGGCTGCGGAAGCATGGGATGGTGTGATGGAAGCCCTTGCGGCAAAATTGTCGAACACCAGCGAGGCCGCGTGAGGACTTATCTTCCGCGCGAAAGCGAAAAATTGCTGAGTGAAGGCTGGACGCTGACACTGACGTCCGCCAATGCCTGCGAAACGCCCTCGGAAATTCCCGCAACTCTTGAAAGCCTTCACGTATCTGTTCCCGGAACAGTGGCGCAAGCTCTGGAACTGGCCGGGAAATTCGACCGTTTCAATCCGACACCATTGAACGACAGGGATGCCTGGTACCGTCTGACGATGATTTCCGATGTGCGGCAGCGGGCGATCCTGCGCTTCGACGGCCTGTCGACGATTGCAGAAATCTTCCTCAACGGCGAACTGATCGCCGCCAGCCAGAGCATGTTCGAAAGGCTGGAAGTGCCGGTTGAACTGACGGGCGCGGACGAACTTTCGATCTGCTTCCGGGCACTTTCGCCAAGGCTCGAAAAAACCGGTCCCCGCGCCCGCTGGCGTCCGCAGATGATGAACACCCAAGGTCTGCGGCTGATCCGCACCACGGCGCTCGGATATATGCCAGGCTGGTGCCCGGAAATCCATGCCGCCGGCCCATGGCGACCCATCAGCCTTATAGGACAGGCAGGCGTGCTTTGCACGGTCCGGTCCTCGCTCGACGAAACCGGGAGGGGAACGGTCAACATCGCCCTGGAGGCGAACCACGACATTCCATCCGCACGGCTCACCTGCGCTGGTTACAGCACCGATCTTTCCAGAGGTGAAAACGGCGAATTCTTGGGCGAACTCCGGATACCCGATGTCGAGACTTGGTGGCCGCATACCCACGGCAGACCGGCGCTTCATGAAGTCGTTCTGGAACTGGATGGTAAGCAACACAGGCTCGGGCGCACCGGCTTCAGGCGCGTTGAGGTGGATTACGGCGAAGACGGCAACGGTTTCGGCATCCGGATAAACGGGCACCCCGTTTTCTGCCGGGGCGCAGTCTGGACGACCGCCGACATCGTGCGGCTGCCGGGAACAAGACCGGACTATGAGCCTTGGCTTCGAAAAGCTGCCGAAGCCGGCATGAACATGATCCGCGTCGGCGGCACGATGGCCTATGAAACGCCGGAGTTCTTCGCGCTGTGCGATGAACTCGGCATCATGGTTTGGCAGGACGCCATGCTTGCCAATTTTGATTATCCAGCAAAGGATGAGGCGCTCAGCCAGCACATCGTTACGGAAGTCTCGCAGTTCCTCGAGGCGACCGCCCTTTCCCCTTCGCTGATCGTTTTTTGCGGTGGTAGCGAAATGTACCAGCAGGGCGCGATGCTCGGTCTGCCGGAACAGATATGGAAGGGAACGCTCACCGAGACAATTTTGCCCGAAGTCCTGACCGAAAAACGGCCGGACGCGGCCTATGTGGCGAATTCCCCTTCAGGCGGCGCCTTGCCCTTCTTTCCCAATGCCGGAGTTGGTCATTATTACGGTGTGGGCGCCTATTGCCGTCCGCTGGAAGATGCCCGCCGGGCCAATGTCCGCTTTGCTGCAGAGTGCCTGGCCTTCGCCAATATTCCCGAACAGGAAACGCTGGACAGACATCTTCCCGCTCTGGCGGTGCATGATCCGCGCTGGAAGGCGCGCACGCCACGCGATCGCGGCGCTTCCTGGGATTTCGAGGATATTCGCGACCATTATCTGAAACTGCTTTACGACGTTGAGCCGGACGTGCTGCGTCGGGAGGATGGCGGCCTCTATCTCGACATGTCTCGTGCCGTCACTGCCGAGGTCATGGAAGCAACCTTCGCCGAATGGCGTCGCGACGCGTCCCCTTGCCGGGGCGCCCTGGTCTGGACCTTGCAGGATCTCATTCCCGGCGCTAGCTGGGGTATCATCGATGCCACCGGCAGACCCAAATCCGTCTGGCATGCGCTGAAAAGAGCGTTTCGTCCCATCCAGGTCAGCCTTTCCGATGAAGGCACCAACGGGCTGGACATTCATGTCATCAACGAAACCGGCGACAACCTTGACGCCATGCTGGAACTGACCTGCCTGCGCGATGGCACGCAACCTGTCGTCCATGCCAAACGGCCGCTCACGCTCTCGCCGCGACAGAGCCAGACCATCGCCGCAACCGATTTGTTCGGCGCCTTTTTCGATACGACCTATGCCTATCGCTTCGGCCCGCCCTCCCATGATGTGACGGTAGCCCGGCTCCGCGATGTCGCGACCGGATCTGTCATCGCCGACGCATTCCATTTTCCTCTCGGTCGGAAAAAAGCACTGCACGCCGCCAACCTTCAGGTGGGGGTGAGCGAGGCGAACGGCATCTGGTCGCTCGAGATCGGCACGGACCGGCTGGCGCAATCCGTCCATATCACGGCGCAAGATTACCGCGTCTCGGAAAGCTGGTTCCATCTCGCACCCGGTGAAACCAGAAAAATCGACCTTCTGCCGGAGACAGCAACATCCGAAACGCCCCCTTCCGGCGATGTCGTCTCGCTAGGCTCCAGCCGGCGTTTTTCCTTTTAGAGCGATCAGCTTCACCGCATCGATGTAGGCTTTTCTGGCCTCAGGCGTTGAAAGATTATGGTCGGCGTCAGGAATAATCGTCAGCGACACATTCCGATAGGCCGACAGGCCCCTGCCATCGGCGTTGAAATAATACCGGAAATGCTCAAGCCCGTCGTCATTGTCGCTGTAAAGCAGGCTGATGGACACATCCCTTGTCTTGAGCTTGTCGAAAGCACCGTAGACGGCACGCCCTTCCTCGCTCCCCCGGCGGGAAAGCCTTGCCGTTTTTATCGAGAGCTTCTTGAGCGTCGCCTTGGCGATATTGCGACCAGCGCTCACCACATCGACATCGCCGCTGACGAGACGCTTGAACGTAGCGCCCTGGCGAAAACGCTGGCTGTATTCCCCAAAGGAACGTGGCGGTTTGTGCAGCGCTTCATCGACAGAGCGGCCTTTTCGCCAGTGGAACACAACCGGATTAACCGCAACCACCCCGCTGATCCGGTCATCGGCAAGCGCGCCATTGAAAGCGAGGTAGGCGCCACTGCAGCGCCCAGCAGCAACGACGGGTCCTTTGCCACGCCGACTGAGAAAATCGAGCGCAGCGGCCACGTCGTCATTCTGCGCCGCATCGTAAAGAACCTGATCAGGCGCGTTTTTGACCGGGGGGCTGTCGGCAATATTGGCCGAGTCGAACCGCAGCGAAGCGATACCCTCCCGTGCGAGCAAACGGGCCGTTTGCACGGAAAGCCTGCCCCAACCCGCATGCCGGTCGTAGGCCGCGCCCAGCAGAAGGACCGAGGAGACCGCCACCCGATCGTCAGGCTCGCAAAAAACACCGAAAAGCCGGCCGGCTTCGCCAAATTGCACCGGCTGTTCCAGAAAACCGCGACCGCGCTGCGGAGCGTTGACGATGAAATTCTCCTGCGGACCTGCCGCATCCGCGGCATAAGTTTGGGACAGGACCCAATCCCGAAGCCGCTTCACCACATCGCCGGGTATTTTCGAGAGCGTGGGACTGGATACGAGATCGTCATATCCCTCAAATTCCGCCTCCCCCACCTCGGCACCAATCGCGGCGAGTTGTTCGGCAAAATCGCGGTCGCTCGCCCGGCCCGGTCTCGACAGCACCAGAATGCTGCGCGCAGGAGCAGTATCCAGCTTTGCAAGATTGACCTTCTTGATAGCATCAGCAACACCCACCGGCATGGCCATGCCTGCAATTGCCCCCGCCTCCGCAATGCGCTGCCCGGGACGAAGACCAAGGCCATCGTCAATCATGGACGACCACATCGCCAGTTCGCGAAGATAGCTCCGGCCGGAGACGACGGGCGCGAGAAGCGCCATGGAATCGACGGCCGCCGCATCGGCGAGCGCCTGTATGGCGATCAGACAGCCGAGACCCTGAGCGATGACGACCACACTGGAACAGCCGGAAAGACGTTTTAGATAATCGAGCGCCGCTCGCGTGTCGGAAAGCCAATCCGCCGCACGGTCGACATCCTCCGGATCAAGCGCATCCCCAGCGCCATGATAGTCGAACCGCAGGCTGGCGACGCCGGCCGCCGCCAGCCGTTCAGCCACAACCCGCTGAAACTTGCGAGTGCATAGTTCCTCCATGCCCCAGGGGCTGACGAAAAGAACCGCATGGTCCTGTTTGACCTCTTTGCGCGCCGGGTGAAAAATACCCGTGCATCCTTGAAAAGAAACCGGATGCGCGATCGACCCATCGGATGCAATGCCCGAGAGCGACAACATGTCAGGGGACGGTTCACCGCTTGCACGCTCTGAAATATCTATCGCCATCGACCTTGCAATCACTACGCCTGTGTCGGCTCAACCATTTGCGGGATAACTATACCGGAGCGTCCTAACGTCCTGTTCTACAGTAAAACCAATAACATTAGGGAAGTCTAAAAATGTAGTCGTCTCAATATCGAATGTGGAATGCACGTTACAAAAACAAATATCGGGGATCGTGGGCCAGCCTCGGCACGGGCGCTATTTTGCTCGAAACCGCTTGAATATACTGATAAATAGCGAGTCACATACCTATTTGCAGGAGGGGATCCCGCCACCCGGCAGCCTGACCGTCTTGACACCGCGCAAACCAACACGCCGGGCCCTGCCCGACAGGTCATAGAAGTTTTATATGGAACAAAGCCTTACGCGTTATATCTGGTCGCATACGAAGCGGCAGCAGCTTTTCATTCTGCTGATCGTCGCCCTGTCCATGATCCCCTATTTCCTCGCCTTCGATCTGCCCAAACAGATCGTCAACGGGCCTATTCAGGGAGACGGCTTCGAAGGGGCAAACGCGACACAGCTTTTCATGCATCTCACGGTCGATATTCCCTATTGGGGCACCGTGACGCTCTTCCCCGGGCTCGAACTCAACCGCATGTCGATGCTGATGGCGCTCAGCCTCACCTTCCTTGCGCTTGTCGTCATCAACGGGCTTTTCAAATATTATATCAACACCTTCAAGGGCCGCCTCGGCGAGCGGCTTCTCAGGCGTATCCGTTTCGAACTTATCGATCGGATCCTGCGGTTCCCGCCCACGCATTTCAAGCGGGTCAAGGGTGCTGAAATCTCCAGCATGGTGAAGGACGAGGTCGAGCCGCTGGGCGGATTTACCGGCGACGCCTTTGTGCAGCCGGCGCTTCTGGGCGGTCAGGCGCTCTCGGCACTCTTCTTCATTCTCGTGCAGAATTTCTGGCTGGGTCTGATTGCGGCTTTCATGGCCGCCATCCAGGTCGGCATCATCCCCAAAATGCGCCGTCGCCTCATCGAACTCGGGCGCCAGCGGCAGCTAAGCGCACGCCAGCTTGCCGGGCGCATCGGCGAAATGGTCGACGGCATCGGCACCATCCACGCCTATGACACTTCCAATTTCGAGCGTGCCGATGCCTCGCACCGGCTCGGCGACATCTTCAGGATCCGCTACGATCTCTACCAGTGGAAGTTTCTGGTCAAATTCATCAATAACTTCCTCGCGCAGCTCACCCCTTTCTTCTTTTATGCACTGGGCGGTTATCTCACGCTCAAGGGCAGCCTCGATGTCGGGCAGCTGGTTGCCGTCATCAACGCTTATAAGGAACTGCCGGGACCGCTGAAGGAGCTGATCGACTGGGATCAGGCGCGTCAGGATGTTCAGGTAAAATACGAGCAGGTCTTCGAGCAGTTCGATGCGTCGAACATGATCGATGACAAGGTGCAAAAACTGTCACCGGGAGCAGTCGCGGCAATTGCCGCACCGATCGTCGTCAGCAATCTGACGCTGGAAGACGATAGCGGCAGCCGGCTTCTGGAACAGGCATCGTTGAAGATCGAGGCAGGCGAGGTGATCGCCATCGTCGGCGGATCGGGAGCAGAGGCGCTCGCGGATGCTATCGGCCGCACGCTCTGGCCGACCTCCGGCAAGGTGAGCATCAACGACGTCGACATATTGGAATTGCCTGAATCGCTGACGGGCCGGCGCATCTCCTATGTGTCCTCGGACAGCTATTTTTTCCACGCCAGCCTGAAGGACAATCTGCTTTACGGTCTCAAGCATGCACCGCTTGTCGAAAAGCAATACGAAGGTGCAGCGCTGGAACACCGCAAATGGGAGATCCGCGAAGCCAAGCTTGCGGGCAATCCGACGATCGACATCAACAGCGAATGGATCGACTACGCTTCAAGCCCGGCCGGTGACGGCAAGCCGGAAAACCTCATCCAAGCCGTTCTGGCTGTGCTCGACAGCGTGGAACTTTCACAGGATATTCTGGAATTCGCGTTGCGCTCGACGATCGACCCTTTGACCGACCTGCATCTTGCGGCCCGCATTGTGGAACTGCGACATGTCCTGCGCGCCGAACTGGAAAAGGAGAACCTGAGCGGCCTCATCGCTCCGTTTGAGCTGGAGAGCTACAACAGCGAGGCTACCGTGGGCGAGAACCTGTTGTTCGGTACCATGCGCGACTCATCACAGTCGATCAGGACCGTCATCGAAAGCGAATATTTCCGTTCGCTGATGCGCGAAACCGGCCTCGTCAAAACCCTGTTCGAAATGGGGTATACGATTGCCGAAAACATCGTGGAAATCTTCGCCGACCTGCCGGGTGACCACCCCTTCTTCCAGCAGCTGACATTCATGACGCCCGACGATGTTCCGGTCTATCAGCAAATGCTGCAGCGTCTTCAGAGCCGGAGTTTCGACGAGGCCAATGAAAGCGAAAGACGCGCGATGCTGCGGCTGAGCTTCTTCTACATTGAGCCCCGGCAGCGTTTCGGCCTGCTGTCACCGGAAATCATGAACCGGATCGTTGAAGTCCGGCACATGTTCCATGAAAACCTGCCGGACAGCCTGAAGAACGTGATCGAAATCTACGATCCGACGAAATACATGAGTGCCACCAGCCTTCTGGACAATATTCTCTTCGGCAAGGTCAGCCATCGTTATACCGACGCATCACGGCGCATCACCCACATCGTGGCCGAGGTCATGCGCAAGCAGGGCGTCTATGAGCGTGTGCTTGCGGTGGGTCTGGATTTCAACCTCGGCGCCGGCGGCAAGCGGCTCGGGCCACTCCAGCGGCAGAAGCTCAATCTCGCAAGGGCGCTGATCCGCAAGTCCGACTATTACGTCTTCAATCGCCCCCTTCCCGGCCTCGATCCGCGGCAACAGGAGGAAATTGTCGAACGGGTCATCACATTCCTGAAACAGAACAATAATAACCCGGCGATCGTGTGGGTTCTGTCGAATGCGACGCTCTCGCGCATGTTCGACCGGGTCATCGTCGTCCATCAGGGCCTTATCAGCGCTGATGGAAGTTACGAGACTCTTGCGCAGGAAAACGGTACATTCAAGGATATGGTCGCAACATAAATCCAAGAAAGTGACCGAGGTGGAACAAGAACAGGGTAAGGCAATGCTTTTCAAAGACGAAATTCAAATGCTGAAACGCGTCCCGTTTTTTTCGGAAATGGAACCGTCGAAGCTCAAACTTCTCGCATTCGCATCCGACCGCGTGTCCTATCACACCGGCGACATGCTGTTCCGGCAGGGAGATGTCGGCGATGCGGCCTACGTCCTTTTGACCGGCAAAGTGGATGTTCTGGTCGATTCTCCGTCGGGCACGTTAAAAGTGGCCGAAATGACCGGTAATGCGATCGTCGGTGAAATCGCCATTCTCTGCGACAGCGTCAGAACAGCAACCGTGCGCGCCTCCACCAACGTGGAAGCCCTGCGTATCGGCAAGGAACAGTTCTTCAAGCTCATGTCCGATTTCCCTGACATTACCATCAAGGTCATGCGCGTTCTTGCCGAACGTCTCACCCAGACGACGACGGAGCTTAGCAAAGCGCGTGCAAACGCGAGAACATGAGCCGCAATTTATTGCTACCGTGGATGGCGATGTTGGAAAAATAAATGTCGCACCATTGCAATATAAATGAAATGCTGACTGAATAAGGGTAAGGGCGTCCGCCAAAAGAGAGCGGATATAATAATCTGTAGAGACAACGGGCTTCATGGGAGGAAGCGTGCAAGATTCCGTTGTAATCGGGGTGTGTCATGGCGTTCGATTCCGACATAGTAAGTCGGGAAGGTAATAAAGATTTTCGGGTAAAGATCTGGGGTGCGCGGGGAACGCTTCCTGTTTCAGGTGAAAACTTCCGAAAATATGGCGGGAATACCATCTGCATCGAGGTACGATGCGGAGATCATGTTCTTTTGTTCGACGCGGGTTCGGGGTTACATCCCGCTGGTCTGGCGTTGCGGGCGGAAGGTATTACCGACGTCAACCTGTTCTTCTCTCACTGCCATTACGACCACATCGTCGGCTTTCCCTATTTCAAGCCGTTCTACAATAGCTCCAACGATGTCGCCATCTGGTCGGGTCATCTTGCCGGCACCATGACAACGCGGGAAATGCTCAAGGACTTCATGAGCCCGCCATGGTTCCCCGTACCGCTGGAAGTCTGCTGCGCAAAAATGGCAACCCGTGACTTTATGCCGGGCGACGTCCTGGATGTTCATCCGGGCCTCTCGATCCGAACTGGAATGCTCAATCATCCGGGCAACGCCATCGGGTATCGCCTGGACTGGGCGGGAAAGTCATTCGCCATCATCACAGATACCGAACATGAACCGGGCAATATCGACAAGAACGTGCTTGATCTGATCAAGGACGTCGATCTCTTCCTCTACGACGCCATGTTTACCGATGAGGAGATGGGCCTTTATCGCGGTTACGGCCATTCGTCCTGGCAGGAGGCGATCCGCCTTGCCAAACTGGCAGGCGCAAAAAATGTCGGCTTCATCCACCACGCCCCAAGCCGCAGCGACGATGAGCTGGACGATATCGAAAAACAGGCAAAAGCCCAGTTCAGCGGTGCATTCGCGACAATGGACGGCCAGATCATCGACCTCTGATCGCGGTCACCAATCTCGTGTTGCTGGCCTGCGTTTGAGGCTTTTTCGAAGCTTGATTTGTATCATGCGGCGAACCGACGTTCGAACACGCACAATTGACCATCGCCGGCCCATTGCTCCACGATATTGCCACGAGATACCCTGCATTAAAGACACCAGAGCACACTTAATAATGATTCTGCGCCAAATGACCGCATGATGGGATTTGCATGATCCGTTTCTTTTCGGAGACCAATTTGAGACGCGCCCGGATCTTGTCCGGCCTCATCATTTTTGCCTTTGTATTTTCCCATCTTTTCAACCATTCGCTCGCTCTCATCTCCATCGATACCGCCGAGCGGGCGCGAAAATGGTTCAGCCTGATCTGGCTCAATCCCGTCAGCAGCCTGCTGTTTTATGGGTCGGTTGTGGTGCACGTCTGTCTTGTCCTGCGCTCGCTTTATCAGCGCCGGACATTGCGCATGCCGCTTCGCGAAGCGCTGCAAGCCATACTTGGCCTGTCGATCCCGTTTTTGATCATCAGCCACGCCGTCAATATTCGCGTGTCGCACATGATCTACAACATCGACGTGGGATATTACTCGGTCGTTCGCCGGCTCTGGATCAACAACCCGATGGCCGGCGCGTGGCAAAGCCTCGCATTGATCGTGATCTGGACCCACGGGTGTATCGGCCTGTTTTTCTGGTTACGTTACCGGGACTGGTATCCCAAAATTGCCGGGATATTCATGACTGTGGCGGTGATGCTGCCTTTGTTGGCGCTTCTGGGCTTCAGCGATGCCGGCCGCTGGCTGGAGGAGGTGGACAGAAAATACTCACTTCCTCCCGGGCTTGCAGATACCACCGTTCAAAGAGACGACATACCGTTGCAACGGGAGATGGAGACGCGTATCCGTTTCGTTACCGACGCAACGGAAGCGATTTTTGTCGGCGCGGTCATGCTGGTGTTCGTCTTGCGCGGCGTGCGCAGCTGGCGACAGAGATCGACGGCTATCGAAATCCGTTATGAGCATGGCGCGCAAGCGCGCGTCCCTGCCGGGCTCAGCATTCTGGAGGCCAGCAGACTCGCGGGCGTACCGCATTATTCCGTATGCGGCGGCAAAGGACGCTGTTCGACCTGCCGGGTCAGGATTGTCGAAAGCAAAGGCCCGCTTCCGCCTCCCGGAGATATCGAACAAACCACTTTGAGGCGCATCCACGCCGATTCAGATGTGCGGCTCGGCTGCCAGTTGCGGCCCACCCAGGATATTGGAATAGCGCTTCTGGTATCGCCGCCCCAACAGAGCGACCTGCCAGCGGATGCGCAACCGGCACGGCCGGGCAAGGAAGAGGAGATCGCCATCCTCTTTTGTGATATCCGCAATTTCACTGCGCTTTCCGAGGCGAAACTGCCATATGACGTCGTGTTTCTTCTAAACCGCTACTTCACCATCGTCGGGCAGGCCGTAGAACAGGCCGGAGGACATCTCGACAAATTCATCGGTGATGGCGCCATGGCTCTTTTCGGACTTGGCGACGATGCAGAAAATGCCTGCCGCAACGCCATGAAGGCCGCCGCTATCATATTGCGGGAGCTTTCAATCCTGAATGAGGGACTGGAAAAACAATTTGCCGTCCGGCTGGAAGTGGTGGTAGGCATCCACGCTGGCCCGACGATAGTCGGCGTCATGGGCTATGGCGCAGCGAAAACCCTGACCGCCATCGGCGACACCGTGAATGTGGCGAGCAGGCTGGAATCCAAGGCCAAGGAATTCGGCGCCGCCATTGTCGTTTCCGAACCCGCCATCATTCAGGCGGGACAGGAGATTGCCGATCTGCGAAGCGAAAAAATCGCCATTCGCGGGAGAAACTCGCAAATGAAAGTTTTCCTGCTCTCGAAAGAAGAGAGCGAGCGTTACCTATAGGGCAATACCGGCGCTCTCGCTGACGGGCCATCCGTCCTCAAATCTTGCGATAGAGAAAATAACGGTCGGTCGGCACGCTTTCCGGCACCGGCAGAGGCTTCAGCATGGGATGATCCAGAGGCAGACCGCTGACCGCAACGCCGCCTTTTGCCAGCATGCCCGCGGCAAGGTCCGGCAACCATGTCAGGGTAATGGCATCCTTTTCGGGGTAGCCCGTGCCGATATCGGCATGCACCATGGCCGCCTCCACACCGATGAAGGCCGGAGCGGTTTCCGATATTTCACCGATGACGAGATCTTCCTGTGCCGGAACAGACGAGGCGTGTGCACCCATGGCCCTGTCGAAGGCAACGATGCGACGTTGCGGAAACAGTTCCCGCAAATGATTGAACGTGCGCCCGTTTCCAAGGCCTATTTCCATGATCGCACCTTCGTCAGGCAGATCGAGATCGGCCTTGACGTGGTTGAGGATATCGCGCTGCGCGGTCAACCGGCGAATGAAACTGTCCAATCTGCTCATAGTCCGTCCGTTCATGAATTCCGGGCATTTTCAGTAAAAGCGTATGGCGATTTTGCTGGAAATGTCCGGGAGAAGGCGATCAGGCCTTGATGATGTGTTTTGCGGCGATATCCCGACGTGCGAAGACGTTTCGCGTATCGATGATCAGCGGCGACCATTCGCAAAGAGCGGCATAGTCCACATTGTCGTGATCGGTCGCGACCAGAACAGCGTCAAAGGCGCTGACGGTCTGCTTGTCCCAAGCCACGGATTTCATGCCCATCAGGTGGCTATATTCCCGGGTTTTCGGGATTTCTGCCACGTGCGGATCATAATAGGCCGCTTCGCCGCCGCGCTCCTGAATAAGTTCTATGAGTTTCAGCGAAGGACTTTCACGAATATCGGGTACATTCTTCTTGTAGGCGAGACCGACCACCAGCACCTTGGAGCGGCTGAGCGCCTTGCCGGAACGGATGTCGAGGGCTTCCGCAACCCGTCCGATGACATGACGCGGCATGCCGGTGTTGATTTCGCCGGCGAGCTCGATGAACCTCGTCGGCAACTCATATTCCCGCGATTTCCAAGTGAGATAGAAAGGATCGATCGGTATGCAGTGGCCACCAAGACCCGGGCCGGGATAAAACGGCATGAAACCGAACGGCTTGGTTTTCGCCGCGTCGATCACTTCCCAGATGTCGATGCCCATGGCCTCATAGACGACCTTGAGTTCATTGACGAGCGCGATATTGACAGCGCGGAAGACGTTTTCGGTGATTTTCACCGCCTCGGCCGTGGCGTTTGTCGAGACCGGAACGATCTTCTTGACCACTGAGCCGTAGAATGCCGCCATCAGTTTTCCGGCAGTCTCGCCATCGCCTGCAACGACCTTTGGAATGGTCGAGGTCTCGAAGTCGCGATTGCCGGGATCTTCCCGCTCGGGCGAAAAACCGATGAAGAAGTCGACGCCGGAGACAAGTCCGGTAGCTTCCAGAATGGTCTTCACAACCCCGTCGGTCGTGCCGGGATAGGTGGTCGATTCCAGCACCACAAGCTGCCCCCTGCGCAGATGCGCGGCAATGTCCCGGCAGGTCTTTTCGACATAGGAGAGGTCCGGCTCGCGATATTTCGTCAGGGGCGTCGGCACGCAAATGGCAATCACATCGCATTCAGCCAGTCTGGAAAAATCAGACGTTGCGATGAAGCCATCATCGCGCCTGACGCTTGCCAGCACCTCGTCCGAAACCGCCTCGATATAGCTGCGGCCGGCATCGATCGCGACCATTTTGCTGGGATCGATATCGAAACCGACGACCTTGAAACCGGCCTTGGCGACCGTGATGGCTAGCGGCAGGCCGACATAGCCAAGGCCGATCACCGCCGCTTTGGCGCTCTTGTTTTCGATGCTGGAAAGCAGGTTCTGGGAAACGACTGGGGAAGTCAAAGCGTGTCACGCTCCGCGCATTTGCAAAAGATGCCTTTCAGTTGGGCAAGAATGGTCAGGCTGTCAAGGCTCGGCCCTCTCAAATTCCGGTTGACGCCAGAGCCATGGGCGACGCACAACCATCCGGATGAGGATCGCTTTTTATTCACCGCTCAAATCGCCCAACCATCCCGTTCCCTCCGGAGACCGGCTGATGGCCCGCCTGCTGATGAAGGCGATGGCGATGGGCGGCCACGATGTTTCCGTCGCTTCCGAGCTGCGCAGCTTTCTCAAACAGGCTGACGATCCGGCGAGGTCCTTGCTTGCCGATGCGGCGACGCATGAAATCGAGACCATTACGGAGCGCTGGCAGCGGGAAGGCGCGCCGGATCTGTGGTTTTGTTATCACCCCTATTACAAGGCCCCGGACGTGCTCGGGCCGGAACTGGGCACACGTTTCGATATTCCCTACGTCACCGCCGAGGCCTCCTATTCCCCAAAGCGCAATGGCATGGGCTGGCAGGCGGTTCAGGACGAGTTACTGGCCGCATTGAACGCTGCCGCCATCAATATCTGCTTCACCGCGCGTGATCGCGACGGGCTTGTCCGCGCCTCTCCCGCACTCCGCTCGGCGATGTTGGCGCCCTTTATCGATGCCAGTAATTTTCTTGAAATTGCTCCGCGCCCCACACCGGGAAAACTCATCACCGTCGCCATGATGCGGGCGGGCGACAAGTTTGACAGCTATCGCGCGCTTCGCGAAGCGCTTGCGCTGTTGCCGCAGGACTTGAACTGGACATTGGATATCATCGGCGACGGGCCGGAACGCGCTGCCGTGCAAGCCATGTTCAGCTCTTTCCCCGATCGCCGTCTTGTCTGGCACGGAGAAAAAAACTCAAACGAAATCGCAGAACTTCTTTCAAAAGCATCGGTTTACGTCTGGCCGGGGCATGGCGAAGCCTACGGTCTCGCCTATCTCGAGGCACAGGCTGCGGGCCTGCCCGTTATCGCCGAAGCGGTGGCCGGCGTCCCCGAAGTGGTAAAATCCGGAACCACCGGATTACTGACACCGGAAAATGATACAGCCGCCTATGCTGGAGCAATCGAAACTCTGCTCGGCGATGACAAGCGGCGGGAGGAATTGGCAAGGGCAGCCCGCCAGTTCGTAAAAAATGAACGATCTCTGGAAAACGCCGCAAGAGAACTGAACGATATCCTGTTGCGAGCAAAGGCACGAACATCATGAGTCTGGAAACACTCGTAGCGGCACTGGATGAATGTGGACGACGCGGCATAACGGCCGATCTCTGGCTCAGGGACGACGATGCGGTGGAACCGACACCGGCGCTCGACACGCTGCTCGATCTTTGCAGCAGCTTTTCCGCGCCGGTCACGCTTGCGGTTATCCCCGAGATGACGACGGACAAGCTCGCGCGGCACCTGGATACGACTGACATTGCCCATGTCGCCGTGCATGGCTGGTCCCATACGAACTATGCCACCGAGAAAGAAAAGAAACAGGAACTCGGATCACACCGTGACCTGTCCATCATTCTCGACGAGTTGCAATCCGGGCTGGAAAAACTGCACGATCTGCATGGCAGGCGTTTCGTGCCTATGCTCGTTCCGCCGTGGAACCGCATAGATGCCAATGTGGTGCAGGGACTGGCAGACCTCGGATATCGAGCGCTTTCGGTTTTCGGCCCGGAGAAAGACGCCGTGCCACCTTGCCTGAACACCCATGTCGACGTGATTGACTGGCACGGCAGCCGCAGTGGGCGCGAAGACGACATCCTTTTCGCCGAGACCGCCGCCCGCATCCTGCAGACTGCGGAGCACGGCGGCACGACCGGCATCCTCACCCATCATCTCGTGCATGATGACAAAGTCTGGCGTTTTCTGAAACGGCTGTTCGAAATTACCGGCAAACATCCTGCCGCGCGCTGGCGTTCCTCGGCGGAACTCATCAACCAGATATCACCATGACTTCCAGGCAATCAGCAAACCACCCGTCTTGGTGGCAAGTTCGCGCCTGACAGCTTCGACCTCCTGCAACGCGGCGCGATCGGCGAGAGAAGCGGCAACAAACCCCGCCGGCGCAAGGCTGATGCTCCCAGCCCGAGCGATGACGGTAAAGATCAGCGGACCCGTCGACCACCAGGCTGGCGAACGCGGCATTTCCTCAAGAATCCTCGGAAACGCCTCAAGCATCCTGCGGAAGACCGGATGGCCGGCAGGTGTCGCAATGAAAGAGTTGGCAAGAAGCATGCTGCCCTGCCCGGTATCGCGCGGCGTTTCTTCATCGAACGCCGTCAGCCCTACCAGTGGCAGGAAAGCATCGAAACTCGCATCATCCCGCGCCGGATACCAGTCGCAATCAAGATAGATGCCACCAAAACGCTCCAGCACGACATAGCGGGCCACATCGACAGCGCCGGGATAATCGCCGTCTTCCAGCATCGTCCTGAAGACGTCATTCGAAAACACGCCTTCCCGCTCAAGATCGGCCTCCCGCCAGAGGTGATATTCGTAACCATGCGAGGCGGCATGGGCGGCCCAAGCCTTGACCGATACGGGCGGGGCCTTGTCTCCGATCCAAATCTGGTGGATGCGCCTCGGCACGTCCTCCCTGCTTTTCAGATTGATAGCGCGGTGCTCCTCCGGGGAAAAATGCGCATATTTTGCAAGCACCTGCGGCGGCGGAACCAGCGTGTATTGATAGCCGATCCTCGCGACCACATCGCCTTCAGCCTTGGCAAGACGCAGCCGTGCCGCATGCAGCCGGCGCGGCAGACCGAGCACTGTTCGCTCACCCATTAGGTGCCCGTCTTTTACTGCAACCAGCGATAAGAGAAGCGCATGCGCTTCCGCATATTGTCCCTGGTTTTGCAACTGCCGGGCTCTATCCAGCTGGGCATCGTAATATTTCTTGTCGGACATGGATCCTCACCCGGGAACGTTCGTTAACATATCGCCAAACACAAGCCATCAGGCAAGCCATTGCAATTTGGAAGCCGGCTTTGAATTTGCTAAACAATTCGATGTTTCAGAGGCATAGACAGACAACAAACCCTACGATAACGTGCCTTTAAGCCCTCCTGAGCAAATTGTCACAAGACAACGATAAAGAGAGACGGCAAGGAACCCTTTAGCATGAGCGCAGGCGCAGATTTGCTCCGTATTGAAAATCTGCGGGTCTCGTTTTCTCTTATGGGTGGCACGATTGACGCCGTGAGGGGTGCCAGCCTTCGCATTCTTCCGGGAAAAGTGACCGCGCTTGTCGGAGAATCCGGCTCCGGAAAATCCGTCATCGGCCAGACGATCATGGGCATCCACCCCAAGACGGCGCGCGTGAACGGCCGCGTGCTGTTTACCGATCCCGCAAATGCCGCAGCCGGCCCCGTCGATCTGCTGCAACTGCCGAAGGACGGCCGGGAAATCCGCGCTATACGCGGAAATCGCATCGGGCTGATTTTTCAGGAACCCATGACGTCTTTTTCGCCGCTGCACACGATCGGCAACCAGATTGACGAAGCGCTGAGAATCCACAGCATCCTGTCGCCGGCCGAGCGCGCGGAAAAAATGTATGAGACGCTCGACCTTGTAGGGTTTTCCAACCCGAAGAAGGTCGTGAACATGTATCCCTTCGAATTGTCGGGCGGCATGCGCCAGCGCGCCATGATTGCCATGGCACTGATCTGTCGCCCCGCCCTTCTGATCGCCGACGAACCGACGACGGCTCTTGATGTAACCATACAGGCGCAAATCCTCAAACTCCTGCGCGATCTCCAGAGCCGGCTGAACATGAGCATGCTGCTCATCACCCACGATCTCGGCGTGGTGGCAAACATCGCCGACGAGGTTGCCGTGATCTATCAGGGCGAGATCATGGAAGCTGGAACGGTCGACGATATTTTCAAAGCACCGAGCCACCCCTATCTCAAGGGCCTGATGGCCGCCGTGCCGCATTTCGACATGAAGCCGGGTGAGAGGCTGAAGGCGCTTCGTGAGATCACCGTTGACCACGAAAGCCTTGTCGGCAAGAAGACCGCCGCAGTGAACAAGACCCCCGGCCCGCTCTTGACCGTGGAGAATATCAGCAAGACCTTCACTACCCGGAAGTCCAGCTGGTTCAGCCGCCGCGATGCCAATGCCACCAAGGCGGTCAACAGCGTCAGTTTTGAAATCCGCCGGGGAGAATGCCTTGGCCTCGTCGGCGAAAGCGGCAGCGGCAAGACAACCGTCAGCAAAATCCTCATGCGCGCTGTTCGCCCGGATGAAGGCTCCGTGACCTTTCACCGGCCGCAGGGCGATATCGACGTCCTCAATGCTAGGGACGGCGATCTAAAGGAATTGCGGTCGAAGATACAGATGGTCTTCCAGGACCCGATCTCATCGCTTTCACCGCGCATGACCGTGCGCAATATTTTGAGCGAGCCGCTTGAAATCCATGGACGGGGCGATGCGAAATACCGCGCGGAAAAAGTCCGTAATCTCGTCAAGGCAATCGGCCTTGGAGAAAGCGCGCTGAACCGTTATCCGCACAGTTTCTCAGGCGGCCAGAGGCAGCGTATCGGCATTGCCAGAGCCCTGGCGTTGGGTCCCGAACTGCTGATCTGCGACGAACCCGTTTCTGCCCTAGATGTCTCGGTGCAGGCGCAAATCCTCAACCTGCTCAAGGATTTGCAGAAGGACCTCGGACTTACCTACCTCTTCATCTCGCACAATCTGGCGGTGGTGGATTACATGGCGGACCGCGTGGCGGTGATGTGCGAGGGCCGCATCGTCGAGCTGGCGCCGCGGGAAATCATGATGCGCTCTCCGGTTCACCCCTATACAAAATCGTTGCTGGCGGCTGTGCCTTTTCCCGATCTCGACCGTCCGCTCGATTTCCGCACCATCGGCAAGATCAGCGCGACGGGCAAGTTCGACTGGGGCAAGCAATTCCGCGACGAGGGTGACGGCGAAATGATCTCTGCCGATCTTGGCGATGGCCATTTCGTTCTCGCAAATGGCAATGCCGACATCAGGGAGCTTCGCTCGTGATTACGCGCCGCACCACCCTTGCCTTGATGGCCTCCGTCTTTTTGCCGACCTATGCGCGCGCTGCCTATACCGACCCCGCCTACTTCAAGGAAAAGCGGGAAAAAGGTGAGCTGCCTGATATTACCGAGCGCTTGCCGAAAAACCCGCGCGTCATCGATATGAAGGCGCTTGGCCGGGAGCCCGGAAAACACGGCGGTTCCGTGCGCATGCTGATCGGCGGCCAGCGCGATATCCGGCTTATGCCCATCAGCAACTATGCCCGCCTGGTTGGTTACGACGAAAAATTCGAGCTTCATCCCGACATTCTGGAAAGCTACGACGTTCAGGACGAACGCATCTTCACCTTCAAGCTACGCGAAGGCCACAAATGGTCCGACGGCAGCGATTTAACCTCCGAGGATTTCCGGTATTTCTGGGAGGATGTTGCTCTCAACAAGGAAATTCACAAGGGCGGCCCGCCAATCGAACTGCTGGTCAACAACAATCCTCCCCAGATCGAAGTCATCGACCGGCTGACGGTGCGCTATACCTGGGAAGGCCCTAACCCCGATTTTCTGGCGAAGCTCGCAGCAGCATCGCCTGCGCGGCTTTTCCTGCCCGCCGCCTATATGAAGCAGTTCCACGTCAAATATCAGACCGCGGAAAACCTCGCCAAGCTCATCAAGAAGAACAAGGCGGATGACTGGAGCGGGCTGCATATCAAGATGTCGCGGCAGGTCCGTCCGGAAAATCCCGCTCTGCCGACGCTGGACGCCTGGCGCAATACGACTTCGCCACCGGCCGAACAGTTCGTTTTCGAGCGCAATCCCTATTATCACCGTGTCGACGAAAACGGCCTGCAACTGCCCTATCTCGACCGATTCCTGCTAAACGTCACCTCCTCCGACATCATCTCGGCCAAGACGGCGTCGGGTGACAGCGATCTGCAATATTTCGGCCTCGATTTCGCCGACTACACCTTCCTGAAGGATGCCGAAAAGCGCTTTCCTCTGAAGGTGAACCTCTACAAACGCTCTCAAGGTTCGCGCATTGCGCTTCTGCCCAATCTGAACTGCGCCGATCCTGTATGGCGGAGCTGTTTCCAGGACGTGCGCGTGCGCCGCGCAATGTCGCTCGCTATAAACCGGCACGAAATCAACATGGTCTGCTTTTACGGGCTGGCCAAGGAAAGCGCCGACACCGTCTTGCCGGAAAGCCCGCTTTATCGACCGGAATTTGCCGAGGCCTGGAGTGCCTTCGACCGGGCGATGGCCAACAGGCTGCTTGACGAAGCGGGTCTCGATAAGCGCGACAGCGCCGGTAACCGGCTTCTGCCGGACGGCCGTCCAGCCTATATCATCGTCGAGACCACAGGCGAAAGCACGCTCGAAACGGACGTGATGGAACTGGTCACGGACCACTGGCGGCATATCGGCATTGCGGTTTCGGTCCGCCCGACCCAGCGCGATGTCTTCCGCAAGCGCGCCATGGGCGGCGAGGTGCTGATGTCGGTGTGGATGGGCATGGACAATGGCGTGCCGACCCCCGACATGCTGCCTTCGGGCCTTGCGCCCACCGGCGACGACCAGTTGCAATGGCCGGTCTGGGGCATCCACTATCTGTCCGGCGGGCGCGAGGGCAAGGAGCCTGACCTGCCGGAAGCAGCGCATCTGCTCGATCTCCTGAAAAAATGGCGCAGAAGCGTCACCGAGGAAGAACGCGAGGCCATCTGGCTGGAAATGCTTGGTATCTACACGCAGCAGGTATTTTCCATCGGCATCGTCAACGGCGCGCTACAACCCGTCGTCCATGTCAAACGCATGCGAAACGTGCCGGAAAAGGCGCTTTTCGGCTTTGAACCCACATCGTATCTCGGCATCTACATGCCGGATGCCTTCTGGTATGACGGAGACGCCTGATATGCTGCGGTATATTCTCAAGCGCATCCTCGTCATGATCCCCACGCTGATCCTGATCTCGATGCTGGTCTTCACCATCATCGAATTGCCGCCGGGCGATTATTTCGAAAGCTACGTCGCCGAACTGCGAGCCATGGGCGAGACCGCAAACCTTGCCGAAATCGAGGAGTTGCGCGTCCGCTATGGCTTCGACCAGCCGGCGCCGATCCGTTACTTCCGCTGGGCAACCGGCATGCTGGTTGGCGATTTCGGTTATTCTTTCGAATATCAGCTCCCGGTAAACGAGGTCGTGGGAGACCGTCTGTGGTTGACCGTTCTGGTGTCCTTCGTCACCATCATCGTCACCTGGATTCTTGCCTTCCCGATCGGCATCTACTCCGCCACGCACAAATATAGCTGGGGCGACTACGGCCTGACCTTCCTCGGTCTGCTTGGCATCGCCATCCCCAACTTCATGCTGGCGCTGATCCTGATGTATTTCGCCAATATCTGGTTCGGCATCTCCATCGGCCATCTGATGGATCGGGAATATCTGAACCAGGCGATGAGCTGGCCAAAGTTCAAATCGATTCTCGAACATATCTGGATACCCGTCCTCATCATCGGAACGGCGGGCACGGCCGGCATGATCCGCCGCCTGCGCGCCAACCTCTTGGACGAGTTGCAGAAACAATATGTCGTAACCGCCCGCGCCAAGGGGCTTCACCCTTTCAAGGTGCTGATCAAATACCCGCTGCGCATGGCGCTGAATTTCTTCATCTCGGACATCGGCTCGATCCTGCCCGCCATCATATCAGGCGCGGAAATCACCGCCGTCGTGCTGTCGCTCGAAACAACCGGTCCGATGCTCATCCGGGCGCTGCAAAGCCAGGACATGTACTTGGCCGGCTCCTTCCTGATGTTCCTTGCTTTCCTCACGGTGATCGGCGTTCTTGTGTCGGATATCGCCCTTGCCATACTTGACCCGAGAATCCGCTTCGGAGGTGGTAACGTCAAATGACTTCATCCATCCCGACATCCGGCGAAGCACTGCCCCACTACGTTTCGACGGCGCCGTTCGACCCGTCGCTCATCGAACCCAATACGTCCGGAATGGCGGCCTTCAGCAAGGCGTCGCAGCTGCGGCTCATGTGGTGGCAGTTCCGCCAGCACAAGATCGCCGTCTGGTCCGGCGCCTTTCTGGTGGTGCTTTATCTTTCGATCCTGATCAGCGAGTTCCTCGCGCCTTACAATCTTCACACCCGCAATATCGAGCATATCTACGCCCCACCCCAGGCCATTCACCTTTTCAATGACGGAAAATTTGTCGGGCCTTTCGTCTATGGTCGGGAAATGACGCTCGACATGGACAATCTGCGGCGTGTCTACCGGGATGTGCCGACGGATATCCAGCCGCTGCGTTTCTTCTGCAAGGGCGATACCTATCATTTCTGGGGCATGATCGAGGCTAGAACCCACCTCGTATGTCCGGCCGAAGGTGGTGAATTGTTCCTGCTCGGCACCGACCGGCTTGGACGAGACGTGCTGTCGCGAATCATCTACGGCGCGCGCATCTCGCTGACGATCGGCCTTCTCGGTGTCGCCATGAGCTTCGTTCTCGGCATTGTGATCGGCGGTCTTGCAGGTTATCGCGGCGGCACTTTCGATCTCATCGTCCAGCGTATCATCGAAGTCCTGCAATCCATTCCGAGCATTCCGCTGTGGCTCGCACTCGCAGCAATCATGCCGGTGACCTGGAGTCCGATCCTCGTCTATCTTGGCATCACCATCATTCTCGGCATGCTGGACTGGACGGGACTGGCGCGCGCCGTGCGCTCCAAATTGCTGGCATTGCGCGAGGAAGACTATGTTTTGGCTGCACAACTGATGGGCGCCGGCACACCGCGCATCATCGGCAGGCACCTTATCCCCGGCTTCATGTCACATCTGATCGCCTCGGCGACGCTGACAATACCGGGCATGATTCTCGGCGAAACCGCGCTGAGCTTCCTTGGTCTCGGCCTCAGGCCGCCGATCACAAGTTGGGGAATTCTGCTCACGGAGGCGCGCAGCGTCAGCGTCATTGCGCTATATCCGTGGCTTCTCATCCCGACGATTCCGGTTGTTCTCGTCATTCTGGCCTTTAATTTCTTCGGTGACGGACTACGTGATGCTGCGGATCCCTTCAGATAAAATGGAACACGCCTTGATAAACTGCTCTTCCGCCATCGCCTTTTTTGGGAAAGGCAAAAAGAGGTGTGGCCGATGACCTCCCGTCTGAACGACGCACGCATCCTCATGTACAGCCACGATTCCTTCGGCCTCGGACATCTGCGGCGCTGTCGCACGATCGCTCACGCGCTGGTGGAGGATTATCGCGGCCTCAACGTGCTTATCATTTCGGGTGCGACCATTGCCGGCGCCTTCGATTATCGCGCTCGTGTCGATTTCGTGAAAATTCCGAGCGTCATCAAGCTGCGCAACGGCGAATACACCTCCATGGACCGGCATATCGATCTTCAGGAAACACTGAAGATGCGCCGCTCCATCATCTATCACACTGCCGAAAGCTTCCAGCCGGATATCTTCATCGTCGACAAGGAGCCCATGGGTCTTCGTGGCGAGGTGGAGGAAACGCTTGCGTATCTCAAGGGACAGGGAACCAAGCTTGTCATCGGCCTCCGTGACGTCATGGACGCACCGCAGCTGCTTGAAGCGGAGTGGAAGCGCAATGACGTGATGACCAAGATCGGCAAGTTCTATGACCACGTCTGGATTTATGGCCCCCCGGATTTCCACGACCCCTTGACGGGGCTCGACGTTCCCCAGACCGTTCGCGACAAGATGGATTTCGTCGGCTTCCTGCAACGCTCCAAAACGCAGGCGGAAACCGTGGCGCACCGGCCGGAGGGCGACTATCTTCTCATCACCACTGGCGGCGGCGGTGACGGCAGCGAATTGATCGATGACGTCATCAACGCCTACCGTCATGATAGCGAACTGACGCACAAGGCGCTCGTGGTGCTCGGCCCTTACATGCCGGCAGACCAGCGCCAGCGATTCATGAGCAGTGTTGCCGATATTCCGTACATCGAGATCATCGAATTCGACAACCGCATGGAAGACCTCGTCGCCGGCGCTCAGGCCGTCGTGTCGATGGGCGGCTACAACACCGTCTGCGAGATATTGTCGTTCGACAAGCCTGCCCTCGTCGTGCCGCGCACGGTGCCGAGGGAGGAGCAGCTTATCCGCGCAAGCCGCGCGTCGGAGCTCGGCCTTTTCGACATGCTTTTACCTGAGGATGCCGAGAATCCGGCAAAAATGGCGGCAGCTCTTAAAGCGCTGCCGAATCGCGCGCCGCCTTCTGTCAATTCGCAGGACCTGAAGCTCGATGGTCTGGAAAACATTTCGAAACGGATAGCCGAATGGCTGCCGCCCGAGGGCGACAAGGTGCCAATAACGCTGACGGCGTGACCGGCTCCCCGACAATCACCGCTTCAAAAGAGACACGCGCAACGTGACCGACACAAAAAAAATCGTGGTGCTCCTCAAGGGCTATCCGCGCCTGTCCGAGACTTTCATCGCCCAGGAACTTCTGGGGCTTGAAAAGGCTGGCCTTACGCTGGAACTCATGTCCATGCGCCGCCCGACGGATAAAAAACGCCACCCCGTTCACGATGAAATCCGCGCACCCGTGACCTACCTGCCGGAATATCTGCATGACGAGCCCATCCGCGTGCTGAAGGCACTGTGGGCATGCCGCAAAAAGCCAGGCTTCACCAAGGCGCTGCGTCGGTTTTTCAGCGATCTGCCGCATGATCTCAGCCGCAACCGCTTCCGCCGTTTCGGGCAGGCGGCCGTGCTGGCGCACGAATGGCCTGTAGATGCCGGTTGGCTGCATGTCCACTTCATTCACACACCCGCCTCGGTCGCCGCCTATACCCATCTTATCACCGGCACGCCTTGGACGATTTCGGCTCACGCCAAGGATATCTGGACCTCCAGCGACCGGGACCTTGCCGCAAAGCTGGAAAGCGCGCGGTGGGCCGTGACCTGCACCGCAAGCGGCTTTCAGCATCTTCGCACCCTTTCCGGCGTGAAACAGAATGTGCATTTGAGCTATCACGGTCTCGATCTCACCCGCTTCCCGCATTTCGACACGCCGCGTCCGCAAAGAGATGGATCGGACGCTCATGATCCGGTCAGGATTTTGAGTGTTGGACGGGCCGTCAAGAAAAAGGGCATCGATATTCTGTTGCAGGCTTTGGCCTCGCTTCCACAGGACATCCATTGGCGTTTCACCCATATCGGTGGCGGCGACGAACTTGCCGGGTTGAAAAAACTCGCCGACGAGCTTGGCATCGCCGACAGGATCGTCTGGACCGGCGCCATGGACCAGAAACAGGTGCTGGAGAATTACCGCGAGGCCGACCTCTTCGCCCTTGCCTGCCGCATCACCAGCGATGGTGACCGAGACGGTCTTCCCAATGTGCTGGTCGAGGCCGCCAGCCAGGCGCTGACCTGCATTTCCACCAATATATCAGGCATTCCGGAATTCTTCGTGGACGGTGAAAACGGCCTGCTGACGGAGCCCGAAAATCCGGTTGCCTTCGCCGAGGCTCTGCGCACGGCGATTACCGATCCGCAATTGCGTGAGCGTCTGGGTAGTGCGGCGGAAAACCGTGTGCGAACCGCCTTCGACAACCGCACCAGCATTGCCGAGTTGAAGACGCTGTTCGAAACCGAGTGGGAAAAAACGCCATGACCGATACGGAAAAGCGCCCTTCCGTTTTCTTCTACGTCCAGCACCTTCTGGGCATCGGCCACATCGCTCGCGCCAGCCGCGTTGCCAACGCCCTTCAGGCTGATGGTTTCGATGTCGTTCTGGTGACAGGCGGCACCCCGGTTCCCGGCTTTCCGGGCGAAGGCATCCGCCATGTCGAATTGCCGCCGATCGCCGTTAGCGACGGCAGCTTTTCCGGCCTTGTCGATAGTTCCGGCAAACCGGTCGATGACGACTTCAAGAAGCTTCGAACGGATATGCTGATCGGCGCCTATCACGGTGCAAAGCCAGATATCGTCATCATAGAGGCCTTCCCCTTCGGCCGCAGGCAGGTGCGTTTCGAATTGCTGCCGCTTCTGCACGAGATCGAGGACAGTGAACCACGCCCGCTCGTCATGACGTCGCTGCGCGATATTCTGCAGGAAAAAACCAAACCCGGCCGGGACGAAGAAACCGTGTCGCTGGTGAAGAAACATTTCGACGCGGTGCTGGTCCACGGAGATCCGGATTTCGTCCGGCTGGAGGAGACCTTTCCCCTTGCCGGCGAAATCAGCCAGCGCGTTGTCTATACCGGCCTCGTCGCGCCGCTGCCATCGCCGGAACCGGCGGAAAAGTTCGATATCGTCGTTTCCGCTGGCGGAGGTGCCGTTGGTGCAGCCCTTATACGGGCCGCACTTGAGGCATCGCCTCTGCTGGAAGAGATCAAAAGCTGGTGTCTCATAACCGGCCCCAACATGCCGCAGGCAGATTTCGATGCGATCTCGGCGCAGGCGCCCGAAAATGTGTCCATCTTCCGCTTCCGCAAGGATTTCGCAAGCCTGCTTGCCGGCGCGCGGCTTTCGGTTTCGCAGGCCGGTTACAACACCGTCTGCGATATTCTACAGGCAAAATGCCGCTCGCTTCTGATCCCGTTTGCGGCCGATGGCGAAACGGAACAGAGCGCCCGCGCCGAACGGCTGGCGCGGCTGGGACTGGCACAGGTTCTGGAAGAGAAGGATATCTCTGCGCAATCCATGGCCGATGCCATCAGGGCGGCATTGGCCCTGCCGGGACCGGACGTGATCCACCTCGATCTCGATGGCGCCGCAGGAACGGCTAGAGCTTTGCGCCGCCTTTTTGATGAGCGGTGAGGATCGCCTTTAACTCTCGAACGGCCTCTTCATCGGTGCCCTTGCGCCCCGCGCCGGTGAAACCGAGTTTCGCCACCCGGCTTTCCGGATCGTAAAACGGAATGGCGGAACAGGATGCGTGGATCTCCGTAATGGGAAAGCGGTCCAGCAATGTCTGCACGACTGGTGGACGCACCCCGGCCCCCGGCATGATGACAATTCGCCCGGCGGCAAGCTCGGATAATCGGGCCAAGGTCTCGATGCCCTCAAGCGCCGAACGCGCGCCCCCGGAGGTCAGAATTCTCGGGAAGCCCAGCGCGATAGCGGCCTCCAAGGCTTCATCCATGTCGGGAACAACGTCGATCGCCCGGTGCAGCGTCATATCGAGCCCGTCGGCGTGGCGGCACAGCTCTTCGAGCAGGGGAATATCGAGCGAGCCATCGCCAAGCGAGGCACCGAGCACCACGCCGGAAAGCCCCGCCGCGCGCGCCGCATCGATATCGCGTTTCATCACATCGGCTTCGTCGCGCGTGAACACAAAATCCCCGGCGCGCGGCCTGATCATCACGCTCACCGGCAGGGCGTAGGCCGCCGCCCGGTGCATGAAACCCGCAGATGGCGTCACACCGCCACCGGACAATGCCGCGCAAAGTTCTATTCGGTCGGCCCCACCCCTGACCGCCGCTTCCAGACCGGCCACGTCGTCCACGCAAATCTCGAGAATCATCGTAACCTCTTTCTTTTGAATGTGCCGTGTTTTCGCGCCGGCTTATCCGAAAACCGCCCACACTTTTCGGTCCGACGCTCTACCTGCGGCGGCCCTTCCCATCAAGAGCGTAGAGCATGTAAACGCCGCCGAGACCCACAACCGCTCCCAGGATTGAAGTGCCTGAATAGCTCGTGACGAGCGTGCCGACGGCAAAAATCAGCGCACCCAAACCCGCGCCGAGGAAGATGTTGACGGCAATCAGCGAGCTTCCAAGCCCCGGCCGATCCGCAATCAGTTCCTGCAGATAGGTGATCGGGATACTAATGATGGCGGCTGCGCCGAGCGCGCTGATCAAGGTCTGCGCGTAGATATGCCAAGGTGCCGTCGCGAGCCCCTGCAGGATGAGGTAGATGGCATAAAGCCCCGCTCCCGCCGCAAGGGTCAGCGTTTGCGGCACCTTTTTTTCGATCCAGCCCCACAGCAGGATGAAGACGATTTCCAGCGCGGCAACGATGCCAGCGACGATACCGATATCCGCGACCGTTCCCTTTGCCTGACCCGTTATGATGAGCGAGCGGATGGAATCATTGAGATGCAGCATCGAGCAGATGAGCGCAATGGCGATGATCCGCAGCAGCACCCGTCGCTCCCCGATTTCCGCAAGTGAAGCGCGGACACCGAAGCGTGCCTGCGTGTTCACCGATGCCGGCGTCGCCGTGCGCGGCAGGCAGAAAGCGACAAGCAGAAAGCAGATAAGCGCGCAAATGCCTGAGAACAGGAAAGCCATCAGCATATTGCCGGAGTTTACCAGAAAAATACCGACGATGCCCGGCACCAGCACCCATGAAAGCGAAATCGTGGCCCGCATGATCGAATTCACGGCGATCATGTCGCCCGTCGAAAGATTGCGGGCATCGGCGCGCACATGCGCGAAAATCAGAGAGTTCATTGCCCCGAAAATCGGCAGGAGCAGCAGCTTCGCGGTCACGAAGGCGGTGGCATTACCAACGAGATAAACCAGCAGATAGCCGCTGACGCCGAAAAGCGCGATCAGCAACATGGGTTTGCGATATTCGCCGAGCCGGTCTGCAACGATGCCCATCAGCACGCTGGCGCTGACATTGATGATGGCGGCAAACAGCATCAGCAGGGAATAGACGGTGTTGCTGAGCCCGATTTCGCGAATGCCGATCACCGCCTGATAGGGGGCGGTGGCGGCATTCGAAAATCCGAAGAACAGGATGGCGAGCGCCCCGATGCGGATCGACGGATTGTTGAAAACGATGGAAAGAGCCGACGGCATGAAGGTTCGCCTGAGATGATCCGGCACCGCCGGATCGCTGAATGAAATGCTATCGAACCGCTGTCATCGCCAGCGGGCCGAAAGGATGGGTTTCGGGATATAGTTGAAATGCGGTTTCCATGGGTAAAAATCGCCATCCCGGCGGCGATTGGGGAGGTTTTCGATATCCTGATTGATAACCCCCTCCGTCAACGCCATGAGATTGGGATTGGCGATGGGCGCAAGCTCCGGCGAAAGATAACCTGACTTGACGACCAGCAGCCTTACCGCCTTCGGATCGAAGCCCAGACGGGTGAAATCCGCGATCATGTGATAGGGCCTGCGCCTTGCAGCCAGAATGACGGTAATGCCATCGATGACGACGACCGCCTGCCGCTGATCGGAAGCACCTGGATCGTCCAGTTTCAGGACCTTGGCTTCGACGGTGATGGAAGGGCTTTCGGGATCGAGACTGCCGCCGATCTTCAGGGAAAGCGCCGCGCCCTCGCCCGCCGCAAAACAGGCCTCGACCGCCGGCCTGTCGGTGATGCCGCCGATCAACGCGCCCTGCCAATTGCGCGAAATCAACGCCGCCAGAACATCGGCGCAATCGCCCACCCCGCCGCCGGTCGGATTGTCGCCGGAATCCGCCAGAATGATCGGCCCGGTTGTTGTTTTTTCCGCAATATCCATGATGACCTCGAGCGGTTCGGTCACGGGACCGAAACGGAAATCCTGTCGGGCATTCCAGTAGGATTGCGCAATCTCCGAGGCGACCGCCTGCGCGGCCTCTCTGTCCGTCCCGGTCACGACAGCGCAGGCCGTCGCCCTTGGTTCATCGGCCCAGACGTAGCCGATCATGAAATTCGCATCCCAAATGCCGGGCCGCGCGTCGTAGTCCGGCAAGACGGCATAGAGGCTTTTGGCCGGTTCATCTTCCGTGGAGGTTTTTTCACCCGGCAGGAGAACGGGGATTTTCGCCCATGCCACACCGGGCTTCTCGCCCGTTTTCAGAGCCTTGATGAGCATAGTCCACGCCCGCACCATCGTCTCGCGCACATCGATATGCGGCGCAGTTCGGTAGCCGGCGAAAATATCCAATTGGTCGATGATCGACTGGCTGACATTGCCGTGCAGGTCGTAGCTGGCGGAAATGATCACATCCGGTCCGACTACGGCGCGGGCGCTGGAAATCCAGTCCCCTTCCGCATCGTCCATTCCCTCGACATTCATCGCGCCATGCATGGCGAGATAAAGCCCGTCGAGCGGCAGGCAAGCCTTGAGACGCTCCAAGAATTCCTGCTTGAACACATCATAGGCCGCGCGCGACACGGGACCACCCGGCACCGCCCGCGCATGCAGAAGCGGCAACACCTCCGCCCCGCCTTCACCGAGGAAATTGAAATATTCGGCTTCCAGCAACTCCGCCCCGCGAAAGACGCGAAAATCTTCCTGACGCATCAGCACCGGCGAATAGGTGCTGCATTCGGTATGAATTCCACCAACGGCAATACGCATCTCGCCTTCCTCTCAATAGACCGGGCTCAAGCGGACGATGGCGGAGAAACGCAGCCAGTCCTTCTGCGCTTTCGGCGTCCACGCCGCCTCGGCAATGGCGGGCAGTCTCGGGAAAACCAGATGGTTGAAATAGGCGCGATTGAGGAAATGTTCGGACCAGATGCAGGCCTGAACGCCTTTCATTCGCTCCTTCAATTCCTCGGGGAACTCACCGACTGCCTCGTAAGCATATGTATGCGACGGCGGAACGGTGCCGGCCCAGCTTGCGCCCGGCTCCTGCCAGGCTTCATCCTGCACCATGTCAAGATAATAGGCCTGTCCCGGCGTCATCACGACGTCATAGCCCTGCTTTGCAAGCTCCAGGCCAACTTCCGGCTTCTGCCAGGCCATCAGCAATGTTCCCGAGGGATCGACGCCGCCGCCGTGCGAAACTTCGTCCCAGCCGGCAAGCTGGCGGCCGCGCTCATGCAGCATCCCCTGAATACGTTTCATGAAATAGGACTGAATGCCGAAGGTGCCGTCGAGGCCTTCCTTTTCCATCAACGACTTGGCAAGCGGCGAGGCAAGCCAGGAGCCATCTGCTACCTCGTCGCCGCCGATATGGATCAGCCGCGAGGGGAAAAGCTCCACCATCTCGTCGAATATCTTGCCAAGGAATTCATAGGTCGGCTCGATGGCGGGATTGAGCGCATTGTTGGGATAGCCCTGTACGGAGCGATAGCTGTCCGGCGCTTCCTGCCCATCCGTCAGCTCCGGATAGGCAACGAGAGCCGCCGTGCTGTGGCCGGGAATATCGACCTCCGGCACGATTTCGATGTTCAGTGCCGCCGCATGCGCGACGACCATGCGAACATCATCCTGCGTGTAATAACCGGAAACCGGCTCAGCCCCATTGCCGAGCTGCGGCAGAAGCGGCGCATCCGGGCCGCGCGTCGCGCCGACTGTCGTCAGCAGCGGGTAAGCCTTGATTTCGAGACGCCAAGCTTCGTCATCCGTCAGGTGCCAATGGAACCGGTTCATGCGCAGCCATGCAAGAATGTCGATCAGCCGCACGACATCACCGGTCGGATAGAATTGTCGCGAGACATCCAGATGGCAACCGCGCCAGCTGTAACGCGGCGCATCGGCGATGGTGCCGGAAACCGGGAAACGGAATTTGGTATCGGTGCGCGCGCCGTGCAGCAATTGCGCGAGCACAGTCAGGCCGTATTGCAGACCTGCAGCGGCCGAATATTCCACGACGACGGCGTCATCAGAGAAAGACAGGCGATAACCTTCAGCTTCCAGACCGCTATGTTGCTTGAAACGAAGCGGTTTGCCCTCATGAACAGGCGCGAGGCTGAAAGGCACGTGACCAACGGCAAAAAGCCTGCGGAACAGCGACGAAACAGTTTCCACCGCAAGCACTTCTTCCTTGCCTGCCTCTTCCGTCGGGAAGAGTGCGACGGGAAAGTCTTCGCCCGGCGCGGCATCGATTTCCGCAGGCCAGGGCTGGATGGCGAAGGGCAGATCGAGCTTTCCTTCAGGAAGCAGGGCTGGCGCCGGCTCGCTATGGCGCCCGTCAAGCATCAGGTCAGCGACATCAACCGCGCGATGTGTGCCGTCGGCAAGGCTGATATAGGCGGATTTCGCACCGTCTGTGCGATGGCGGGCAGGCCTGAGCAGGCCGTCAACGGTGAAACGCCACGATTTCCCGGCTTCGAGCACGAAACCCGTTGGCGGCGCAAATTCATGGAAATTGGCATTGCGGCGCAGATAGACGGCATTGCCGCAAACGGGCTTGTCGATGGTCCGCGTCAGCGACGTATAGACGATCCGGAAATCCTTCACCGGCTCGCTGGAAAGATTGAACAGGGTGAAGGTGAAGCCACCCGATGCGGAATCTTCGAGCGGATGCCATGAGTTTTCGAGACGAAATTGTGCGAGCGCCATGATGCTCCCCTTTATTGTGCTTCAAGCCCGAGAGGACTTCGGTCAGTAGTGTTCGGATTGTGAGAAAGTGCGGGCGAGCGGCGCCTGCCCTGCCGTCAGGCCGCAATCCACCGGCAGGCACACGCCGCTGATGGCCGCTGCCTGTGGCCCGGCTAGAAAAGCGACGGCGTTGGCGACATCCTCAGGCCTCACGATGCGCTGCAACGGATACCAGTGCTTCGCTTCCTCGAAGACCTGAGGATTGACTGCCGCCCGCGCTTCCCAAGCCTGCGTGCGCACGGTTCCTGGAGCAACAGCATTGGAACGAATGCCGAATTTTCCGTATTCGACAGCGATCAGCTTCGTCAGATGGATCAAGCCTGCCTTTGCCGCGCTATAGGCGGGATGGCCGAACACAGCCATGCCGTTGACGGAGGTGATATTGATGACAGACCCTTGCGTGCGCTTAAGCGCGTCCTCGAAAGCCCTGAAGCAGAGAAACGGTGCTTCCAAGTTAAGGGCATTGTCCTTGCGCCATATCTCTGCGGTCGTGTCGTGCAGGCTGACGGCCCTTGCAGCACCGGCATTGTTGACGAGGGTCGCGACATCACCTAGCTCCGCAACCTCCAAGGCCAGCCTTGCAAGATCCTGCGGATCGGTGACGTCGCAGGTTTTCGAAACGAAGGCGGAACCGGAAAGCAGGGAAAGCGCATTGGAAAGGGCGTCGGGATCGATATCGACCAACACCACCTTCGCGTGGCTTTCAGAAAGCGCCGCGGCAATCGCCCGGCCGATGTCGCCCGCCGCGCCCGTTACGACGGCGACCTGGTCTTTCCTGTCCTGCATGTCATGCTACTCCTTCGAAGCTTTCCAGAGCGGGTTTTGGGGTCAAGCCGCTCTACATCTTTGTTTTTACGCATTTTCCGGGCGTGAAACCGCTACGCGGGCTCACTGTAAATGCTCTAGTCACCCAGCAATTGCCGGTCGTCCGGATCACGATGCTCCACAAGCTGCTGCTTGATGTGCCGCAGGGTCACCATCGACCGCTGCCGGTGGTGATAGGCAGCTAGCGTCGCCAGAACATCAACCGCCGCCAGATAGGCATAACGCGATGATGTTGGGCGGAAGATATTGTTTCCCTCAGGCACGTTGACGGCCACCACCATATCGGCGGCCAAGGCGACGGGCGTATCGCTCTGGGTCAGCGCGATGGTGGTGACCCCCATTTCCCGCGCCAGCCTGAAGCACTTCACCAATTCCATGTTGCGGCCGGAAAAGGAGGATCCGATGATAACGTCTTCCTTCCGCGCAGCGGCAGTCATCATCAATTGCATGCTGTGATCGGCGCTGGTCGAAACGCGCAGGCCAAGGCGAAACAGCCGGTTCTGAATTTCCGAGGCGATCATCGAGGAATTACCACCGGCTCCAAACGCGTAGATCATGCCGCTATTGGCAATCCGGACGGCCGCTTCGTCGGCCAGGGCGGGATCGAGCGTCTTGTGCAGCAGGAAAAGCGCCTCCTGCGCCTTGGCAAGCACTTCCTCGGCGACGTCCGACGGGCCCGTGCTTGTCGGTTCCGAGGTGAGGTAGCGGATGCCGACATAAGCGGTCTTGGCAAGGCTGACCTTGAAATCCGAAAAGCTCTGGCACCCCAGACGGCGGCAGAACCGCGTCACAGTTGGCGGGGAAACCTCGGCGCGGGCGGCAAGCTCGATGATCGATGCATTGACCGCAAACTCGAAGTCCGAAACCAGAATATGGGCGATCCGCCGCTCCGATTGCGAGAACTGTCCCCTGTCGTCTTGAATCTTTGCGAAAATATCCATGCTCACCGGTCTCCGTTCCGCCAAAACTTAAGGCTTGGCCCCGTTTCCGATGCACCCTAATCCGAGACGCCCGTCAACCGTACACACCCATGAATCGACCATGTTTCGCCCCGTTGACGACACGCCGGACACCTTTGATTTGAAAATTATTTTCTCTGTTGATTGCGAGATGAGCATATGCCAACAATCTTCGCCAGAGAAATATCCAAATCTTGAAAATAATTTCAACAACGGACCTGAATCATGCGCGACCCATTCAAAAACCCTTTTCCCGAAACAGACGTCGCCCGCCACTCCATCTGGGACATGCTGGTAACGCGGGATATCGACGCCTTCCTCACTGCCGACTGGTCGAAAGTCGCGGATGATTTCGTAAAGGACGGCTTTCTCGGCATCAACGCCAACCGGGATGCAAACCCGGACAACTGGCGCCTGTCCTTCCCCTCGCTTGACGCCTATCGCGACGAATGGCTGCGACAGGCGCAGGATTTCCAGACCCAGCAATTCGCTGAAGACCCGCGCAACGCGATCTTCACCACCACCACGCTGGAAGAAATCGAAGTGGAAGGTGAGACCGCGCTGGTTCGCAAGAAGTTCGACGGCGGGCTTCGCAAGGCCGACGGCAGCTTCGACGTCATGAAATGGCAGACGCTCTATTATTGCCGACTGCATGAGGGCCGCTGGAAAATCAGCGGTTTCACCGGATACATGCCCAATCCCATGCCGTGATCCAGCGGACCTGCCAGACCGATTTGAACGCCGGGCCGAAAGCCCGGCGTTGCTTTTTCGTCTGGAGGACGAAGGCCGCTCAAAAACGATAGCGTCGCAGAAAACCGGGCATGGCGAGACAGATTTCATGGCCCGGTTCCCGCCCTTTATTGTATCAGTTTGAGGACAGAAAGATCGACACGCCGTTCGAGCGATGTGCCGCTTTCATCAAACAGATGGCAATCCGACGCCTTGATACCGGTGACGATGGTTTCATCGACGACAACAGGCGCAGAACCGGAAAGAAGCGCGCAATAATTTTCACCCGTGGGCGCGACGCCATAAGCGATCGTATTCACACCCAGCCGCTCGATAACGCTGGGCGCGACCTTGATATTCAGGTCGGCCGTTTCGAGACCGGTGTGTTCCGGGCGAATGCCGAGCGTCAGTTGCGTGCCTTCAAGACCGGCGCGCGGCTCCACCGGCACGGTGATTGTCTGGCCCTCATACTCCACGGTCACACCATCGGCGCTGACGGATTTGCAGGTGACCTTCAGGAAATTCATTTTCGGATTGCCGATGAAACCGGCGACGAACAGGTTTGCGGGCTTGTGGTAAAGTTCCAGCGGCGCGCCGACCTGAGAGATTTCGCCCGCATTCAGCACCACGATGCGGTCGGCCATGGTCATGGCTTCCACCTGGTCATGCGTCACGTAGATCATCGTCGCCTTCAGCGTCCGATGCAGATTGGTGAGCTCGATACGCATGTCGGCGCGAAGTGCGGCGTCAAGGTTGGAAAGCGGCTCGTCGAACAGGAATATCTTCGGCTCGCGAACGATGGCGCGGCCGATCGCTACACGCTGGCGCTGGCCGCCGGACAACATGCCGGGACGCTGCTGCAGGCGCTGGTCGAGTTGCAGGATCTTGGCGACGGCCTCGACCTTTTCCTTGATCTTGCCCTCTTCCATCTTTTCGACGCGGAGGGGAAAAGCGATGTTTTCAAAAACTGTCATATGCGGATAGAGCGCATAGGACTGGAACACCATGGCGATACCGCGTCTAACCGGCGGCAAGTCATTGACCTTCACGCCGTTGATGACGATGTCGCCGGCGGAAATATCCTCAAGGCCGGCGATCATGCGCAGCAATGTGGATTTACCGCATCCCGAGGGACCGACAAAAACGACGAACTCGCCATCCCTGATGTCGAGCTGAACGCCCTTGATGACTTCGAAATGTCCATAGTTCTTGCGGACGTTGTTGAGATAAAGCTGACCCAAAACTTGCCTCTCCCGTCACCAGCCGACATCAGGCTGCGTTCAGAGACGTTCCGCGACACGGAAAAATCGCGCCTTATCGGAACCGTTAAAACACACGAGAAGCTCCTGCCGTCATAGCGGCGGGTATTCTCGCAACGAATTATGAGGTTGCGGGCGACGTGCGCCCGCAACCGTATAAATGTGGATTACTTGTACTGCTCGAGAGCGGCAGATGCCTTCTTTGCGGCATCTTCCGGTGTCGCCTTGCCGGTAACGACAGACTGCACCATCTCAATCATCGTGTCCTGGAAGCCCTTGTAGTCAGTGAAGAGCGGCTCGGGACCGCCATAGGCGATACCGTCGATCAGCGGCTTCCAGAAGGGGTCCTTGGCGATGAACTCATCAACCTTCGGCGACGGACGAAGCGGGGTCAGGCCAGCGCCGCCCTGCAGTTCGTATTCGCCCTGCGGGCCGGGAGAAGTGATGAACTTGGCGAATTCGGTCGCCTTTTCTTCGACACCGGTTCCCTTGAAGATCGCGAGGCTGTCGGTGATGAGCAGCGTGCCGGGACCCTTGGCTTCAGGGCCGAGCGGCAGGGTTGCGATACCCCAGTTGATCTTGGTTTCCTGCAGGCGAGTTGCGGCACCCGATCCCGCCTGGATCATGCCAACCTTGCCATCGAGGAAGATGGCGCGGATTTCGTTCTGCTCGTAGGCCGTCGGACCTTCGACGGAGTAAGGCGTGATGTCCTTGTAGGCCTTCAGAGCTGCAAGAACCTGCGGGCTGTCGACGGTGATCTTGTCGCCGTCGATAACCTTGCCGTTATTGGTGTAAACCCAGTGCATGAACTGGTGCATGGTGTTGTCGAAGGTCTTGGCGGGCAGACCATAACCGGCGACACCGGTCTTTTCCTTGATCTGCTTGGCAAAGGCGATCTCTTCAGCCCAGGTCTTCGGCGGCACTTCCGGATCGAGACCGGCCTGCTTGAAGAGGTCCTTGTTCCAATAGAGCGCCTTGGTCGAGAAGGCGACGGGCACGCCCCACTGCGTATCCTCGAAGGTAACCGTGTCGACGATGTTAGGATAATAGGTCTTCTTTTCGTCTTCGGTCATCGGCACCGGAACGATGAGGTCGTTCTGTGCGAACTGCTTCAGCGTGCGCGAACCGACATAGGCCATGGCGACCGGAGTGCCGGCGGCTGCGAGCGTGGTTGCCTTGTCCTGGCACTGCGCCCAGCCGACGACTTCCGGAACGACCTTCCAGCCGGCATTCTTGCCTTCCCATTCCTTGATGTATTTTTCATGGATGGGGTCCATCTTGTCGCCGCAATAGATCCAGCTGATCTCCTTGTCGGCGGCGTGTGCCGCCACCGTGCCAAGGGCAGTGGAACCGGCAAATGCGAAGGCGCAAAGCGCCAATCCGTAATGTTTCAGTGCCATAGATAGTCTCCCGTTTTCTGGTGGTCGTTCCTATTGTTGATTATTTCACCGCGCCTGCGGTAAGCCCGCTGACGAGATAGCGTTGCATGAAGAAGATGACGACCATGGCCGGCGCAATGCCGACGAAACTGGCCGCCATCAACTCATTCCAGACGACTTCCTGACGACCGAAATAGGCAAACAGGCCGATGGGCAGCGGCATATATTCGGTCTTGGAATTGAAGGTGAGCGCGAAGATGAACTGCTGCGCATAAGCACCGATGAAGGTGGTGATGGACACGACGGCGATGCCAGGCATCGCAAGCGGCAGGATCACCCGGCGGAAGGTATAGAAATAGCTCGCGCCGTCCACATAGGCCGCCTCTTCCAGTTCGCGCGGAATGCGCAGCATGTAGGTTCGCAAAAGCCAGATGGCAGTGGGGATCAAAAAGGCGGCGCCGGGAATTATCATCGCCAGATAGGTGTTCAGGACGCCCATATTGCGCATCAGCCGGTAAAGCGGGATCAAAAGCACCGCACCGGAGAACATGTTGATCGCCAGAAACGCGCCGAGCAATTGCCCGCGACCGCGAAACTGGAACCGCGCGAAAGCATAGGACGCCGGCACCACCAGAAGCAGAACGATGATGGTCGATATTGTCGAGATGAAGAAGGAGTTGAAGACGTAGCGGGCAAAGCCGGGAACGCTAACCCACATGGTCCGATAAGCTTCGAAGGAGCCGTTTTCCGGCCAAAACTTATACGGTGACGAAAAAAGCAGGCTGAGCGGTTTCAGCGAAACCAGAAACCCTTCGACAAACGGCGCCAGCACGAAGGTCAGGAATACGGCGATGCCGCAATAAATCCCGACGATCTCATACCATCTGTAACGGTTGATCATCGCATTTTTGTCGGTCATCGGCTGGTCTCCTGCGAGATACGGCTGGTGATGCGGAAGTAGAAGTAGGTGAATATGGACAGGAAGATGCAGATCAGCACTGCACGCGCCGCGCCCTCACCGTATTTGTAGGAACCGATCGCCGTCTTGTAGGTGTCGATGATCATGGTCGTCGTCTGGCCCGTCGGTCCGCCCTGTGTCAGGATCCAGATGATGTCGAAGGAATTGAAGGTCGAAATCAGCGAGATCATCGACATGGTAATCATGGCCGGCAGCATCAGCGGCAACGTGATGCGGCGGAAGCGGTAGGTGCGGCTGGCGCCGTCGGTCCAGGCTGCCTCGTAAAGATCCTGCGGAATGGCCTGAATTGCCGCCAGCAGATAAAGCGTCACCATCGGCACGCCGATCCATACGTCGGTGATGATGGTCGCCCAGAAAGCCGTGCTGCCATAGGCGAGGAAGGCGACTGGACCGTCCACCAGGCCAAGGTTCTGGAGAACACCGGAAATCATGCCGAACTGGCCGTTATACATCCAGCCCCACATGAAGATGCCGATAGCCATCGGCACGATCCATGGCGGCATCGTCAGGATGCGAAACAGGGCCCGACCGGGAACGGCCGAATTCAGCAACACCGCACCGAAGGTGCCGATGATCATCTTTATCGAGACGGAAAAGAAGGTCCAGATAAAGGTCCGCGTGATGACCCCGGCGAAAGTCTCGTTGAAGATCTTCTCGTAATTGATGAAACCCACCCAGTTCGTCGTCTTTTTCAACGACGCGTCCGTGAAGGACAGGATGAAGGTATCGACGAGCGGATAAGCAACAATAACAGTGATGTATAAAAGCGCCGGCAAAAGAAGAAGCCAGGCAAAGATGACCGCGCTGCGTTTCGCATCCATCGCAGCGCCCCCTTAAGCCGATTTCACGGCGGGCGACTTCAACTGCCCGTGGAGTGCCAGATCATATTCCTCCCACACCGGCTTGAGATCGACCACCTTGCGGCCATGGCGCGCCTCGTCCATGGCGAGCGCCAGAATACCGGCCTCGATCGCGTCGAGCGCGGAAACCGGCAGGGGCGTCCCCTTGACGACATGGTTGATCACGTCCTCGGCCATCTGCTCATCCGCGCCATAATGCTGGGAGAGCACGGTTGCCGCCGAATAGGTCTTGGCAACGGTCTTTTCGTTGGTGCGGGCATTGTGCACGTTCAGGAAGCCGCGCACGAAATCGCCCTCGGCCATGCCCTTGGCGCCGATGACACAGAAACGGCGGAAATCGTCGGGAACGTTCAGATTGGTATGGAAGGCGAGCGATGCGCCATTTTCATATTCGACGATCGCGGTCTGGTAGTCGATGATATCGCCGTCGCTGTCGAAAACCTTGTCGGAACCCATCCAGCCGCTCGGCTTGCGATGGTAGACTTCCATGTCGTTGATGCCGTCATTTTGCGGAGCATTTGCAGGCGTGAAGCTCTTGCGCCCGCCAAAGCTCGACACGAAACGCGGCCGGGCACCCACCACGCCATTATAGAGATCGAGGTCGTGGCAGCATTTTTCCAGCATGAAGGAGCCGGAATAGTTCTCGTAACGCCGCCAGTCGCGCATGAAGAACGCGCCATGATAGGGCGGGATATGTTCCGAAGCCTCAATGGATACGACGTCACCCAGCTTGCCTTCGGCCTGCGCGGCGCGCAGATCGCGGTAAAGCGGCGAGTAACGCAGGACCAGACCGACCAGCAGCCGCTCATGTCCATGCTTGTTGAGCAACCGGGCGAGTTCGAGGCTTTCCTCGATGCTGACGACGATGGGTTTTTCCGAGAAGATGGTGCAACCGGCTTCAAGCCCGATGCGGATATGCTCCAGATGCATATGGTTCGGTGAGCCGATCATCAAAAGGTCGAATGTCTCGCCGGCAATCAGCGCCTCGGGGCTGTCATAGGCCTTGCCAGCCGAAATGCCCTTTTCCTCAAGACCCGGCAGACCGGCCGGGGCAGGATCGACATAACCGACGATCTCGAAATCCTTGTCGATCTCGTGAAAAACGTAGCCCAGATAACCGAGACGGAATCCGAGTCCGATAATTCCCACCTTCATGAACTTTGTTCCCTGTTCACTCGTAATTCATTTTCGCAGAGGCAACCATTTCTGTGCTGGTTATTCTGATATCTGCGATAATTTTCCGCCACGATGAAATTAATTTTCATAACGGTCAAGTTAAATTCGATCTCGCAAATCCTAGTGAGGACCGGAGACCGATTTCCCCAGCGGAGACAGGCGCAAGATAGAGCGCCGTCAGCCACTGATACAAAAACAATACCAAAAAAATGCCAATCGTCTATAGCAATTCCAATTGCCGGAAATTTTTTTTGGTTAATGCGGAAATTTCAAGCAACAGGCCACATTATTCAGCAAATGATCGAAAAAACCACCGATTAATCGTACAAATCCACTAATGGTTCTATTTTGGTATTGCCGATTGTGACGCATATGGTATAGCCGGAATTCGCCACATCGATTGTGACAGAGGTTATGGATGAACGGGGCAGTGCTTAATCTGGACGACCTGCAATCAGGAGGCGGCGGCCCGCTTTACCTGAAACTGCGTCAGACGATTGAAGACGCCATCAATGGCGGCCGCCTCAAACATGGCGATGCCCTGCCGCCCGAGCGCGACATTGCCGAAAGCGCCTGCGTCAGCCGCGTCACGGTGCGCAAGGCTGTGGACGATCTCGTTCGCGACGGACTTCTCGTCCGCAGGCATGGGTCGGGCACCTTTGTCGTCAAACCCATCACCCGTATGCAGCAGCCGTTGACCAAGCTTACCTCGTTTACAGAGGATATGCGCCGCCGGGGAATGGTGGCGAGCACGCGCTGGCTTGAAAGAGGCCTGTTTTACCCGACCGGTGACGAGATGATGGCTCTCGGCCTTTCCCAATCCGCCATGGTTGCCCGGTTGACGCGACTGCGCCTTGCCAACGACCAGCCGATCGCGCTCGAAGTCACGAGCCTGCCGGGCGATATTCTGCCGGACCCACAGCTGGTGGAAAACTCGCTTTATCAGGAGCTTGCGAAAAGCGATATTCGCCCCGTCCGCGCCATCCAGCGCATCTCTGCGCGCAACCTTACGGATGAGGAAACGATGCTGCTTGGAGTTCCCCCCGGGTCTGCTGCACTTTCCGTCCAGCGCATGGCCTATCTCGAAAGCGGCCGCCTCATGGAAATATCGCGCGCCCTTTATCGCAGCGACGCCTACGACCTCGTCGCCGAACTGACGATGACCTCCGACTGAAACACATCGACCAAGGACAGAAAACGATGACAACCCTGATGCGCCAGGAAATCAACGAGATTCCCGATGCCGTCGCCCGTCTGCTGGACAATACCAGTGCCGACTTCCGGCAGGCCGGAGACAAGCTGAAAGCCCGTGACCCGGCCGTTATCGTCACCATTGCCCGCGGATCGTCCGATCACGCCGCGCATTTCCTGAAATATGCGATCGAGTTACAGACAGGGCTTCCAGTCGCCTCGCTCGGCCCTTCGCTCGCCTCGATCTACCAGACGAAACTGCGGCTGGAACGGGCGGCAGCCTTCGCCGTATCGCAATCGGGCAAAAGCCCTGACATCGTCGCTTTGGCGGAAAGTGCCCGCAAGGGCGGAGCGCTTACCTTCTCCCTCGTGAACACCCTGCCCTCCCCCCTTGGAGACGCAGCCAATCACGCCATCGACATCCAGGCGGGACCGGAAAAGGCAGTTGCCGCAACCAAGTCCTTCGTCAACTCCATTGTCGCCGGTCTGGCCATCCTTGCCGAATGGACGGAAGACAGCCTGCTCGCGAAGGCCGTCAGCACCCTGCCGCAGAATTTCGCCAAGGCGATCGCGCTTGACTGGAGCCATATTGGCGAGGCTGTAAAGGGTGAGGATTCACTTTATATGCTGGGCCGCGGCCCCGCCCTTGCGATTGCCGCGGAAGCCGCGCTGAAATGCAAGGAAACCTGCGAGCTGCACGCGGAAGCCTATTCGTCAGCAGAAGTCATGCACGGCCCGGTTTCGCTGGTCGCACCGAAATTTCCGGTAATCGCCTTTGCCGCGCGCGACCGCGCCGAGACCTCCGTTACGGATATTGCCGCAAGCCTTGCCCATAAAGGCGCCAATGTTTTCGTCACATCTGCCAAGGGTAGCCCGGCCAAGCCCTTGCCATTCGTGGAAACCAACCATCCCCTGACCGATGCATTGCTGCTTATCGCACCGTTTTACGGCTTCATCGAGCAATTGTCGCGCGCAAGAGGCTTCAACCCGGATGCTCCCGTGGCATTGAAAAAGGTGACTGAGACCCAATGAGCGGCATAAAGGCATTTGTCGGCGCCCGCATTTTCGATGGCGCCGAATGGCATGATGACAAGGTGCTCCTGATCCGCGAAGGGCGCGTTGCCGCTGTCCTGGACAGCGTGCCTGCCGACGCCGAAGTGATCGATACAGATGGACTATTGATCGCGCCGGGCTTCATCGACCTTCAGGTCAATGGCGGTGGCGGCGTCATGTTCAACAACCAGCCGGATGTGGCTGGCATTGCCCGCATCTGCTCCGCCCACGCCCAGTTCGGCACGACGGCTTTGATGGTTACGCTCATCACCGACCGGTCGGACGTGACTTTCAGGGCGGCGCAGGCGGGGATTGCCGCGGGCAAGGAGCATGTGCCCGGTTTCCTCGGCCTGCATTTCGAGGGGCCGCATCTTTCCGTCGCGCGCAAGGGCACGCATGATCCGGCGTTGATCCGCAAGATGGAGACAGACGACCTCGCAGTCCTAACCGGCTGCAAGGTGGAACTCCCCTTCGTGCTGACAACCATTGCGCCGGAAAATGTTACTGTCGAGCAGGTTGCAGCACTCAGCGACGCCGGCATCGTCGTCAGCCTCGGCCATACCGACACCGGTCTCGATGTTGCGACGGCCTATGCTGATGCAGGCGCATCCATGGTAACGCATCTCTTCAATGCCATGAGCCCGCTTGGCCACCGCGAGCCGGGGCTGGTCGGGGCCGCACTTTCGAACGGCAAGTTGCATTGCGGGCTTATAGCCGACGGATTCCATGTCGATCCGGCCGCAATCGGCATTGCGCTGCGCGCCAAGAATGGCCCGGCCCGCATCTTCCTTGTCACCGACGCCATGTCCACTATCGGCACGGATGATGACGGTTTCGAACTGAACGGCCGGCGCGTCTATCGCAACGGTGGACGGCTAACATTGGCCGACGGCACGCTGGCGGGAGCGGATATAGATATGCTCTCCTGCATCCGCTTCATGCGTGAGAAGATGGAAATGCCGCTGGAAGAAGCTTTGCGAATGGCATCCGCCTATCCGGCGCAGGCAATCGGCGCCTCCGGCAAGGGAAAACTCCTGGCCGGTTTCGATGCTGATTTCGTGATGCTGACACCAGACCTCCAGATGCATTCAACATGGATTGGCGGAGAAAAAATCTACGATGCCACACGTTCCGGAGTCTGAACCATGATCGTTTGTTTCGATATCGGCGGAACGACCATCAAGGGCGCGATTGCCCATGCCCCGGACGATATTCGCCCCGTACCGCGTATACCAACGCCCAAAACCAGCTTCGAAGACTTCGCTGCCGGCTTGAAATCCGTCATCGACAACAGCGGCGGCACACCCGACTGCGTATCACTGTCGATCGCAGGCGTCATCGATCTTGATACGGGAAAGGCGACAGTCGCCAATATTCCCAGCATTCACCGCAGAACGTTAAAAGACGATCTGGAAAAAGCCCTGAACCTTCCCGTTATCGTTTCGAACGATGCGGATTGTTTCGTGATCGCCGAATCGGAAATCGGCTCCGGACAAGGACATCGCGTCGTCTTCGGCGTTATCCTTGGAACAGGTGTCGGCGGCGGGCTGGTGATTGACGGCAAGCTCATCAACAGCGACGGCGGCTTCGCTGGCGAGTGGGGACATGGGCCAGTGGCCGCGACATTGGCCGGCAATCCACCGGTATCGCTGCCGCGATTCGAATGCGGTTGCGGCCTTACCGGCTGTGTCGACGCGATCGGCAGCGCGCGCGGCATGGAAAAGCTGCATCTGCATCTTCACGGGCAGGATATGACCAGTGAGGATATTATTGCCGCCTGGCAGGCAGGCGATGCGCAAGCCGCAAGAACCATCGATGTACTCATTGATATTCTCGCCTCGCCGCTGGCGATGGTGATCAATGTCACCGGCGCAACCATCGTGCCCGTCGGCGGCGGGCTTTCGAATTCAAGGGAACTCGTGACAGCTCTGGACGAAGCCGTCAGGGGCCGCATTCTCAGGCGCTTCGACAGGCCGCTCGTCGTGCCTGCCATTTGCCGGATCGAGCCGGGGCTGATTGGTTCCGCCGTTATCGGGCTGAAATATGCGAAGGAAATCGTGAACGCGGTTTAAGCCGCGTCACACCGTCTCGATCTTTTCCCGACGAAAGCCCAACCCCACCAGCCTGCCGGTCAGATGGGCAAAAAGTGGAAACCGCATGATCGCCCGCACGATGGCGGGTGGGCCTTTCGGCTTTTCCGCCGTTTCCGTCTGCTCTTTCTTGCGACCGACACGCATCATCCGCTGCAAGAATTGCGTGGCCTTGGTTGGAAAGGATCGCCGTTTCTCTATGGCGGCGAGGTCATCATCGGCAATGGTCCGGCCGGATGTGAATACCGGCACCAGAACATTGGCCGCAGCAACCGCATCCTGAATGGCAAGATTGATGCCGACACCGCCGACGGGCGACATGGCATGGGCCGCATCGCCGATGCAGATCAGGCCGGGCTTCCACCAGCGCTTCAACCGATCGATACGGACGGTGAGCAGATGCACGTCATCCCAGCTCGTAATTTCGTCGAGCCTCTCGCGCGGGAAAGGGCAGATTTCCGCAACCCGGTTCCTGAAGGCTTCAAGTCCCTCAATCTTCATGTCAGCGAAAAAGCCCTTGCGCACCACGTACCCGCATTGCCAGTAGTCACCGCGGTTGATCATCACGAAACCCTGCCGCGAACCCGCATGGCCCATGGTGTCGGCCGGATCACCCGGCTGTCTCGAAAGGCGCATCCAAAGCACCTCGGTCGGGATGCCGAAGTGCTGTACTTCAAGTCCCGCCGCCTCGCGGACGATGGAGTTGCGGCCATCCGCGCCCACCACCAGATCAGCGGCGATCTCGATTGGGCCTTCCGGCGTATTGACCATGAGGCCACCAACACGCCCGTCGCTCTCGATCAGGCCGGTTACCGGCGCATTCATCAGCAGCCGGAAATTCTCATATTGCCCGGCCTTGCCGACGATAAAATTGAGAAAATCCCATTGCGGCATGAAGGCAATGAAACGATGATGGACCGGCAGCCGCGAAAAATCTGCGATCGTGATACGCTCGCCGCCGATGACTGCGTTCAGCCGTGGCGCACGCGTATGCGGGAAGCTCAGGAACTCCTCGGCGAAACCCAGCTGCTCCATCAGTTCAAGCGTGGAGGGGTGAATGGTGTCGCCGCGAAAATCGCGCAGAAAATCTCCATGTTTCTCGACAACCGTTACGTCTATACCGCTGCGGGCAAGCAAAAGGCCAAGCATCAGGCCGGCCGGCCCGCCACCGGCCACGACAACGGACGTGCGGATGTGCTGAACGGCCCTGCCGTCATTCTTCGGCACGACTTTCGCTTCTTCCATCACCGCCCCCCTGTCCGTTAAACGTCTCTATCGTGCATCCGCCGGCGGCAGGTTTGCATTTTTCGGCTGTGGCCAACCATGTGCATCGAAACGGAAAAGCATTTCGGACCGGGCAAAGATAAAGGCGAAGGCCATGGCCGTCCACATGCCAAGCAACAGTCCGGCGGCCACATCGCTTGGATAATGCGCGCCGACGATGACGCGTGAAACACCAATGACAAGCGCAAGCAGCAGGAACGCCCAGCGGAAGCGCGGCATCAGCATGGCGAAAACACCGAAAAACGCTCCGGCAGCCGTCGAATGGCCTGACGGGAAGCTCTCATAAAGATTGTCACCGGTAAAAGGCGTGAGGCTATAGGCACCCATTTCCAGAAAAAGCTCCGGCCGCGCCCGCCCGATCAGGAATTTCAGCGTGTGGACCAATATGCTCGCCGTTCCGATCGTCAGGAAGAAGTAAGCGAGAAGCCGCCATGCCGTTCTCAGCCGCCCGGCGTAGGTCCGCGCCTGCAGGACCCGCGCGCCGACATAGGCGAGGATGGCAAGAGCGCCGGTGGAATAAAGCATCCAGCTGAAAGTACCGAAATCGGTAATGGAGCGATTGAAGGAAACTATCCTTCCCGGCAGGGCTTGAGCATGTTCCGAAAGGCGTGGGTCGAAAGGAATAAAGACCAGAACCAGCACAAGGCTTGCCGCAAAAATCCAACCGCTGGAAACCAGAAAACGTCGCATCAATATTCTCTCATCGTTTTTCTTGCATATGGCTTTGCCATCCGCAAAAACAATAGCCCGGCTGTGTCCTTGTTATGACGGGTTTTCACGAGTAGAGGCTAGTGCATGTCGCCAGAAACTATGCATCGGTTTCGGGCAACCGGAAACGACCGACGGACGGAAGATGACAGATACCAGTGAAATGCCACGCAGGCTGACGATATTGGGTTCGACGGGTTCGATCGGTACGAACACACTGGATGTCGTCCGTCAGCTGGGTGGTCGCAGACAATTCGAGGTTTTGGCGCTCACCGGCGCCGGAAACATCGATCTTCTGGCGCAACAGGCGCGTGAATTCGGCGCGCAGCTTGCGGTAACCGCCGAGGATGGCAAATACGAAGCGCTGAAAGCGGCCCTTGCCGGCACCGGCATTGAGGTTGCGGCGGGAAAATCCGGCCTCGAAGAAGCGGCCTCGATGGAGGCCGGCTGGGTAATGGCAGCGATTGCCGGAACACCTGGTCTTGCCCCGACATTGACAGCCGCACGGCGCGGCGCAGACATAGCGCTTGCCAACAAGGAATGCCTCGTTTCAGCAGGCGACGTTTTCCTGCGCACGGTCAAACAGGGCGGCGGCAGGTTGATCCCGGTCGATAGCGAACACAGCGCGATCTTCCAGTGCCTGACGGGCGATCACAAACAGGCCGTGGAGCGCATCGTACTCACCGCGTCCGGCGGACCGTTCCGCACCTGGTCGCGTGAGCAGATGGCCAATGTCACGGCAGATATCGCCCGCGCACATCCCAACTGGTCGATGGGGTTGAAGGTATCGATCGGCAGCGCCTCCATGTTCAATAAGGGGCTGGAAATGATCGAGGCGAAATATCTCTTCGATCTCAAGCCCGAGCAGGTGGAGGTGATCGTTCATCCGCAGTCGATCATACATTCGATGGTGGGTTATACGGATGGCTCCTATATCGCCCAGCTCGGCTCGCCCGATATGCGCACCGCCATCTCTTATGCCCTCACCTACCCTGAGCGCGGCAATCTCAATGTCGAGCGCCTGGATTTTGCCAAACTGGCGCGGCTCGATTTCGAAGCGCCTGATGAAACCCGGTTTCCAGCACTCCGACTGGCGCGCACGGCGCTGGAGCGCGGAGGCTTGCAGGGCGCGGCCCTGAATGCCGCCGAAGAAACCGCCTTTCACGCCTTCGTCGAAGGCGGCATCGGTTTTCTCGATATGGCCGAAATCGTCGAAACGGTCATGGACCGCATGCATGACGGCCGATCAGCCAACAGCATTGAAGACGTATTTTCGGCGGACGGGGAAGCCCGCAATCACGCGCGGGAACTGATCGCCAGCAAAGAAAAGGCCGCGTAAACGCGGCCAGATTTTCTCTTGTTTGAACTGCGGCCTTAAGCCACGGCACGCGCCAGCGCACAATGCGACCAGAGCTGGTGCAACGCGCCCACCAACTGTTCGATGTCGGCATCGGTGTGCAGCGGTGTCGGTGTGATGCGCAGGCGCTCGGTCTTGCGCGGCACGGTCGGGTAGTTGATCGGCTGCACATAGACGCCGTGATTGTCGAGCAGGATATCCGAAATCCATTTGCACTTGGCGGCATCGCCCACCATGACCGGTACGATATGGCTGGGATTGTCCATATGTGGAATGCCGCGTGCATCCAGAAGCCCCCGCAGCTTGCGCACCCGGTCCTGATGGCGGGCGCGCTCAAAGGGGCTTGCCTTCAGATGCTGGATCGAGGCGATTGCGCCGGCAGCGAGCGACGGCGGCAGGGCCGTCGTGAAGATGAAACCGGAGGCGAAAGAACGGATAAAATCACAGACCGCCGTGGACCCGGCAATATAACCGCCCATCACGCCGAAAGCCTTGCCGAGCGTTCCCTCGATGATCGTCAGGCGATCCATCAGGCCTTCGCGCTCGGCAATGCCGCCGCCGCGCGGTCCGTACATGCCAACGGCATGGACTTCGTCGAGATAGGTCATGGCGCCATAACGATCGGCAAGATCGCAGATTTCCTTGATCGGGGCGATATCGCCATCCATCGAATAGACGGATTCAAAGGCGATGAGCTTCGGCGCGCTTGGATCGGCTGCCTTGAGCTTTGCCTCGAGATCTTCGAGATCATTGTGTTTCCAGATCACCCGCTCGCAACGGCCGTAACGGATGCCTTCGATCATCGAGGCATGGTTGAGCGCATCGGAGAAAATGATGAGGCCCGGAATTTTCTGGCCAAGTGTGCCGAGTGTCGCCCAGTTGGAAACGTAACCCGACGTGAAGATCAGCGCCGATTCCTTGCCGTGCAGATCGGCAAGTTCCTGTTCCAGCAGGACGTGATGATGGTTGGTCCCAGAAATGTTGCGGGTGCCTCCCGCACCCGCGCCACAGTGATCGATGGCGGCTTTCATGGCTTCGATGACTTTGGGGCTCTGGCCCATGCCCAGATAATCGTTGGAACACCAGACGGTTACGTCTTTGCGCTCGCCATTGGCGTTGTACCGTGTCGCGCGGGGAAAATTGCCCTGCTGGCGTTCGATATCCGCAAAAACGCGATAGCGTCCCTCAGAATGCAGGCTCTGCAGTTCCGTCGTAAAAAATGCCTCGAAGTCCATGCCATGCTCCAGAATTGACCAGATCGTTTTCTGCCTCGACACCGGGACCGTCAACCCTTGCGAGCTGCTTTAACCACGTCTGCGTCAATTCGCCGTTGTTTTGAACCATTCCAATAAACCGTTTATAGACGCCGATGAAAAGTACAAAATTGATTCACATCAAAAAACCCGGAAATTTGGAACCTTTTTCAAACGGCGCCGTTGTTTGGGACGCAATCGATTTACGCGCGGAAGAACGCCTGAAAGAGGAGGCTTCCCTAAACGGTATCGAATTGTTAGTTATCTGTGGCGGTCGGAGGTAGCAGTCGCCGCAGATAAATATGGGACGCCTACCGAGCCGAAGAGCTCATTGTAACGTTGGAGAGAGTTTCATGAAAAAGGCAATCATATTTGCGCTGGTCGGCCTGTCGCTTGCAAGCTGCACGCAGACTGAAAAGGGTGCTTCGATCGGTGCCGTTTCCGGTGCGGTCCTGGGCGGCGCTATCACGGGCAACGTTCGTGGCGCGGCAGTGGGCGCGGCGATCGGTGGCGTTGGCGGCGCGTTGATCGGCAATGCATCCGAACCGGGCTATTGCTATTATCGCGACCAGTACGGTCAGCGTTACACGGCGCGTTGCCGTTAATAGCTGCACGAGATACCGTTGCACAGAAGCCCCGGTCATCCGGGGCTTTTTGCGTTAAGGCGGGCAAAACACAGTCCGAAGGGTCCTCAACGCCGTTTATTTATGATTAAACTGCACTGTTAACGGACAGGAAACGGGTCAGAGCCATAATAAATGCTCAACCATAAAGCAGCTTATGCGAAGAACACGGACTAACCCGAAGACAGGTATTGCGTATCGGAAAGCTGGCACCGCTCTTGCGGTTGCCGTTACGTTCGCCCTGTACCCGGCGTTTACTCGCGATGCTTTTGCTTTCAAGCTGTTCGGCGTGCGTCTCTGGGGTTCGGAAGAACCGGAGATCGAAGTTATAAATCCGGTCAAATATGCCGTGACGCTGAATGCTGCCGATGCAGACAAATCTCTCAAAGGCAGCCTGGAAAACAGCTCGCTTCTTCTGGCCGACAAGGACAAACCGGCCTCCGGCGATCTCGGCCTTCTGATCAAGGCGCGTGATGACAGGGACAGGCTGATCGCAGCGCTTTACGAAAACGCCCGATATGGCGGCATCGTCAAGGTCACGGTCGCCGGCAAGGATGTGGACGATCTGCCACCCAATCCGGTGTTCGATCACTCCGCTCCGGTGCCCGTGGTCATAACCGTCACCCCCGGCCCGGTCTTCACGCTCGGCAATATCAGGCTCGAGGGCGATGTGACGGGCCGCAACCTTGAAGAATACGGTCTCGTCACCGGCGGCGATGCCGGATCTCTGGCAATCATCCGCGCCGGCAACAAGCTGATCGATGATCTGAAAGCCGAAGGCCGCCCGCTTGCGAAGCTGACGAAACGCGAGGCCGTCGCAAACCACGCGACGAACACGGTCGATATTACCATGGCTGCCGAAGGTGGCCCCGTGGCACCCCTCGGCGCGGTTACCGTCACCGGCGAAAAAACCGTCGACGGCGACTTCATCCGCCGTTATTCGCGCCTCAATGGCGGCGAACCCTACTCGCCGGAAAAACTGCGCAAGGCCGCAGACCGGCTACGCCAGCTCGGCGTCTTTTCCAGCCTGACAATCAAGGAAGCAGGAACGCTGTCGCGCGATGGCTCCATTCCGCTCACCATCGAGGTGTCAGAGGGCAAGCACCGTTATTTCGGCGTCGGCGCACAATATTCCACCACGGAAGGCATTGGCCTCCAGGGGTATTGGGGCCACAGGAACCTGTTCGGGCAGGCGGAATCGCTGCGGATCGAGGGTTCGGTTTCACGCATCGCCGAAGCATCGAGCGTTGAAGGCATGGACTATTCGGCGGGCATCACCTTCACAAAGCCCGGCATGTTCAACCCGCGCACCACATTCAAGACCAGCCTGATCGCCAAGACCGAACATCCCGATACCTATGAGGCCAAGACCATAACTGGAGCCGCCGGTTTCAGTTATGAGCTGAACGACACCGATACCGCAGCCGCCGGTCTCGAGGTGCAGTGGGCAGATACCGAAGACGCATTCGGCAAGAACAAATATCTGACCACCTCCATACCGCTGGAATTCGTTCGCGATACGCGCGACGACAAGCTCAACCCCACTGAAGGCTTTCGTGCATCGGTGGCCGCCAAGCCCAGCTACGAAGCGCTGAACGGCACTTTCTTTTCCTCCTTTGAAGGCTCTATTTCGGGTTATAAGGGACTCGGCGCCGAAGATCGCTTGATCATGGCCGGAAAGCTTTCCGGCGGCGTGCTCGTCGGCGGCAGCAATCTGCAGGACATACCGACCACAAGGCGCTTTTATGCCGGCGGCGGTGGATCCGTCCGCGGCTATAGCTACCAGGAAATATCGCCCTATAATGCAGCCGGTGATGCAACTGGCGGCCGCTCTTACGTGGTTGGCTCCATCGAAGCCCGTATCAAGGTCACCGATACGATCGGAATCGTGCCCTTCATCGATGCGGGTGTGGTATCCGACAGCGTGACCCCTGATTTCTCCGATATCCGGGCTGGCGCCGGTATTGGTTTGCGTTACGCAACGCCCTTTGGGCCTTTGCGTCTTGATGTCGCCATGCCGCTTGAAAAATATGATGGTGGCAACAATTTCGGCATTTATGCTGGCATCGGCCAGTCTTTTTAAACGCCGCCATCGAACACCCTAGCAACAAAGTGTAGATTACGCTTGATGACAACGTTGATTCGATTGCTGAAATGGCTGGGCTACGCTGCTCTTTGCGGCGTGGTGCTGGTGTTGCTTGCGGTTCTGTTCGTCGGTCTTACCCCGATGGGTGCAAGAATTGCCGCAAAGCAGATTTCATCGCTCGTTTCCACGCCCGACCAGACAATCGAAATCTCTCCACCCAGCGGTCTTTTGACCGGTCGCCTGTGGCTCGATAATGTCACCCTTTCGGATCGGCAGGGACCTTACGCCCGCGTGAACCAGATCGCCGTTGACTGGTCGCCGCTCTCGCTTCTTGCCGGAACCTTCCACGCCGACCGGGTGTCGGCCGGATCGATTGATGTCGATCGCAAACCGCTTCCCGCTGAGCAAACATCGACCAAAAGCTCCGGCAGTTCGTCCCTGCCGATTGAAATCGACATCGACAGTTTCGATTTCCCCGATATTAGCCTCGGACAATCCCTTCTTGGCCGCGACTTCGAGCTGACCGCCGAGGGCAATCTCAAGGCCGCGCAGGACGATATCAGGCTATCGCTCACCGCCCACCGGCAGAGCACGCCGGACGCTGCCATCAATGCGGACATCGCGTTTCTGCCGAATGAAAATGTCTTGAAGTTGAAAGCGGAGATGAAGGAGCCCGAGGGCGGGCTTCTGGCCACGCTGCTCTCGCTTCCGGGCACACCCGCCGTGGCGATCGATGTGAACGGTGAAGGTCCGCTTTCTGACTGGACCGGCACTCTGCGCGGCAACGTCGCCGGCAACCCCGTGCTCAACGTCACCGGCCACCATCTACTTGGAGACGACGGCACGCGGCGTATCGAGGTCGCAGGCGGCGGCCAGCCCGATCTGCTTCTGCCCCCCGCTTTCCGGCAGCTTTTTGCCGGCGAGACGAAACTTGATGCAAACGCCACGCTCTCACCACAGGGGCGCATCGAAATCGGCAGCAGCACGCTGGAAACCGGTACATTGCTGCTGACGGCCTCGGGCACCGTGGATCCGAACGGCCAGAACGATCTTAGTGCCAATCTCATCGGCACCGCCGGGCCAGTGGATTTCCGCTGGCCGCTGAACAATGGCGAGATCCAGGCCCTCATCAATGGCATTGATCTTTCCCTGAAAGGCAACGCTGACGCCGCTCATCTCAACACCACGGCATCGTTGCGCAGCCTTTCCCTGCCACAGGGTAGGCTTGATGATGTCAAGCTGACGGCCAGGAGCGGCAATCTCAACATTGCCGATCGCAGCGGCACCATCGACACCATTCTCTCCGTGGCACAATCGTCATTCGTCAGCCCGGATATCGACCGGCTGGTGCGTGCGCCGGTCACCATCAAGGCGCCGGTCAGCCTCACCTCGTCGACCATCGGCTTTGACGGCGCGACGCTGGAGAGCGCCAGTGTCGGCGGAACGCTGAACGGCAGTTTCGACCTCGCCAACAATCGCCTGACATCCAGCGTGCAGCTCTTCGCGTTGCCCGCCACCCTGCCGCCAGCGCTGGCGGAAAAATTCGATACCACCATAGCTTTGCAGGGCGATATCGACCTGATCATTGGCGGGCGCACAAGCGTTCAAAACCTCGTGGTCAAATCCGGAACAATTGAAGCGACAGGTGATGTCAGTCTTGAAGACGACGCGTTGAGCGCCAATCTGACGGGCAAGTTTCCCGCTCTCGAAAAACTGACGCCACAGGCAAAGGGCGTTGCCGATTTTGCAATTGAAGCCAGCGGCGCGCTTGCCGCGCCCGACTTCAATGTCACCTTAAGCTCCGAAAGTGCCACTCTTGCCGGACGGAAGCTTGAAGCCCTGAAGGTCAATGCCGCAGGCAAGGCCGATCCGGCCGCACCGCAGGCAAAACTGACCGCCAGCGGCAGCCTCGACCGGCAGAAGATCGACGCCAACGCCAATGTGGTGCAGACAGAAAACGGCACGGCAATACCCGAGCTTCATGTGGCAGTGGGTCGCAACATCTTGAACGGGAAGCTGCAATTCTCGCAACAATTCCTGCCATCTGGCAATCTTTCGTTCAATTTCCCGGACTTGGCCCTGCTGGCGGCACTTGCCGCGCAACAGGCAGATGGCGATATTGCCGGCGACATCGTACTCAGTAACGATAACGGCCGGATTGCCGCGACGATAAAGGCGAATGGCGGCATTATCCGCCAGGGCACAACGGTTATTTCGAAGCTCGCTGCCGATATCTCCATTGATGACCTTCAGGCGCTCGCCATCAACGGCAAGGTCAGCGCCGACAGCGTCAATGCTGGCACCGCGGCGATTTCGGCGCTGAATGCAACCATTGGCCATTCCGGCACGACCACCAACTTCGATGTCAACGGACGCTACGACAATGCGCCGCTCGTGGTAAAGGGCAGTGCCAATACCGCAGGATCGCCGATGACCGTGCGGCTCGATGCCTTCTCGGCCGCCCCCAAGGGCGTTGCCGTACGGCTTGAAAAGCCGAGTACAATTGCGATCGAAAACGGCACGGCCCGCATCTCCGGTCTGACTATCATCACCGGCGACGGGCGCGTCGAGGTAAACGGCACGGCGGGTTCGACACTCGACATCAACGCCAATATCCGCTCGCTTCCCGCGAACCTCGCAAATGCCTTCGCCACCGGGCTGGATGCGGCGGGGAGTATATCCGGGACAGTCAGCGCCAAGGGCACGGCTTCAGACCCGGCGGTCGATTATAATCTGAACTGGACGAATGCCGAGGTTGCCCAGACGCGTGCGGCAGGGCTTGCAGCGCTCGGCATCAAGGCAAACGGCCGTTTCGCCGGCGGCACCCTGCAGATCGATACGAATGTAACCGGTCAGGGCGGCATGTCGCTTTCGGGCGGCGGCTCTCTCGGCATTGCCGGTAACCGTCCGCTTTCCATGGCCTTTTCTGGGAGGTTGCCCTTCTCCGCCGTTGCCGCACAAACCGCAGCACAGGGCCTCGATGTGGACGGCACCGCCGCCATCGATGTGAAGATTTCCGGCAGCGCTTCCGCGCCTGTCGTTACCGGCAGCATCACCACCGATGGTACACGACTGACCGATGTGCGCCGTAACCTCACGGTCAACGGGCTGGCTGCAACGGTCACCTTCGATCGTGATCGCGCCATCATCTCCCGGCTGACGGGAAAGCTTGCTGGCGGCGGAACGATCTCGGGAACGGGTAGCGTCGGTATAACGGGCGGTTCGGGCTTTCCAGCCGACATCACGATCACGTTGGACCGCGCCGGTTACAATGATGGCACGCTGGTGACGACCATCGTGAGCGGCACGCTGACGCTGAAGGGTCCGCTTCTGAATTCGCCCGTGCTTGGCGGCAAGCTGACGCTGGACAGAAGCGCCATCACCATCCCGGAGAAACTTCCAGCCTCGCTGACGGAAATCGACGTCAAGCACAAGAACGCCCCGCCGCAGGTGCGGGCGCAGGTAAAGGCACTCGGTAACGATCAGGGTGGCAGTGGCAGTTCATCCACTATCAATCTTGATCTTCAGGTAAACGCACCGAGCGGCATCTTCGTGCGCGGACGCGGCATCGACGCAGAACTGACCGGCAATCTGACCATTCGCGGTACGGCAGCTATTCCCGTCATCTCCGGCGGTTTTGAAATGCGCCGTGGACGGCTCGAAATTCTCACCCGCCGTCTCGATTTCAATACGGGCAAGATAACCTTCGGCGGCGGCCTCGTGCCGGTTCTGGATATGGAGGCGCAGTCCACCGCTGGTTCCGCCACCATCACCGTTGCGGTTTCCGGCAATGCCAACGACCCGACATTCGCCTTCTCCTCAACCCCGGCTCTGCCGCAGGATGAGGTTATGGCACAGCTGATCTTCGGCCAATCCATGTCCAAGCTCTCGGCCTTGCAGATCGCGCGGCTGGCGGATGCGGCAGCCCAGCTTGCCGGTGGGCGCTCCACCTCGTTGTTCGACAAGCTGCGAAGCAATCTCGGTGTCGACGATCTCGACATCTCGACGGATTCGGAAGGCCAGGCCCGCGTTTCCGCCGGCAAATATCTCAACGAGCGAACCTATCTCGAACTGCAGCAAAGCGGCGATTCCGGCGCAAAGGCCATCATCAACCTCGATGTCGGGCGCGGCGTGAAGCTGCGCGGTGAAGCGGGCGGTAATGGCGAAGGTGCAGCCGGTATATTTTACGAGAAAGAATATTGAAGTCTTCGCATTTAGGTTTGCGAAACCATCTCATGCTACGAATCTTCCATTGAAGGCGGAAAATATTGTTTCCGGCTGTTCAGGCACCAGGCAGAACGCCAAATTCGCATATGCAAGTGTCGGTGCACTTGCGCTGGCCTCCACAGCGAGCATTGGGAAGAATTCTGATGGCAATGATAAACTCTACCAACTTTGGCGGCGAGACGCTCGAAATCATCGCATTCCGCCTGCATGATCAGGAATTCTGCGTGAAGACGACGACTATCCGCGAAATTCGCGGCTGGGCGCCTTCAACGCCCATTCCCCACGCGCCGAAAGACGTCATCGGCGTCATGAACCTGCGCGGTTCGGTTATTCCGATCATCGATCTCGCACACAAACTCGGAATGAAAAGCACCGTCGCAAATGAAAGAAGCGCCATCGTGGTGGCCGAAGTGCACAACATGGTCATCGGCATGCTCGTCGATCGCGTTTCGGACATTCTGACGATCCCGGCAAATCAGGTCCAGCCGGTTCCGGAAATCTCGGCCTCTTTCGACAAGTCCTACTCCGAAGGCATCATTGCCAACGAACATGGCATGATCTGCTTCCTGAACCTTGCAAAGATGTTCAAGGGAACCGAAGCGGAAGATCTCGCCGCCTGATCGTTGCAATTCCTTTGCATGACGGCCAGTTCGCGTTCTTAGGCAACCTAAGAACAAAGGCTCAAATACGAGACTATTGACCATTGAACCAAACCGCCGGAGCACCTGCCCGGCGGTTTTTGTTTTCATGACCATCTCTTTTATTAAATAAGAACATTTTAATATTATAGATATCTAATATTAAAAGCCGACGAACAGTATCGCGCCTACATCACATCACGCGGGTTCCGATACCTGACCGAGGCTGACAAGTCGCAAGTGCCTGCATTGCTGCCTTTGGCGGCAGAACCTGTTCGTTGTTCAACATGATACGGCGCCGACCACACCTCCTGTGCGGCAGCGCGCGCCGAGGCCGCTATTTGGGGGACGTTAATGCTGGGGTTAGGGAAAAGCGCAGACAATCGAAATATGCTCGATGCGATATCCAGATCGCAGGCAGTCATAGAATTCGATCTTAAAGGCAATATTCTTACGGCAAACAGCAATTTCTGTGTGACGCTGGGCTATGATCTCGCAGAGATCGTCGGCAAGCATCATCGTATCTTCTGCGACCGGGAATTTGTCGCATCGCACGCATACCAGGAATTCTGGGAATCTCTTGCGCGCGGCGAATTTCAGGGCAAGGAATATCGCCGCATACGCAAGGATGGATCGACCATATGGATCGAGGCCTCCTACAACCCCGTCTTCAGGTCAGGCAAACCCTATAAGGTTGTCAAGATAGCGACCGACATCACAGCCAAGAAGATCAAGGCTTTAGAAGATGCTGGCAAACTCGAAGCGCTTTCACGCTCCCAGGCCACCATCGAATTTTTGCCGGATGGCACGATCATTACCGCCAATCCGAATTTCTGCGCCACTGTCAGCTACGACCTCAAGGAAATCGAAGGCCGGCACCACCGTATGTTCTGCGATCCGGCCTATGCAGCATCGCCAGCCTATGCCAATTTCTGGCCGCGGCTGGCATCCGGAGAATTCATCTCGGACGAATTTGTTCGCTATGGAAAGAATGGCAAGGAGATATGGATCCAGGCCGCTTACAACCCGGTATTGGATGAGACGGGCAAAGTCGTGAAGGTTGTGAAATTCGCAACCGACGTGACGCCGCGTATGAGCGCCATCACCCTTCTCGCCGATGCCTTGCAGGCACTGGCCGAGGGTGACCTGGTGCAGCGCCTCGATAGCAGCTTCGTGCCCAGCATGGAGAAATTGCGCCAGGACTTCAACGACGTGGTCGGCAAACTTCAGTCCACCATGCAGACGATCGCTCACAATGCCTCGACAATCGCATCCGGCTCGGGTGAAATCCGCATAGCCGCCGATCAACTCTCGCAGCGAACCGAACAGCAGGCCGCCTCGCTGGAAGAAACCGCAGCGGCGCTGGAGCAAATTACCACCACCGTGACCGATGCCAGCCAGCGCGCCGGCGAGGCCGGGAAACTGGTGTTGCGCACGAGAGAACATGCCGAACATTCCGGTGAAGTCGTTCAGCAGGCAATTTCCGCCATGGACGCGATTTCGCGCTCCTCCGGTGAAATCACCAACATCATCGGCGTCATTGACGACATCGCATTCCAGACCAATCTACTGGCGCTGAATGCGGGCGTGGAAGCTGCTCGTGCCGGTGAAGCGGGCAAGGGTTTCGCGGTGGTCGCCCAAGAGGTGCGGGAACTCGCGCAACGATCCGCCGTTGCTGCCAAGGAAATCAAGTCCCTCATCAACACCTCCCGCGAACAGGTCGCCAATGGCGTCGATCTGGTTGGCAAAACCGGCGGTGCGCTGCGGGATATTCAATCGCAAATGGGCGAAATCGATGCCAACGTCTCGGCCATCGTCGAGGCCTCGCGCGAACAGGCCAACGGTCTGAGAGAAATCAACCAGGCCGTCAACGTTATGGATCAGGCGACCCAGAAAAACGCCGCCATGGTGGAAGAAACCACTGCCGCCAGCCACGGCCTCGCCAATGAAGCGGACAACCTGCACGAATTGCTGCGGCAGTTCAGAATATCGCGCGAAGGACAGGTATCATCCGCCCAGCCGATCAATAAAAGACCCGCTGCAATAACGAGGCTGACAGCACCACAGCCGCGATACACAACGGCAAGGTCTCACGGAAATGCTGCGCCCGAATGGGCGGAGTTTTAGTATGCTTCGAAGCCCGGATGCCAATGCCGGCCGGCAACTGGCATTATAAAATGACGCGGTCCGCACGGGTGAAGATTTCGAAGTCTTCACCCCGCACCAGCGCAACAAGCGTGATGCCCGCACTCTCGGCGGTTTCGATGGCAAGCGCGGTAGGAGCCGAAATTGCTGCCATAACCGGACTACCAAGGATCGCTGTCTTCTGAACCATCTCCACGGACAGGCGACTGGTGACGGCAACAATGCCTGTCTTGGCGGAAATACCGGCATTCACGACAGCACCGGCTAACTTGTCGAGCGCATTGTGGCGACCGACATCTTCGCGCACCGCAAGCAAACCATCTTGCGGACTATAAAAACCCGCACCGTGAACGGCCCTCGTTTCGCGGTTGAGGCTTTGTGCGTCGCTCAGTGCTTTCACCGCGGCAACGATGTCATCACCGTGGATCGACATTCTCACGCCGCTGAGATCGGGGACCACGCGAACCGCCTGTTCTATGGATTCGATCCCGCACAGACCGCAACCAACCGGACCTGCCACATGCCGCCGTCTCGCCCGCAGGGCATCAGCCTTGGCATCCATCAGATCCACCTGGACATCATAGCCCTGCCCGGCTTCAATGACCTCTATCGCCCGGATTTCGCTGCGTGCCGATATGATGCCCTCTGTCAGGCTGAAGCCGACGGCGAAATCGACAAGATCAGCGGGACTAGCCATCATCACGGCATGGGTGCTGCCGCCGTAAGAAAAGGCAACCGGCACCTCCTCCGGCACGGCGCGCTCACCCGTTCTGAGGGCGCCCTGTCGCAGCGCGGATCTTGCGACCCTTCGATAACTGGCTTCTATCGACACGGCGATCATCCCTCCATGACAAGAAACATGACTTCTCGTCTGCTCTCGATCGACAACAGCGATGCTACTTCTCACCCTCATGTCTAGCCTATCGCCCTGAAATTCGGAATCGATTTCCGCAAACGTAATGAGCAGACCGAGACGCTTTACTGGAACGAGAACTCAGATTTTCTGCCTGCTTAAGAAAACAGGCAGTGGCCAAAAACAAAAAAGCGACCGAAACGGCCGCTTTTTTGTTTTGGATATTGTGTGGACAGTCATTCTTTCGAACCCGCCCGGTGCTTTCAAGCGGCGACGAGAACCTCATGCAGGTTCGTCAGTTCGTAGAGATGCTTTTCAAGCTTGGTCAGATGTTCGTGGTGATGATTGCCTTCCTGGATTTCGGCCTTGGCCAAATCGATGCGCTTCTGCAGCGTGTCAGGGGACATATCGTCAGCCGAAACAGCGGATTCGGCGAGAAGCGTGCAACCTGTCGGAAGAATATCGGCAAAACCACCGAAAACGACGTATTTATGGGTTTCGCCAGAGGCGAATTTCACCGTCACCAGGCCCGGCTTGATCGTCGTCATGGTGGGCGCGTGATTGGCCAGAACCGTCATCTCACCCAGCGTAGCCGGAATGACGACTTCCGTAACCGTTTCGGAAACGAGCAGACGTTCCGGGGAAACGAGATCGAATTTGAAACTGTCAGCCATGGCTATTCACTTCTTTTCAATTACGCGGGCGTCACGGACTTGTTTATTAAAACGCCGGCAAAGCCGTTCCGGTTTCACCGTCATCGTGTGCAAGGCGCGTGGTCGAACCACGCGCCCGCCAATTCATAATCAGGCAGCTTCAGCAGTCAGCTTCTTTGCCTTTTCGATGGCTTCTTCCATCGAACCGACCATGTAGAAAGCTGCTTCCGGCAGGCTGTCGTATTCGCCGTTGACCAGGCCCTTGAAGCCCTTGATCGTGTCTTCGAGTGCGACGAGCTTGCCCGGAGAACCGGTGAAGACTTCGGCAACGAAGAACGGCTGCGACAGGAAGCGCTCGATCTTGCGGGCGCGGGCAACCGTCAGCTTGTCTTCTTCCGACAGTTCGTCCATGCCGAGGATGGCGATGATGTCCTGAAGGGACTTGTAGCGCTGCAGGGTCGACTGAACCTTACGGGCAACCTCGTAGTGTTCTTCACCGACGATCATCGGGTCGAGCATGCGCGAGGTGGAGTCGAGCGGGTCAACAGCCGGGTAAATACCCTTTTCTGCGATCGAACGCGACAGAACCGTCGTTGCGTCAAGGTGCGCGAACGAAGTGGCCGGCGCAGGGTCGGTCAAGTCGTCGGCGGGAACGTAAATCGCCTGAACCGAGGTGATCGAACCCTTGTTCGTGGTGGTGATGCGTTCCTGCATCTGGCCCATGTCGGTTGCGAGCGTTGGCTGATAGCCCACAGCCGAAGGGATACGGCCGAGAAGAGCCGAAACTTCCGAACCAGCCTGCGTGAAGCGGAAGATGTTGTCCACGAAGAACAGAACGTCCTGGCCTTCGTCGCGGAAGTTCTCAGCGATCGTCAGACCGGTCAGAGCGACGCGAGCGCGGGCGCCCGGCGGTTCATTCATCTGGCCGTAAACGAGAGCTGCCTTGGAACCTTCGCCGCCGCCAAGCTTGTTGACGTTCGACTCGATCATTTCGTGATAGAGGTCGTTACCTTCGCGGGTACGCTCACCCACGCCGGCGAATACCGAGTAACCACCGTGCGCCTTGGCGACGTTGTTGATCAGTTCCATGATGAGAACCGTCTTGCCAACGCCAGCGCCGCCGAACAGGCCGATCTTGCCGCCCTTGGCGTAAGGAGCCAGAAGGTCAACGACCTTGATGCCGGTAACGAGGATCTGGCCTTCAGTCGACTGCTCGACGTAAGACGGTGCGTCCTGGTGGATGGCGCGCTTCTTGGCCGTTACGATCGGACCTGCTTCGTCAACCGGCTCACCGATGACGTTCATGATGCGGCCGAGCGTTTCCAGACCTACCGGAACCTCGATCGGAGCGCCCGTATCAGCGACGACCTGACCACGGACGAGACCTTCGGTCGAGTCCATTGCGATCGTGCGTACGACGTTTTCGCCGAGATGCTGAGCGACTTCCAGAACCAGGCGGTTGCCGTTGTTATCGGTTTCGAGCGCGTTGAGGATCGGAGGCAGTTCGCCTTCGAACGCCACGTCGACAACAGCGCCGATAACCTGGGTAACCTTGCCCGCGCCGTTCACCGCTGCGGTTTTCTTGGGGGTAGCTGCCTTAGCCATTATCCTTACCCTCTTTCCTTACCTCAGAGCGCTTCCGCGCCCGAAATGATTTCAATGAGTTCCTTGGTGATCTGAGCCTGACGCTGACGGTTGTAGGAAAGCGTCAGCTTGTTGATCATATCACCGGCATTGCGCGTTGCGTTGTCCATCGCGCTCATCTTGGCGCCCATTTCACCGGCAACGTTTTCGAGCAGAGCCCGGAAAACCTGAACCGAAATGTTGCGCGGAATAAGGTCTTCCAGAATAGAAGCCGCATCAGGCTCATATTCGTAGACGGCGCTCTGCGTTGCCTCAACCTCTTCCACAACAGGGACTGCGGCAGGAATAAGCTGCAGACCGGTCGGGATCTGGCTGATGACGGACTTGAATTCCGAGTAGATCAGCGTGCAGACGTCAAATTCACCCGCATTGAACAGGGAGATCACCTTCTTGGCGATCTGGTCGGCGTTTTCGAAACCGACCTTCTTCACTTCGCGCAGTTCGATGCGCTCGATGATATTAGCTGCGAATTCGCGACGAAGGCTGTCGTAACCCTTCTTGCCGACCGTGATGATCTTGACCGTTTTGCCTTCGGAAATCAGCTTGCGGGCTTGATCGCGGGCAAAACGGGAAATCTGCGAGTTGAAACCGCCGCAAAGACCACGTTCAGCCGTGCAGACAACGAGCAGATGCACGTTGTCCTTGCCGGTGCCGGTCATCAGCGCCGGAGCGACGTCCGCCTCGACCGCCTTGGCGATGTTGGCAAGAACGGCGCCCATGCGCTGCGAATAAGGCCGGGCGGCCTCCGCAGCTTCCTGGGCGCGCCGAAGCTTCGCCGCGGCGACCATTTTCATCGCCTTGGTAATCTTCTGCGTCGCCTTTACGGAGGCAATGCGGTTTTTCAGATCCTTTAGTGAAGGCATCCGTTATCCGTCCGAGTAAAAGAGCCCTAATTACGAGAAAGACTTCGCGAAGCTATCAAGAGCGCCCTTGAGCTTGCTCTTGGTATCGTCGCTGATTGCCTTTTCCGTGCGGATGGTGTCGAGGATCGCCTTGCCTTCCGAGCGGAGGTAGGAGAGCAGACCCTGCTCGAACTTGCCGACCTGCGCGACCGGGATCTTGTCGAGATAACCGTTGACACCGGCGAAGATCACCGCGACCTGCTCTTCCGTCTTGAGCGGAGAGAACTGCGGCTGCTTCAGAAGCTCGGTCAGGCGGGCACCGCGGTTAAGCAGGCGCTGCGTGGAAGCGTCAAGGTCCGAGCCGAACTGGGCGAAGGCGGCCATTTCGCGATACTGGGCAAGTTCACCCTTGATCGAACCGGCGACCTGCTTCATCGCCTTGATCTGGGCGGCAGAGCCAACGCGCGAAACCGACAGGCCGACGTTAACGGCCGGACGGATACCCTGGTAGAACAGGTCAGTTTCAAGGAAGATCTGGCCGTCGGTGATCGAGATCACGTTGGTCGGAATGAAGGCCGAAACGTCGTTGCCCTGGGTTTCGATGACAGGCAGAGCCGTCAGAGAGCCAGCACCCATTTCGTCGGAGAGCTTTGCAGCGCGCTCCAGAAGACGGGAGTGAAGGTAGAAGACGTCGCCCGGATAAGCTTCGCGGCCCGGAGGACGGCGCAGCAGAAGCGACATCTGACGGTAAGCAACGGCCTGCTTGGAAAGGTCGTCATAACCGATGAGGGCGTGCTTGCCGTTATCACGGAAGTATTCGCCCATGGCGCAACCTGCAAACGGTGCAAGGTACTGCATCGGAGCCGGGTCGGAAGCCGTGGCAGCAATGATGATCGAATACTGCAGGGCGCCGCGCTCTTCCAGAACCTTTACGAACTGGGCAACGGTCGAACGCTTCTGGCCGATAGCAACGTAGACGCAATAAAGCTTGTCGCCTTCCGGACCATTGTCGTGAATGGCCTTCTGGTTCAGGATCGCGTCGAGAATGATCGCGGTCTTGCCGGTCTGGCGGTCGCCGATGACGAGCTCGCGCTGGCCGCGGCCAACCGGGATGAGGGCGTCGATAGCCTTGAGGCCGGTCGACATCGGCTCATGAACCGACTTACGCGGAATGATGCCGGGAGCCTTGACGTCAACGCGCGAACGCTTGGCGGCGTTGATCGGGCCTTTGCCGTCGATCGGGTTGCCAAGGGCGTCAACGACGCGGCCGAGCAGCTCCGGGCCGACCGGAACGTCAACGATAGCGCCAGTCCGCTTTACGGTGTCGCCTTCCTTGATGGCACGGTCGGAACCGAAGATAACCACACCGACGTTGTCGGCTTCGAGGTTGAGCGCCATGCCGCGAACGCCGCCAGGAAACTCGACCATTTCGCCGGCCTGAACATTGTCGAGACCATAGACGCGGGCGATACCGTCACCGACGGAAAGCACCTGACCGACTTCCGAGACTTCCGCCTCGTTGCCGAAATTTTTGATTTGATCTTTCAGAATTGCGGAAATTTCCGCGGCGCGGATATCCATCAGCCAACCTCTTTCAGTGCAAGCTTAAGGGTGGAAAGTTTGGTGCGAAGAGACGTATCGATCTGGCGAGAACCAACCTTGACGATCAGGCCACCGAGGATCGAAGGATCAACAGTAACGGAAACCGTCACATCCTTGCCGGTAACGCTCTTCAGCGCCGCCTTCAGTTCAGTTTCTTGCGCTTCGTCGAGCGCATGTGCCGAGGTGACCTCGGCGGTAATTTCGCCGCGATGGGCAGCAGCAATGGAGCGATAGGCGCGGATCATGCCGGGAACGGCAAACAGACGGCGGTTATTCGCAACGACCTTGAGGAAATTGACAGCAAGACCGGCAAGACCGGCCTTCTCGCAGATTGCGGTGATTGCCTTGAACTGATCCTCGGCGGAAAACACCGGGCTCGCAACCAGACGCTTCAAATCGTCACTTCCATCGAGAAGTGCGCCGAACCTGTCCAGATCGGCTCCAACTGCCTCGACCGCACCCGCTTCCAAAGCAAGCTCGAAAAGCGACGATGCATACCTTTCGGCTACACCGGATGTTCCATGGGAGGTATCTGCCACGGGCACTTTTTCCCTGCTAATCGTCCAAGAACATCAGCGAGGGGGATCCTCCGCATCAAATTCTTGAAATCGTTTCAATTTCCCCGAAAAAGACCGGAATTCCCCCCTGCCTTTTCCCAATTTCGCGGTCCGTCTAGCATAGGACGCCGGGACTCGCAACACGCGTAATAGCGGAAAGCGCCGTTTGGGCAAGGGGGAATGCGTTTAAATTTTCCGATTCCGCCCAGGATGCGCCGCAGGTGCGGCACAAAAGCCAAAAAGCCCGTCTCAGACTAGTCCGAACACGTAGCTCAACGACAGTGCAGACAACAGAAGGTGTACAACCAGAAGTATGAAATTCCGCACTGTTGCGCCTCCATCCGAGAGAATGGAGAGAATGCCGCCGAACACGCTTAGACCGAAAGCCGCACCGAAGGCGAGATAGACCATGGGCTGCGCCAGAAGCAGGGCGGAAGCACCGAGGCCGAGATAAAAACCGGCAAGCGACGAGCGCACAAGCGCGTAACCATCCCGGCGCTCGCCGATCGCCTGCAGACCGAAGGCACGCAGAGTAACGCCTGGTGCAAACATGAAAAAGAGGCCGATCACGACCGACACCACCGCAGCGCCGAAGGCCAGCTGCTCGCCGAATTCGGCGGGAAAATAAAACTCCATCTCGTTCCCCAAATCATTTTTGCCTGCTGCGTTATGACACGGTCATGACAGCGGGAAAACGTCCCCATTGATAAAGTTCAAAGGAAACTTTGCGGATCGATATCGAGCTGCACATGCACGCTGCCCCGTTCCTTCGGGCCATTGGCCAGAAGCGTTCGAAGGAAGGATTGCATGTCGGAATTGCGCCGCCCATGCACCAGCAGGCGAAAACGGTGCCGGCCACGGATAAGCGCCAGCGGCGCTTCCGCCGGGCCGAGCAGCATGATGCCCGTAACCTGCGGTGCTGCCGCCCTTAAACCCCGCGCATGGGTTTCGGCCTCCGCACGCGTATCGGCGGAAACGATGATTGAGGCAAGCCGTCCGAAAGGCGGAAGAACGGCTTTTTCCCGCTCCACGATCTCCCTTTCGTAAAAGGCAGATGCATCACCGGACACGATTGCCTGCATGACAGGGTGTTGCGGCTGGTAGGTTTGCAACAGGCCGTGGCTTTTCAGCCCGGTTCGCCCGGCGCGACCGGTCACCTGCGAGAGCAGCTGGAACGTTCGCTCCGCTGCGCGCGGATCGCCATTGGCAAGCCCGAGATCGGCGTCGACAATACCGACAAGCGTCATAAGGGGGAAGTTGTGCCCCTTGGCAACCAGCTGCGTGCCGATGACGATGTCCGCCTCTCCCTTGACGATCGCCTCCAGCTCCAGACGCAGCCGCTTGACGCCCATCAGGTCAGAGGAGAGCACGATGGTGCGGGCCTCGGGAAAGTGTTTCTCCACCTCCTCGGCGATCCGCTCTACCCCCGGCCCGCAGGCCACCAGATGATCGAAGGTGCCGCATTCCGGGCAGTGGTCCGGCGTCGGCTCGTTGTGACCGCACTGGTGGCATTGCAGTTGATTGCGGAACCGGTGCTCCACCAGCCAGCTCGAACATTGCGGGCACTGGAAACGGTGACCGCAGACCCGGCAGAGCGTCAGCGGCGCGTAACCGCGACGATTGAGAAAGAGCAGGGACTGCTCGCCCTTTTCGATGGTTTTGCCGATGCCGCGCAGGAGAACCGGCGAAAGAAACCCTCCCCTTTCCGGCGGATGGCGACGCATATCGATCAGATGCAGATCGGGCATCGCCGCATCGCCGAAGCGCGTATGCAGATGGATGGTGTTATAGCGGCCAGAACTGCCGTTGACCTGGCTTTCCACTGACGGCGTGGCGGAGACCAGCACCACCGGGAAATCCCCGATCCGGGCTCTGACGACCGCCATGTCGCGGGCGTTGTAAAAGACGCGGTCTTCCTGCTTGTAGGCCGGGTCATGCTCCTCATCGACGATGATGAGGCCGAGATTGTCGAAGGGAAGGAACAGCGCCGAGCGCGCGCCGGCCACCACCTTCACCTCACCCGTCACCGCCTGTCGCCAGACCTTTTCGCGCATGCGCGGCGACAGGTCAGAATGCCATTCAGCTGGCTTGGCGCCGAAGCGGTCGTGAAAGCGATCCAGGAAGGCCGCCGTCAGCGCGATTTCCGGCAACAGGATGAGGACCTGCTTGCCTTGTCGCAGCGTTTCCGCCACCGCCTCGAAATAGACCTCGGTTTTGCCGGAGCCGGTCACACCATCAATCAGTGAAACATGGAAACCACCCTTGCGCACATCCTCGAGAATTTCCGATGCCGCCTGTTTCTGCGGGCCTTCCAGTCGCGGCTCGGCATAGTCAGGATCAGGCTCGGCCACAACAGGCGGCGCGGGCAGAAAAACCGTCTCGAATACGCCCTGCTTGACCAGACCATCGACAACGCTGGTAGAAACGCCGGCGGCATGGGCAAGGCCGCTCTTCGTCCAGCCATGGCCCTGGGCCGCCAGTTCCATCACTCTCTCGCGGGCGGGAGTAAGCCGCTCCGGCCTGCCTTCGGTCAGCCGCAGCCCCTCGATCATAGGCTCGGGATCGAAGGCGGCGGGCGCGCGTAGGGCCATGCGCGCCACAAGGCCGGGCGGAGAAAGCGTGTAGGCGGCAACCCAGTCGATGAAGCGCCGCATTTCCGCTTTCAGCGGCGGGCACTCGAAACTCTTGGTGATGGGCCGCAGCTTTTTCGGATCGACGCTCTTCTCTCCTGCATCGTCCCACACCACGCCGAAGACCTGCCGTGGTCCAAGCGGTACCTGAACGATGGAGCCGGTCTCCACCACCATATCGTCAGGCACGGCATAACTGTAGGGTCCCGGCGCCGGCATCGGCACGAGAACGGGCACCGTGCGCGTGAGCGACGGCGGGTCGAACAGAGCCCCAAACAGATCGGACGAATCTTTTGCCATGATGTGGCGAACATGCCCCGGCGGAATGAAAAAGGAAACCGCCCGGATGTAATGGCTGACCCCGGTAAAGTCCACGCCAGATGCGAAGCTCAGGCGCTAGCCTTAACCAAATACTGACCATAAGGGCATAGCGTTGGGAGAGGAATGGAGCGCCCCGTGACCGAAATTCTGACTTTTGCCACACCCGATCTCTTGAACGAGCGCCAATCCTGGCTTGCCGCGATTGCCGGTGAACGCCGCCTTGCGGACAATACCGTCGAGGCCTATGAGCGCGACACTCGCCAGTTTTTGACATTCCTCACCGGTTACATCGGCAAGTCAGCTTCAATCGCCGATATCGCCGATCTGCGCCCGGTCGATCTTCGCGCCTTTCTGGCCAGTCGTCGCAAGGAAGGCGCCGGCGCACGCTCGCTGGGGCGGCATCTGGCGGGCCTGCGTTCCTTTCTCCACTATCTGCAAAAGAAACGTCTGGTGAATGCGGCCGGGGCCACCGCCATGCGCTCGCCTAAACAGCCGAAATCTCTGCCGAAACCGCTGACGGACCGGCAGGCGCTGAAAATAACCACCACCGAGGCACAATTGAATGAAGAGCCGTGGATTGCCGCCCGTAACGCTGCGGTTCTCTCGCTTCTTTATGGCTGCGGTCTTCGCATCTCCGAGGCGCTCGGGCTGGCTCCGGCCGATTTCACGCCCGACGCCCGCAGCCTTCGCATCACCGGCAAAGGCAACAAGACCCGGATGGTGCCTTTGCTGGCGGTGGTAACGGAAGCGGTTGAGGCCTACAAAAAGCTCTGCCCCTATCATCTGGCTGCCGACCAGCCGCTATTCCTAGGCGCGCGCGGCGGCAAGCTGCAACCTGCCATCATCCAGCGCGAGATGCAGAAGTTGCGTGGCGCTTTCGGCCTGCCGGAAAACGCCACACCGCATGCGCTGCGCCACTCCTTCGCCACCCATCTACTGGCCGGCGGCGGCGACCTGCGCACCATTCAGGAACTGCTCGGCCATGCCAGCCTCTCCACCACGCAGATCTATACCGGCGTCGATACCGCAAGATTGCTGGAAATCTACGATAATGCCCACCCGCGCGCATGAAGCAGGAAATGCTTAACCATAGTCATTAATCAGACGTCCAAGCCGCCGTTCTATAAGTGGACTAGAACCGGATAGTACCTATGCAAAGCCTGATAAAGCCACAAAATCTCACCGCCACCCTGATGGGCAAGACCGGCGACACCCTGCTCTGGTTGCTCGCCGCGCTGCACGTCACTGCTGTCGCAATCCTCTTCGCAACGTTGCTATCGTTGGGTGAGGCGCAAGCCGCCGAACAGGAGATAAGCTGCACGGGCAGCGATATTCTCGTGGAGATGCGCAAGAGCGACCCGCAGGGCTTCGCGAAGATCGAACAGGAAGCGGCAGCTATCCCGAACGGCAAGGGCAACTTCTGGCGCATCGAAAAAGCTGGAACGGCGCCGTCCTTTCTTCTCGGCACCATGCACGTCACCGATCCACGCGTTCTTGGCATGCCAGCCGCCGCAACACCCGCGTTTGAAAAAGCCGCGACGGTCATCGTGGAATCGGACGAAATCGTCGATGACAAGAAAATTGCGGCATCGCTGCTGACAAGACCCGACCTCACCATGTTTATGGACGGCAAGTCGATCACCGACATCCTGTCACCCGAAAATGTCGCACGCCTTGAAAAGGGTCTTAAGGAGCGCGGCATTCCGATGAGTGCCGTTTCGCGCATGAAGCCATGGATGCTGTCGAGTTTCGTCGCCCTTCCGGCCTGCGAATTTGCCCGCAAGGCCACTGGCCTGTCTTTCCTGGATAAGAAGCTCGCTGAAGATGCAGTCGCGGACGGAAAGCATCTTGTCGGGCTGGAGACCATGGTGGAGCAGCTTGCGGCCATGTCTGAGCTGCCAATGGAATTTCATCTGCAGGCGCTGATCGAAACGCTCGAATTGGGCGACCGCATGGACGACATTATGACGACCATGACCGATCTTTATGTCAGCGGTGATATCGGCATGACCATGCCCATGCTGAAGAGCATCGATCCCAAGAAAGCGTCTGAAAATGACCAGGGCTACGCCGCCTTCGAGCAACGCATCATCACCGATCGCAACCACGTCATGGCGGAGCGATCGGCCCCTGAGCTTGCCAAAGGCAATGTCTTCATGGCCGTCGGCGCTTTGCACCTGCCGGGCGAAGAAGGCGTAATTGAACTCCTGCGTGCGCAGGGCTTTACCCTCACACGGGTCGACTGATAAACTCGTCTCCGGTCTTGACGGGGCGGACATTGGCGCAAAACGGCCGCATCGTCGCCGGCACGATGCGACGATGAAACGGCCCGACGACGAAAAGATAGAGACGCCCGAACAGGTTCTTGCGCCGGACGATAGTCGTGACCTTCACGATCTGCCGACCAAGCTCCTGTTCCACATCGACGACGATACGGAAATCGAGATGGTTGTCGTCAAAGCCGAGCACGGTCCGGTCCGAAGTAGACGACAGCACGGGAAATCCGCCCGCCGAAGTACCCGCCGCCAGCTCGACCGTTCTGAGACCAAAAAGCGATACGAGACGGTTTCGAAGCGCCATAAGGCCGCTGATCCATGCCGGAGGATGATCGAGGAGAAGTCTGCTCACGTCGAGTGAACTCGATGCGGCCGTCACCATCTCTCCTTCAAAGCAATCCCGCCAGTCCGCGCCCGGCAATATGTCTTCGCTATCCCGCATCCCATAACCTCATTGCCGCCTTGTGTGGCGAGGCTCATCATCACTATTTCCGATCATCCGGGAACGTGACAAACCGCCGCTAATGGCAATTCGAGCGGGTTTAGCTTCAGAAAATACGAAGAGACAGAGAGATAGAGCGTTTTCGCTTTTGGAAAAGCGTAGTGCTTTAGCCGTGCGTCATACGCTTCAAAACATTGGTGCGCCAATAGAACTGGTGAACCAGAACTGCGGCGACGTGGCCGGCGATCAACACCCACATCAGCCCCTTGAACGGCCCGGAATGCAATTCTCCTGCTACTCGCGCGCCGAAATAATAGGCCGCAATGCCCGACAATGGCAGGGCAAAAAACAGCGCGTAAAAGGTGAAATGCGCGACCTTCGCGGCGATTTGAGAAGCGCGCGGTTCATTGGCGGGATGCGGCGGCACCCCCTGGAAAAACCGCAGACAGAGGCGCAGAACCGCAAGGGACAGGACGGCAAAGCCGACATACGCGTGAATATTGGCCGAGGAGATCTGTTCCGGCGTCAGCGTTTCACCCCGCCGCATCAACCGATACGCATGGGCCATGCCATCTGGAAACAGAAGGTTGAAAAAGATCAGAAGCGCCATCGTCCAGTGAAGGATACGCTGCGGAACGGAGAAGGAAAATTGAGTGGAGGACGCCATTTTATTGCCTTTTATCAAAAGGTTAGACAGGCTATGGCGCAAATATGCTGAACCCCGGCCTGCATTGCAAGCCGGGGTTCCCTTTATGGCTGAAATTTAATATTGGCTAAAATCACATATGGATCGGCTTGAAGAAAGTTGCCAGCGCCGCTTCCTTCACCGCTTCCGACATGGTCGGATGCGCATGGCAGGTACGGCCGAGATCTTCCGAGGAACCACCGAATTCCATTAGCACGGTGATCTCGTGGATCATTTCGCCAGCGCCGAAACCAACGATATGGCCGCCGAGAACCCGGTCGGTTTCCTTGTCAGCGAGGATCTTCACGAACCCATCAGTCACCTGCATGGCGCGGGCGCGACCATTGGCGGTGAAGGGGAACTTGCCGACCTTGTAGGCGACACCAGCGGCCTTCAGTTCTTCTTCCGTCTTGCCGACGGAAGCGACTTCCGGCTGCGTATAGACCACGGCCGGAATGACATCGTAGTTCACATGGCCGCGCTGGCCGGCGAGAATTTCCGCAAGAGCGACGCCCTCGTCTTCCGCCTTATGTGCCAGCATCGGGCCCTTCACCACGTCGCCGATGGCGTAGATGCCATCCACATTGGTCTTGAAGTGGCCGTCGATTTCGACACGGCCGCGGCTGTCCAGCACGACACCGGCTTCCGCAAGACCGAGACCCTCGGTGTAGGGCTTGCGACCGGTGGAGATCAGCACAACGTTGGCTTCCAGCGTTTCAGCCGCGCCACCCTTGACCGGCTCGAACACCACCTTTGCGCCGGTTCCCGTCTTTTCAACGCCCGTCACCTTGGCACCGAGCTTGAAATCGAGACCCTGCTTGGCGAGCAGACGCTGAGCCTGCTTGGAGACTTCGCTGTCCATGCCGCCGAGAATGGTGTCGAGATATTCGACGACGGTGACCTTCGCGCCAAGACGCGACCAGACCGAACCAAGCTCAAGGCCGATGACACCGCCGCCCACCACGATGAGCTTTTCCGGAACCTTGGAGAGCGCAATTGCGCCGGTGGAGGAAACGATGACGCTTTCATCGATATCCACCTGGACGCCGGGAATACCAGCAACATCAGAACCGGTGGCGATGACGATGTTCTTGGCTTCGATTTCCTGGCTCTCGCCCTTGTCGTTGGTGACGGAGACCTTGCCGGCGGATACAACCTTGCCCGTGCCCTGGAAGGCATCGATCTTGTTCTTCTTGAACAGGAAGGCAACGCCGTCGACATTGGCTTTCACCACGCTGTCCTTGTGCCCCATCATCTTCTCGAGGTTCAGCTTCGGAGCGGCGACTTCGATACCAAGCGTATCAACGCCATGGGCCACATGCGCGAAGGTTTCGGAAGCGTGCAGCAATGCCTTGGAAGGAATGCAGCCGACATTGAGGCAGGTGCCGCCATAGGTCGCGCGCTTTTCGATCACTGCGACCTTCAAGCCAAGCTGTGCCGCCTTGACCGCGCAAACATAACCGCCGGGGCCCGTACCGATTACCACTACATCATATGCCATGTTTCTGTTCCTGATTGATTGCGGGCAGGATTTTGAACCGCCCTGCTTCCGTTTGACCTAAAACTCAGGCCGCTTTTTCCGTTGCGAGTTTTATACCGAGAGCGATGAAGACCACGCCACTGGTGCGGTCGATCCATTGGCTGGCGCGCTGAAAAGCTGCGCGCATGCGCGGCGTCGTCATGAACAGGCTGACGCCGACGAACCACAGGATAAGGCAGCTTGCCATGACGAGCCCATATCCGAACTTGATGCCAACAGGCGTATGCGCGTGAACCACCGTCGAAAAGATCGACAGGAAGAAAAACACCGGTTTGGGGTTGAGCGCGTTGGCGGCAAAACCGAGCGTGAAGGCCTTCAATGCAGTCTGGCCGCTTCTGGCCCGAACGCCATCTTCGCCTTCCGCAGCCGGCAATTCGGTCTTGCCTGCGCGCAGCGCCTTGATGCCGATATAGATCAGGTAGGCGACACCCAACCACTTGACGATGTTGAAGAGATAGATCGACTGGGAAATGATGAGACCAAGTCCAAGGATCGTATAGGTGACGTGGAACATCAGGGATGTGCCAACACCGAAGCTGGTGATGATGGCCTGCTTGCGCCCATGCACCATGGCCTGACGCATGACCATCGCCAGATCGGCGCCGGGAGAAACGATCGCGAAAAAGAAGATCGCCATCAGGGATGCAAGTTCGATCAGATACTGATGCATGGGAAAATCAACCTCTAAAACATCAACACGAAAAGCATCAGCCCAAGACCGAGCGTCGAACCGAGCCAGACCAGCGAGCGGATATAGGGCACACCAGCGAGATAAAGTGGAATATAGACCACCCGGCAGATCAGCCAGATCAAAGCGCCGGTGAAGGCCAGCCCGGACGGATCGCCGGCCATGATGACACCGAAGGCGAGCGCAATGAAAGCCGGATAGGTCTCGCGAAAATTCGCAGAGGCACGCGCGGCGCGTCCGGCAACCCTGCCCTGCGGCTTCTTTTCAGCATCCCGCGGACCGGCATTCCAGTCCAGCCCGAATTCACGCGTTGCCGTCATTCCCTGCAGCGCAATGTGGGCGGCCAGCAGCAGAACGCTGAGCCCGATCAGCGGCAAAAAGGGTGACGCGGCAAGAAATGTCGGCTGCACTTTCGCTCTCCTGATGGCATTTCAGCGGGATCGACTTGAAACCCCGCTGAAACGAAAAGCAAGACCGATCAGAGATCGAGAACCAGACGTTCCGGATCTTCGAGGCTTTCCTTGACGCGAACGAGGAAGGTCACGGCTTCCTTGCCGTCAACGATACGGTGATCGTAGGAGAGCGCAAGATACATCATCGGACGGATGACGACCTGACCACCGATGGCGACCGGACGCTCCTGGATCTTGTGCATGCCGAGGATGCCCGACTGCGGCGCATTGAGGATCGGCGAGGACATCAGCGAGCCGTAGACGCCGCCATTGGTGATGGTGAAGGTGCCGCCCTGCATGTCGGCCATGCCGAGCGAACCGTCGCGCGCTGCCTTGGCGAGACGGCCGAGTTCCTTTTCGACACCAGCGATGGAGAGCTGGTCGGCATCGCGAATGACCGGAACGACGAGACCCTTGTCGGTGCCGACAGCCATGCCGACGTGACAATAGTTCTTGTAGATGATGTCCGTGCCGTCGATTTCAGCGTTGACGGCGGGCAGTTCCTTCAGCGCGTGGGTCACGGCCTTGGTGAAGAAGCCCATAAAGCCGAGTTTGACGCCGTGCTTCTTCTCGAAAACGTCCTTGTAGCGGTTGCGCAGATCCATGACGGCGCTCATGTCCACCTCGTTATAGGTGGTCAGCATGGCGGCCGTGTTCTGTGCATCCTTGAGGCGACGTGCGATCGTCTGGCGCAGGCGGGTCATCTTGACGCGCTCTTCGCGAACCTGATCCTGCTCGGCCGAAACCGGACGGGGAGCAGCAGCAGCGACCGGAGCGGCGGCAGGTGCCGAAACACCCTTGGCAACAGCGGCGAGAACGTCGCCCTTCAGAACCTGGCCACGCTTGCCCGAACCGTCGACCTGATCGGCGGAAAGATTGTTTTCAGCAAGCAGCTTGCCAGCGGCCGGTGCCGGCGGCATGGCGCTGCCAACAGGAGCGGCGGCCACGGCTGCGGCAGGTGCCGGTGCAGCAGCAGGCGCAGCAGGCTTTGCTGCGGGTGCAGAAGTTGCGGCGCCGGCAGCACCTTCGGCGATCTGGCCGAGAAGGGCGTCGAGACCGACGGTTTCGCCGTTCTGCACGACGATTTCGGTCAGCACGCCGGAGGCGGGCGCCGGAACTTCGACGGTAACCTTGTCGGTTTCGAGTTCAACGAGAGGTTCGTCGGCCTTGACGGTATCGCCGACCTTCTTGAACCAAGTGCCGACGGTCGCTTCGCTGACGGATTCGCCGAGGGTTGGTACGCGGATTTCAGTGGCCATGATATAGTTCCGTTATTCGGGTGTCTTTTTTGCGGGGCGATGCGGGAGAGTTCTCACTCTCCCAGCGCGTCTTCCAGGAACGCAGCAAGCTGCGCCAGATGCTTGGACATCAGGCCGGTCGCCGGAGAGGCGGCAGCCGGACGGCCCGTGTAACGGACCTTCTGGTACTTGGCGTCGATATGCGCCAGAACCCATTCAAGGTAGGGATCGATGAACGACCACGCACCCATGTTCTTCGGCTCTTCCTGGCACCACACCATTTCCGCGTTACGGAAACGGGAAAGCTCGTTGATGAGCGCCTTGGCCGGGAACGGATAGAGCTGTTCGACACGCAGCAGGTAGATGTCGTCGATACCGCGCTTTTCACGCTCCTCGAGCAGATCGTAATAGACCTTGCCCGTGCACATGACGACGCGGCGGATCTTCGAGTCCTTCTGCAGCTTGATCGGACCATCCTTGATGACCTCCGCATCGTCCCACAGGAGACGGTGGAAGGAGGACTCGCCTGCAAGCTCCGCAAGCGACGAGGTGGCGCGCTTGTGACGCAGCAGGGACTTCGGCGTCATCAGGATGAGCGGCTTGCGGAAGTCACGCTTCATCTGGCGGCGCAGGATATGGAAGTAGTTAGCCGGCGTCGTAACGTTGGCAACCTGCATGTTGTCTTCGGCGCACATCTGCAACCAGCGTTCCAGACGGGCGGACGAATGTTCCGGACCCTGACCTTCATAACCATGCGGCAGGAGGCAGACGAGACCGGACATGCGCAGCCACTTGCGTTCACCCGAAGAGATGAACTGGTCGAACACTACCTGGGCGCCGTTGGCGAAGTCGCCGAACTGGGCTTCCCAGAGCGTCAGTGCATTCGGGCGGGCAAGCGAATAGCCATATTCGAAACCGAGAACCGCTTCTTCCGAAAGCATCGAGTTGATGACTTCGTAGCGGGCCTGCGTCGGCGAAAGATTGGCAAGCGGGATGTAACGCTCTTCTGTCTCCTGATCATAGAGAACCGAGTGGCGCTGCGAGAAGGTGCCGCGTTCGCAGTCCTGACCGGACAGACGGATCTTGTGGCCGTCTACGACCAGCGAACCGAAGGCCAGAGCCTCAGCCATCGCCCAGTCCAGCCCCTCACCGGTCTCGACCATCTGAGCACGGTTTTCCATGAAGCGCTGGATCGTGCGGTGTGCGCTGAAGCCTTCCGGAATGGTCGACAGCTTCTTGCCGATTTCCTTCAGCTGCTTCATCGGCACGCCGGTCTTGCCACGACGCTGCTCATCGGCATTGTCGGCGGCGCGCAGACCGGACCACTGACCATCCAGCCAGTCGGCCTTGTTCGGCTTGTAGGACTGGCCTGCCTCGAACTCCTGCTCGAGATGGGCGCGCCAATCGGCCTTGATCTTCTCGAAATCGCCTTCGGTGATCAGGCCTTCTGCAATCAGGCGGTCAGCATAGATGCGGGCGACAGTCTTGTGGCCACGGATGACCTTGTACATCTTCGGCTGCGTGAATGCAGGCTCGTCGCCTTCGTTATGGCCGAAGCGACGGTAACAGAACATGTCGATGACGACAGGCTTGTGGAACTTCATGCGGTATTCGGTTGCAACCTTTGCCGCATAAACCACCGCTTCCGGATCATCACCGTTAACGTGGAAGATCGGCGCCTCGATCATCTTGGCAACGTCGGACGGATAGGGCGACGAGCGCGAGAAGGCCGGGTTCGTCGTGAAGCCGATCTGGTTGTTGATGATGAAGTGCATGGTACCGGCAACGCGGTGACCGCGCAGGCCGGAGAGGCCGAGAATTTCGGCAACCACGCCCTGACCCGCAAAAGCGGCGTCGCCGTGCAACAGGAGCGGCAGCACCTTTGCGCGTTCCGACAGCGGAATGATGTCGCCGTCCCATGTCTTGGCAAGCTGGTCCTGCTTGGCGCGGGCCTTGCCCATGACGACAGGGTTGACGATTTCAAGGTGCGACGGGTTTGCCGTCAGCGAGAGGTGAACCTTGTTGCCGTCGAATTCGCGGTCTGAGGAGGCACCGAGATGGTACTTCACGTCACCGGAACCTTCGACGTCATCAGGCTTGAACGAACCGCCCTTGAACTCGTGGAACACGGCGCGGTGCGGCTTGCCCATCACGTTGGTCAAAACGTTCAGGCGGCCGCGGTGAGCCATGCCGAGCACGACTTCTTCCAGACCGTCCTGGCCGCCGCGCTTGATGATCTGCTCAAGTGCCGGGATCAGCGATTCACCGCCATCGAGGCCGAAACGCTTGGTGCCCTTGAAACGCACGTCGAGGAACTGCTCGTAGCCTTCGGCTTCGACGAGCTTGGACAGAATGGCCTTCTTGCCTTCCGGCGTGAAGTCCACACCCTTGTCCGGACCTTCGATGCGTTCCTGGATCCAGCCCTTTTCTTCCGGGTTGGACATATGCATGAATTCGACGCCGAGCGTCGAGCAATAGGTGCGCTCGAGAATATCGACCATTTCGCGCACGGTCGCGTATTCGAGACCGAGGACGTTATCGATGAAAATCTTGCGGTCGTAGTCGCTTTCCTCGAAGCCATAGGATTTCGGCGAAAGCTCGTTATAGTCCTCAACGGCGCTGGCGATGCCGAGCGGGTCGAGCTTGGCGTGCAGATGGCCACGCATGCGGTAGGCGCGGATCATCATGATGGCGCGGACGCTGTCACGGGTCGCCTGAAGCACTTCGGCTGGGCTGACGGCCTTGCCGGTATCGGCGCTCTTGGCCTCGGCTTTCGCCTGAACCTTCTTCTCGATGGCCTTCTCGACCGTAGCCCAGTTGCCATCAAGCGCGGATACCAGGTCGCCGTTTGCCGGGATCGGCCAGTTGGCGCGCTTCCAGGAGGCGCCCTTGGCTGCCTTCTTCACGTCTTCCGGATTGTCGGACAACGCCTTGAAGAAGCTCTGCCACTCCGGCGACACGGAAGAGGGATCCTCTTCGTACCGGGCATAGAGCTGCTCGATATAGGCTGCATTCGCGCCGTCCAGAAACGACGTGATCTGAAACTGCTCGTTCGCTTCTTGCCTTGCCATTGTGTTCTTGCGGACTTGTCCGTCCGCCTCCTCGATGCCGTTAGGGCCGTTTATCGGCCTGCCGCTTGATTATTGCTGTCTGCCGCCGGGGCGGTATGCCGTCTGTCTGTCGTTCTTTGCGGCTTCGGGCAGCGTGGCGTTAGAGCCGCACCGCCCGTTACCGGTCTCATGTGGTCTCAGCCCTTGAGGACTTCAACCAGCGTCTTGCCGAGGCGCGCCGGGGAAGGCGATACCTTGATTCCGGCAGCTTCCATCGCTGCGATCTTCGATTCCGCATCGCCCTTGCCGCCGGAAACGACAGCGCCGGCGTGGCCCATGGTGCGGCCCTTCGGGGCCGTACGGCCTGCGATAAAGCCAGCCATCGGCTTCTTGCGGCCCTTCTTGGCTTCGTCGATCAGGAACTGTGCCGCATCTTCTTCAGCCGAACCGCCGATTTCGCCGATCATGATGATCGACTGCGTGGCTTCGTCGGCCAGGAACATTTCCAGCACGTCGATGAACTCGGTGCCCTTGACCGGATCGCCGCCGATGCCGACAGCCGTCGTCTGGCCGAGGCCTTCGTTGGATGTCTGGAATACGGCTTCATAGGTCAGCGTGCCGGAGCGCGAAACGATACCGACCGAACCCTTGCGGAAGATCGAGCCCGGCATGATGCCGATCTTGCATTCTTCAGGCGTCATGATGCCCGGGCAGTTGGGACCGAGCAGGCGCGAGTTCGAACGGTCGAGGCGAGCCTTGACGCGCACCATGTCCATCACCGGAATACCTTCGGTGATGCAGGTGATGAAGGGGATCTCAGCCTCGATGGCTTCGATGATGGCGTCGGCTGCACCTGCCGGCGGAACATAGATCACGGATGCGTCTGCACCGGTCTTTTCCTTGGCTTCGGCAACCGTTGCGAAGATCGGCAGGCTTTCGCCCTTGGAGCCGGTCCAGGTTTCGCCACCCTTCTTCGGGTGAATACCACCGACCATCTGCGTGCCGTAATAAGCAAGCGCCTGTTCGGTGTGGAAGGTACCGGTCTTGCCGGTCAGACCCTGAACGAGGATCTTGGTGTCTTTATTAACGAGAATAGACATTATTTCCGGTCCCTCAATTAGCCGTTGATCGCCGCGACGATCTTCTTGGCTGCGTCGTCCAGGTCGTCAGCAGCCGTAATCGCAAGGCCCGATTCGTTCAGGAGCTTCTTGCCAAGTTCGACGTTGGTGCCTTCGAGGCGAACAACGAGCGGAACCTGCAAACCGACTTCCTTCACCGCGGCGATAACACCTTCGGCGATGACGTCGCACTTCATGATACCGCCGAAGATGTTGACGAGGATACCCTCGACCTTCGGGTCAGCAGTGATGATCTTGAAAGCTGCAGCAACCTTCTCCTTGCCGGCGCCGCCGCCGACGTCACAGAAGTTTGCCGGCTCCTTGCCGTAAAGCTTGATGATGTCCATCGTCGCCATGGCGAGACCGGCACCATTGACCATGCAGCCGATGTTGCCATCGAGCGCAACGTAAGCGAGGTCCCACTTGGAGGCTTCGATTTCCTTGGCGTCTTCTTCGGTCTCATCGCGCAGCGCCTTGACGTCGTCATGGCGGAACAGCGCGTTGCCGTCGAAGGACATCTTGGCATCGAGAACGCGCAGATGACCGTTTTCCATGACGATCAGCGGGTTAACCTCGAGGAGAGCCATGTCCTTCTCGTTGAAGGCCTTGTAGAGGATCGGGAACAGCGCCTTGGCGTCTTCCGCAGCAACACCCTCAAGCTCGAGCGCCTTGGAGATCGCGGCAACGTCAGCGTCGCTCACACCCTTTTCCGGGTCGATGGCGATGGTGTGGATCTTCTCGGGCGTGTCATGGGCAACAGCTTCGATATCCATGCCGCCTTCGGTGGAAACCACGAAAGCAACGCGACCGACCGAGCGATCGACCAGCAGCGAGCAGTAAAGCTCGCGAGCGATATCCGCACCGTCTTCGATGTAAAGGCGGTTGACCTGCTTGCCGGCATCGCCCGTCTGCGCCGTTACCAGCGTGTTGCCGAGCATATCCTTGGAGTGGGAAACGACTTCTTCGATCGTCTTTGCGAGACGAACGCCACCCTTGGCGTCGGGGCCGAGTTCCTTGAACTTGCCCTTGCCGCGGCCGCCGGCGTGAATCTGGCTCTTGACGACGTAGAGCGGGCCGGGAAGCTGCTTTGCGGCGGCTTCGGCTTCTTCGACCTTGAGGATGGCGACGCCTTCAGCGACCGGCGCACCATAGCCCTTCAGAAGAGCCTTGGCCTGATATTCGTGAATATTCATGGAATAATCCCTGTTTGGAGCCGCTTGAAGCGCCCTGCATCCTTATCTGACGCAGGGCGCTTCAAGCTGTTGAATCTACGCATCGTGCCTTGCAAAAATCCAATCCGGTTTTGCGCCGATGCGTCAGGCTATTACTTCAGCGACGGAGCGATATTGATGCAGGCTTCGCAAAGACCGGCAACAGCGCCGACGGACTTCTGGAAGGCGGCTTCTTCATCCTTGTTCAGCTCGATCTCGATGATGCGCTCGACACCACCGGCGCCGATGATGGTGGGCACGCCGACATACATATCGTCCACGCCGTACTGGCCCGACAGATGGGCAGCGGCGGGCAGAACGCGCTTCTTGTCCTTGAGGTAGGATTCAGCCATTTCGATCGCCGAAGCGGCTGGCGCGTAATAGGCCGAGCCGGTCTTCAGCAGGCCGACGATTTCCGCACCGCCGTCGCGGGTGCGCTGGATGATCTCTTCGAGACGCTCGGCGGTGAGCCAGCCCATCTTGACGAGATCGGTCAGCGGAATGCCGCCAACGGTGGAGTAACGCGCCAAAGGCACCATCGTATCGCCATGGCCGCCGAGAACGAATGCCGTTACGTCCTGAACCGAAACGTTGAACTCTTCGGCGAGGAACAGGCGGAAGCGAGCGCTGTCGAGAACGCCGGCCATGCCGACGACCTTGTTCTTCGGAAGACCGGAGAACTTCTGAAGCGCCCAGACCATGGCGTCCAGCGGGTTGGTGATGCAGATGACGAAAGCGTTCGGGGCATATTTCTTGATGCCGGCGCCGACCTGCTCCATGACCTTGAGATTGATGCCGAGAAGATCGTCGCGGCTCATGCCGGGCTTGCGGGCGACGCCTGCGGTGACGATGCAGACATCAGCGCCTTCGATGGCAGCGTAGTCGGACGCGCCAGTGAGCTTGGCATTGAAACCTTCAACCGGTCCGGACTGGGCAATATCCAGACCTTTGCCCTGCGGGATGCCGTCGGCAATATCGAAGAGGACGATATCGCCCAGTTCCTTCAGGCTGGCGAGATGCGCCAGCGTGCCGCCGATCATGCCAGAACCAATAAGTGCAATCTTTTTGCGAGCCATCGAATGCTTCCTCTAGAGCTTCAATTCAATTTCACCACGCCACCGGCAGCCAAATTGTCGCACTTCGATTAGCCCCATTGACCAAAATTGGCAACAGATTCTTTTGGCATGAATATTTTCAATCGTTTAGATCATTATTTTCTTACGTAAACGTAAGAGAATGCGTCACGAAAGTGTCAAACTTTCTGCCGTTTTTCATGGTGGAGCACCAGATAATCTGCACTGCGCATCTCAAACAGGCGCGAGGCGGTGCGATCGAACTCGAAACCTTCGGTGCCCTTGCGCTTGCCGAGCAGGTCTTCGGGCATGGCCGCAGCGGAGGCGAAGAGGCGGACGCTGTGATCGTACAGCGCGTCTATGAGAATGATAAAACGCTTGGTTTCGTTCCGTTTGTCGGCATTGAGAAACGGGATGTGGTCGATGAAGACTGTATCGAAACGATTGGCTATCGCGAGAAAATCAGAAGCGCCGAGCGGCTTTTCGCAAAGGTCGGAGAAGGAAAAGCGGGCCACACGGCCGCTGGCGCGCGGCACCAGAATGGAGCGGCCCTTCATCGGTATTTCGGTTGGCGCGACAAGATGGCCACCGGTCATGTGCCGCCAGGCCATATCCATCGCCTGATCCGCCGCACCGTCGAGTGGCGTGACATAGACCGGCAGGCTTTCCAGCTTTTCCATGCGGTAATCGGTGGGACTGTCCAGCGTCACCACTTCCACATGCTTCTTCAGCAAATCGACAAAGGGCAGAAACAGGCCGCGATTAAGCCCGTCCTTGTAAAGATTGTCGGGCACAACATTGGACGTTGTTACCAATGTGCAGCCATTGGCAAAAAGCTCGCTGAACAGCCGGGCGAGGATCATCGCATCGGCAATATCCGTGACGGTGAACTCATCGAAGCAAAGAAGCTCCGCTTCCGCCAGAAGCTGGGCTGCCACTGGAGGAATGGGATCGGCCTGCTTGGTTTCGCCATTCTTGAGCTTCTGCCGATGCGCGTGCACGCGATTATGGACATCAGCCATGAATTCGTGAAAATGGCAGCGCCGTTTGGAAGAGACGGGCGCCATCTCGTAGAACATGTCCATCAGCATCGTCTTGCCGCGGCCAACGCTGCCATGGACATACAGTCCCTTGACGAAGGCGGACGGGCCAGCCTTGCGAGCGAACATCCAGCCGAGTGCGCTTTTTTTCCTGGCGGGTTTGCGCGCTTTCAAATCGGCAAGGATACGGTCGAGGTGGGCCGCAACGCCGCGTTGCGCGGCATCCGCCTGCAAAGTGCCAGCTGCCGTCAATGCGTTGAGCTGTTCAACGACACTATGGTTGTAGTCAGGCAATGGCTTCATGGAAAAGCGCCCCGGTCGCGGACGGACGCCCGCGACGAATGGAATGGCTTGAAACAGGCGAGGCGATCCGGATGCACCGGAGATGCTCTATCGGCTGAGGCTCAGCGGCTGGCCGCTATTCGTCGTGCCGTCAAAACGCGCATCGGCGCTCTTGTAGACGCGGCCGATCGTGTCGCCGGAACGGTTCTTGAAGAGGACCATCTTGCCGGACACTTCCCAGGACCCCATCGCCGTGAGTTCGCCGGAGCAGCCACGCGTGCCGCCACGAGAACCGCTGCCGAGATTGGTAAGCGTCAGGAACATGTCGCAATTGGCGCCGCCATTGGAAACGCGCCAGTTGCCAACCATGGATTCCTTGGTGACATCAAGCGCCGTTGTCGGCGGAGCGGCAGACGCCATATCAGTGCCGCCAGGCGTCGCAGAAGCGGGTGCTGACGGGAACTGACTGCCGGAAGCACCACCGGGTGGCGGCAGGGCGCCAGACTGAACGGAGGGAACCGGCTGTGCCTGCAACGGCGGCGTATAACCGGGATTGTTGCTGGTGTTGTTGTTGTAATCGTAGGAGGTACGTTGGCAACCGGCCAGGCTCATTACAACCGCAAGACCCGTCACCACATATCTGAATTGCATATCAAGCTCCCGATTCTCTCGCTTCCGGAAAGACCATGATCAAACAAGAAGGCTGAATTATTACCAAAGCCTTATCTTGCGCAAGCGATGGCTGGGATAATTACCATTTCGGTCGATTTTTACCGAAATTTCCCGCGCCCGGTTGTAAAAAAGGGCCGCGGTCCAAACCGCGGCCCGATAGATTTTCTGTCCAAACGAATCGTCTTCAGACGCGACGCTCGACCATCATCTTCTTGATTTCGGCGATCGCCTTGGCCGGGTTGAGACCCTTCGGGCAAGCCTGCGCACAGTTCATGATGGTGTGGCAGCGATAAAGACGGAACGGATCTTCGAGATCATCAAGACGTTCGCCGGTCGCTTCGTCGCGGCTGTCGATCAGCCAGCGATAGGCTTGCAGCAGAACGGCGGGGCCGAGGTAACGGTCGCCGTTCCACCAGTAGCTGGGACAGGAAGTGGAGCAGCAGGCGCACAGAATGCACTCGTAGAGACCGTCGAGCTTCAGGCGGTCCTCATGGCTCTGCTTCCATTCCTTGGCAGGCGCCGGCGAAACCGTCTTCAGCCACGGCTCGATGGAGCGGTGCTGCGCGTAGAAGTTCGATAGGTCCGGAACGAGGTCCTTCACCACTGGCATATGCGGCAGCGGATAGACCTTCACCGTTCCCTTGATCTCTTCCATGCCCTTGGTGCAGGCGAGCGTGTTGGTGCCGTCGATGTTCATAGCGCAGGAACCGCAAATGCCTTCACGGCAGGAGCGGCGCAGCGTCAGCGTCGGGTCGATATTGTTCTTGATGTACAGCAGCGCATCGAGAACCATCGGCCCGCAATCGTCGATATCAATATAATAGGTATCGATGCGCGGGTTCTGGCCATCATCCGGGTTCCAGCGATAGATCCGGTATTCGCGAACGTTCTTGGCACCATCCGGCTTCGGCCAGACTTTGCCTTCGCTGATCTGGGAATTCTTGGGGAGAGCGAGTTCAACCATATCCAGTTCCTCAAATCAGTAGACGCGAGCCTTCGGCTCGATCTTTTTCGGATCGATGCCCTCGGCGATCAGGTCGGTGTGAACAGGGCGGTAGTCGAGCTTGACATCACCTTCAGGGCTGACCCAGGCAAGCGTGTGCTTGCGCCAGTTCACATCGTCGCGACCGCCGAACGGACCATCGACGAAATCCTCACGGGCATGCGAACCGCGGCTTTCCTTGCGCGCTTCCGCGCCGTAGACCGTGGTGATCGCGTTGGCCATCAGATTGTGGAGCTCGAGCGTTTCCACCAGATCGGAATTCCAAACCATCGACCGGTCGGTAACCTTGACGTCAGGCAGTTCCTTCCAAATGGCGGAAATGCGCTGGCAACCGCTTTCCAGCGATTCCTGTGTGCGGAATACGGCGGCATCGTCCTGCATGGCGCGCTGCATCTTGTCACGCAGCACCGCCGTCGGCGTCGAGCCGTTGGCATAACGCAGGCTGTCGAAGCGATCCATGATCTTGTCGCAGGCAGCCGTGTCGAGAGCCGGAACCGGCGCATCGCGGTCGATGACCTGGGCTGCACGGATGGCGGCAGCGCGGCCGAAGACCACAAGGTCGATCAGCGAGTTGGAGCCGAGACGGTTCGCGCCGTGAACCGAGGCGCAACCGGCTTCGCCAACGGCCATCAGGCCGGGAGCGATGCGTTCCGGGTTCTCGGCGTTGGCGTTCAGCACTTCGCCCCAATAGTTGGTCGGAATGCCGCCCATATTGTAGTGAACGGTCGGCAGGACCGGGATCGGCTCGCGCGTCACGTCAACGCCGGCGAAAATCTTGGCGCTTTCGGAAATGCCCGGAAGACGCTCGTGCAGGATCGCCGGATCAAGGTGATCGAGATGCAGGAAGATGTGGTCCTTGTTCTTGCCGACGCCACGACCCTCGCGGATTTCCATGGTCATGCAGCGAGACACCACGTCACGCGAAGCAAGGTCCTTCGCCGAAGGAGCATAACGCTCCATGAAGCGCTCGCCTTCGGAGTTGACGAGATAACCGCCCTCGCCGCGCGCGCCTTCGGTGATCAGGCAGCCCGCGCCGTAAATGCCGGTCGGGTGGAACTGAACGAATTCCATATCCTGAAGCGGCAGGCCGGCACGTGCAATCATACCGCCGCCGTCGCCGGTGCAGGTATGGGCAGACGTTGCCGAGAAATAGGCGCGGCCGTAACCACCGGTCGCCAGCACCACCATCTTGGCGGAGAAGCGATGGATCGTGCCGTCATCGAGGTTCCACGCCACGACGCCCGTGCAGCGGCCATCGGGCGCCATAATGAGGTCGAGCGCGAAATATTCGATGAAGAATTCCGCATTGTTGCGCAGCGACTGGCCGTAAAGCGTGTGCAGAATGGCGTGGCCGGTACGGTCGGCAGCGGCACAGGTGCGCTGCACCGGCGGGCCTTCGCCATAGTTCTGCATATGGCCGCCAAACGGGCGCTGGTAGATCTTGCCTTCGGCATTACGCGAGAAGGGCACGCCGTAATGCTCCAGCTCATAGACCGCCTTTGGCGCTTCCATGGCGAGATATTGCATCGCGTCGACGTCGCCCAGCCAGTCGGAGCCTTTTACGGTGTCGTAAAGGTGCCACTGCCAACAGTCGGGCGTCATGTTGGTGAGAGAAGCGGCGATACCGCCCTGCGCCGCGACCGTGTGGGAGCGCGTCGGGAAAACCTTGGTGATGCAGGCCGTGCGGAACCCCTGTTCCGCCATGCCGAGCGTTGCGCGCAGACCCGCGCCGCCGGCGCCCACCACGATCACGTCATAGGAGTGATCGACGTAGGTGTAAGCCTTGCCATTCTGGGAAGGTGAACTGATCGATGCCATGGCCGATTTATCCTGCGAATGCGATTTTCAGAATGGCGAAGATGCAAAGACCGCCAATGAGAACCGCGAAAAACGTATTGAGCATCAGAAGAACGAGCTTCGAAACCTCGCCGTGAACGTAGTCTTCGATGATGACCTGCATGCCGAGCTTCATGTGAATGAGGCCGGAAACCAGCACCAGACCCATGATGACCGCAACGAGAGGGTTGGAAAGCGCCGCCGCAACTTCCGGATAGGGAGCGCCGGCATATTTGATGAGAAAGACCACGAAGAAGATCAGCAAGGGCACGTTGGCGACAGCCGTAAGGCGCTGGCGCCAGAAATGGTCGGTGCCTTCCTTGGCGGAGCCGAGGCCACGAACCTTTCCGAGAGGTGTACGCATATCCATGACAGGCTATCTCCTTAGCGCACGATCAGGGCGATGACCCAGATCAGCGCGGTCAGACAGATCGACGCTACAAAGGTCGCCTTGGCGAGTTTCGTGTTGAAATTCTTCTCGAAGCCATGGCCGAGATCCCACATGAAGTGGCGAAGGCCGCCCAGCATGTGGTGAACGAGAGCCCAGGTATATCCGATCAGGATAAGCTTGCCGATGATCGTACCCATTGCCCAGCTGACCCAGTCGTAATAGGCAGGGCCGGAAGCAAGTGCAATAAGCCACCAGGCGACAAGAAGCGTTCCGAAATAAAGCGCCGCACCCGTGATGCGGTGCACGATGGATGCGACCATCGTCGGAATCGGCTTGTAAATTTGAAGATGCGGCGACAGAGGCCGGTTATTTGTCACGTTCGCCATCAGAACCTCGCGGCGTTTTCCCGTGCACCCGTCAGATCGGGCGCCCCCAAGCAACAGCACATGACGAAAGAATGTGCATTGCACCAACCGCGACGTTTAATCACATGGGAGCATCACGACAAGCACATTTCATGACCGATTCCAATTTAATCGATTGGTTCACGAATTTTTTTTGGAATTTTTTTGCTCGAAAATAAAAAAACGAGCATTTCCAAGATTTACGCCTTCAAAATATTTACCTTTACGTAATTTCGAAATCATGTAATTTACTATTCGTTAACCAAAAAAATCCGGAGAATGAGGCTCATGTTACAGCGTCGAATCGCAGCTCTGGCGGTGATGACTGCAGGCATTATTTTCACGGCACTGCCTCCTGCTGCGGCAGGTGATTTTTATAGTCGCCACCATTATCAGCATCGTCAGTCACAATTGAGCTTCTCCACGGACGGACTGCCCTCCACGCTTTCCGGCGGCACTTATGTGGGTGGAATATCCGCCTTGAGAGTCCGTGGGAACGGCAATTATTTCGCGATCAATGGTGGGCTTTCGCGACAAGGCGCAACCGTCAATATGGGCGCGCAGCTGGCACCGAAGGCGAAAATCATCAACGTCCGCGCCGAAACGACAGGCGACGCCTGCGATTACCAGCACGGCGTCTGCATCATCAGGCCCTGATATAATCAGACAAAACGCCAGACGGTGGTTTTTTTGACTTCACTGTCTTCCAGAGCCCGCGTCACCGGCACCTGATAGGTTGCCTCGGCGTAAAGGCGCTGTTTGGGCAGGTAGGCCCGCCCCGGATCGCCGACGAGCACGGTCACGCCTCTATCCGCCAGTTCCAGAAACCAAGGCACGAGGAAATCGGCAAAGGCGCGATCATAAAACACGTCGCCGGCCAGCAGAACATCCGCCTCAACCGGCGTCCCAACCAGATTGCGGCCGGTAAAATCGATGGCCACACCATTGAGAGCCGCATTCAGCCGAATGGCCGTTTCCGTCCACGGATCGATATCGGCGGCGACAACAGCCGCGGCGCCCGCCTTTACGGCGGCAATGGCGACCAGTCCGGAACCGCTGGCGAAATCCAGCACACGCTTGCCGGAGACACTTTCAGGATGATCGAGAACGTAGCGGGCAAGTCCCTGTCCACCAGCCCAGGCGAAAGCCCAGAATGGCGGCGGCAGGCCGATCTCCTCCAACTCCTCCTCCGTCTTCAGCCACAGCTCATGCGCTTCGGTCGCAAGATGAAGGCGCAATTCCGGCACATGTGGTGGATGCATGATGCCGGTATTGTCGAGAATGAAGCGTTCGGGATCGGTCCTCACCGAAAGCTCAGTCCGGAGATTTCGGTGGATTGGAAAGGCCACCCATGCGGCAGACTTCGAGATATTCCTCTTCCGTCACCGGCTGCACCGAAAGCCGCATGGAGGTGACCAGCGACATCTTTTCGAGTTTCGGATTGGCTTTCACATCCTTCAGCGAAACAGGTTTCGGCATGTCGCAAACGGCGCGGATATCCACGCAATCCCACTTCAGATCGCCCTCTGCGGTCGAATCCGGGTGTGAAAGGGCGCAGACTTCCACGATGCCGACGACATCAAGCCCTTCATTCGAGTGGTAGAAAAAACCCTTGTCGCCGATTTTCATGGCGCGCATGTTGTTGCGGGCCTGATAATTGCGCACGCCGGTCCATTCTTCGCCGGCCTCGCCCTTGGCCTTCTGCATTTCCCAGGACCATTTGAACGGCTCAGACTTGTAAAGCCAGTAATTCGCCATGGCCGGTCACGCCCCCGGATTGTTGAAGACCCAGTTATAGGGCTTCACATCCACGCTTTCGAACAGTCCGGCCTTTGCATAGGGATCGGCATCGGCAAGAGCCTTGGCCGCATCGATGTCGGCAGCTTCCACGATGACAAGGCTGCCATTCGGCTTGCCTTCGGTATCCAGAAACGGTCCGGCAATCTTCAGCGTGCCTTCGGCGTTCAATTTGTTCAGGTGCTCCAGATGAGCCGGGCGCGTGTCCATGCGCACGTTCAGATGGCCGGGCTTGTCCTTGCAGATAAAGGCAAACAGCATTTTCGTCTCCTCGCTGGCGCATGTCTCCCAAAAGTGTAAGCGGTTTTGGGACCAGGACATGCGTAAAAACTATTCGAAGGCCACACTCATTCAGTGGTGATGGGCCTTGTCATCAATTGTTGCATGGCGCTCGCCACGTCCAGATTGCCGTCGATGATGGCCGCAACCGCCTCGGTCACCGGCATGTCTACAGCGTGATGTTCGCCGAGCCGGGCGGCAACGGCTGCCGCAAAGGCGCCCTCTACCAGCCCGCCGGACATGTCCTTGCCTTCGCCCCGGCCAAGCGCGATGCCGAAACGCAGGTTTCGCGACTGGTGGCTTGTGGCGGTCAGCACGAGATCGCCAAGGCCGGAAAGACCGCGCACCGTATCGGCCTTGCCGCCCATGGCAACGACCAGACGCGACATCTCGGCAAGCCCCCGCGAAATCAACGCCGCCCGTGCGGAATCGCCGAGGCCCGCACCTTCAACGATGCCGGCGGCAATGGCGAGCACATTCTTTAGCGCGCCGCCAAGCTGCACGCCCGTGCGGTCGGTCGAGGCATAAAGCCTGAAGGTTCTGCCGGAAATCGTGGTCGCCAGCCGCTCGGCGATGACAGCGTCTTCCGCCGCAATCGCCATCGCCGTCGGCAGTCCGCGCGCGATATCGGCCGCAAAACCAGGCCCGGAGAGAACGGCGATTGGATGATGCGGCAGTTCCGCTTCCAGAAGTTCCGTCAGCAGCCGGCCGGACACCCGGTCGATGCCCTTGGCGCAGGTAACGATGATACAATCATTAGCCAGATAAGGACCGTAATGTCGCGCCGCATCGGCATGGGCCTGAGAGGGCATGGCAAACAACACGATGCCTGCATCGGCCAGTACATCCGGCTCAACGGAAAATTCCAGCGCGTCCGGCAGGTCTACACCCGGCAGGACAGCCTCGTGAATACGATCAGCCCTTAGATCGGCCATCAGGGACGCATCACGGCCAAGCAGGGTCACGTTATGCCGGTTCTCCAGCGCGATGACGACGGCGAGCGCGGTTCCGAAGGCGCCAGCGCCGATGACGACGATTTTCTCCCGCTGCATCAGGCCTTGGCTCCCCTTTTGCCGAAACCGATCAATGTCTCCGCGCTGCCATCAAGCGGCCAGCGCGAGCGCGGCGCGATCTCCAGCGCATCGGGTTCCCGGCCGCATGCCATCCGCTCCAGCCCGGCCCAGGCAATCATCGCGGCATTGTCGGTGCAGAGCCGGTGCGGCGGTGCGACAAAGCGGAACCCGTGGGCATCGCAAAGCGCCTGGAGGGTCTGGCGGATTTCCGTATTGGCGGCAACGCCGCCGGCCACTACCAAAGCGGGCTCCGTCTCGAGATGCGGAAACTCTTCCTTAAAGCGGGCAAGGCCACGACCGATACGGTCCTTGAGCGTGCGTGACACCGCCTTCTGGAAGGAGGCGCAGATATCGGCAATATCCTGATCCGAAAGCGGAGCGATCGCGGTTGCCGCCTGCCGCACCGCTGTCTTCAGACCGGAGAAGGAAAAATCGAGTCTCGTCTCGCCGACCATCGGGCGCGGCAGTGCAAAACGGTCAGGGTTGCCTTTCGCTGCTGCCTTTTCAACCGCAGGCCCGCCGGGATAGGGCAATCCCAGAAGCTTCGCAGTCTTGTCGAAGGCTTCCCCAAGCGCGTCATCAATGGTCGTACCCCAGCGCTCGTATTCACCCACACCGCGAACCAGCACAAGCTGGGTGTGGCCGCCGGAGACCAGCAGCATCAGATAGGGGAAGGAAAGACCGTCGGTCAGACGCGCCGTCAGCGCATGGCCTTCGAGATGGTTGATGGCGTAAAGCGGCTTGTCTGCAGCCTTCGCAATCGCCTTGCCGGTCATCAGGCCCACCAGCAGACCGCCAATGAGGCCGGGGCCGGACGTGGCCGCGATGGCATCGACATCGGCAAGGGTGACACCCGCCTGTTCCAGCGCTTCTTCCACCAGCGTGTCCAGCGCCTCGACATGGGCGCGGGCAGCAATTTCGGGCACCACGCCGCCATAGGCGCTGTGTTCCTCAAGCTGCGACAAAACGACGTCGGACACGATCTCGCCACGTCCGTCCGCATGCCGAACCACAATGGATGCAGCGGTTTCGTCACAGCTTGTCTCTATGCCGAGGATACGAAGAAAGGGGGTCATCAATTCTGTTCGTTCATTGCGATCATGCGCTGAGTTGGTCTAAGACAACTCCGGTAACAATGGATAGACGCGGATGCAAACAAAACCTTTCCGAATCGGCACGCGCGGCAGCCCTCTGGCGCTCGCACAGGCTTACGAGACCCGTAACCGGCTGATGTCGGCACACGGTCTGCCGGAAGATATGTTCGAAATCGTCGTGCTTTCCACCAAGGGTGACCGGATAACCGACCGCGCTTTGTCGGAGATCGGCGGCAAGGGTCTGTTCACGGAAGAACTGGAGAGCCAACTTCTTTCCGGCGAGCTCGATATTGCCGTGCATTCCTCCAAGGACATGCCGACCGTTTTGCCGAAGGGCCTTTATCTTTCCGCTTTCCTGCCGCGCGAGGATATGCGCGACGCCTTCATTGGTCGCACCGCACCAAAGCTTCTGGAACTACCGCAGGGCGCCGTTGTCGGCTCCGCATCCTTGCGCCGCCAAGCGCTGATCCGCCGCCTGCGTCCGGACCTGAGCGTCATCATCTTTCGCGGCCAGGTCGAAACCCGCCTGCGCAAACTGGAGGAAGGCCAGGCGGATGCCACGCTTCTCGCCTTTGCCGGCCTGATACGGCTGGGCATGGAGAACGTCCCGACGGACATTCTCGACCCGAAGGAATTTCCACCAGCCCCCGCGCAGGGCGCGATCTGCGTCGAGAGCCGTATTGGCGACACACGCATGGACGAGTTGCTTTCACCTATCAACGACATACCCACCTACGATGCCGTTACCTGCGAGCGCGCCTTTCTGGCCGCCCTCGATGGTTCCTGTCGCACCCCGATTGCAGGCTTTGCTACCTGCCACGGCGAGGAACTTCATTTCTCCGGCCTGATCCTCACACCGGATGGACAGACGAGCCACAGCGTCGAGATTTCCGGTGCTCGCAAGGATGCCGAGGACTTGGGTCGAAAGGCCGGTGAAGACGTGCGCGCCAGGGCAGGCAGCAACTTCTTCGACGGCTGGAGCTGAGCCGATGCGGATCGTCGTCACCCGGCCGCTTCGTTCGGGCGAAAAGACGGCCGCAAAGCTTGAAGCCCTCGGTCACGAGCCGGTGCTTCTTCCGCTGTTTCATCCCGTCCACCACGGCGAGCGCGCCATATCAGCGCTATCGGAGCCGCTCTCGACCATCGCCGTGACCAGCGCCGAGGCCTTGCGGGCGCTTAGAGATTTCCGCCACCGACTTGCGCCCCATCTTTCGAAACCGCTTTTCGCCGTCGGTGAGGCGACGGCGGAAGCGGCGAGGGAAATCGGCTTCCAAAACATCCTCACCGGATCTGGCGATGCGGTGGCTCTCGCGGGGCTTGTCTCGGAGCATCGCCCCCTAACGGAGAGCACAGATCCATTGCTCTATCTTGCCGGCACGCCGCGAGGCGCCGTGTTCGAGGACGGCATTGCCGCTGCGGGAATTTCCTTCCGGACCGTCGAGTGTTACGAAATGCAGCCGTCAGACCTTTCAGACGATATGCTCGAGACAGCGCTTGTGAAGACAGCTGCCGATGTGGTCCTGCTCTATTCGTCGGAAGCCGCACGGGCCTTTTTCCGCCACGCATCGTCGGAAAAATATGTGGTGGCGCTGACCACCACACAATTCGTCTGCATCAGCCGCAATGTGCTTTCACTGGTTCCGGAAATCTTCCGCGCGAACGCCGCAGCCGCCGAAGGGGCAAACGAGGCAGCCATGTTTGAACTTCTCCACCGAAAGTCTGGAACCTAATTCAGGCTCGCCTCTTTCCTTTGCCGCCGTCACTGACTAGGTTTAGACTATTGCAGGCAGAAATGAGGTTGTCATGGTATCGGGAAAGCCGCCACGCCACTCCAAGTCCAACGCCGAACCGGTCACCATCGACCTGGACGCAAAAGACGTGAAAGCAATTTCCGCCGACGTGGATGCTGCGAAGACTGATGACAAGACCGGCGAGACGACACCGGCAGCAGCTCAGCCAAACGTTCCTCCCAAGCCAGAAGCAGCCGAAACGTCCAGCCCTGCTCCCGTCTGGGAACAGACGCATAAAACACCCATGGAGCCTGCACCGAACGTTCACAAGGCAGAACCGGCAACCGGCAAGCCCCAGGTGGAAAAACCTGCCGACAAACAGCCTGAGACAACTTCGCCAAAACCCGAAGCGAAACCGGTGACCAGCGCGACTGACGCAAGCGCTGCTTCCGCTTCCTCGGCGGGCGCAAAGCCTGCGACTTTTGCTTCCACATCGTCGTCCGCAGCATCCGGAAGCGCGACTACTGGTGCAAAGCCATCGACAGGCGCGTCATCCTCCGGACCGGCCAAGCCATCCACGCCACAGCAATCCGAGCGCAAACAGGCGGCAACCTCCGGTGTGATCGCGGCGGGTATCGTGGGTGGCCTCGTGGCGCTCGCAGCTGCTGGCAGCATGCAATATGCCGGCATTCTGCCCTCGTTTAATGTGAGCAAGACCGGAAGCGATGAGATTGCCGCATTGAGAACCGAGCTAGGGAGCCTGCGTCAGCAGCTCGCCAATGTTCCCGCAGCAGGAGGGGATACCTCGGCGCTGGAACAGCGCATCGCCGCTCTTGAGGGCGCAAAGGGCGAAGCCCCGCAGGTGGACGCACTTTCGGAAAAAATAACCGCGCTGGAATCCGCGCTCACGTCAGAGCGTTCCGCGCAGGCCTCAGCAACGGCGGAACTGACACGCCGCCTGACTGACGCGGAAACCAAGATCAATGAACCGCGCGACGATATCGAAGTCGCCCGCGCCATTGCGTCGGCCGCACTGAAAGCCGCGATCGATCGCGGTGGGCCGTTCCTCACTGAACTCGACACATTGTCTAAGGTAACCCCGGACGATCCGGCAATCGCATCCTTGCAGTCTTTCGCCGCAACCGGCGTGCCATCGCGCTCGGAGCTGATGCAGAAATTCCCCGACGTTGCGAATGCGATGCTTTCGGCGATCAATCGGCCCGACCCCAATCAGGGCATCATGGAACGTCTGACGGAAAGCGCCTTTTCGCTGGTGAAGGTCCGCCCCGTCGGAAACATCGAAGGCGAGACCCCCGACGCCATGATCGCGCGCATGGAAAACAAGTTGCGCAACGGAGATCTGCAGGGTGCGGCACTTGAATGGAATGGGCTTCCGGAGGCCGCCAAGACAGCATCCGCCGACTATAAAAAATCTCTGGATGCGCGCATCGAGGTCGAAAACCTGGTGGGAGGCACGTTAAACCGCGCCATCACCAGCACCGGCAAGCAGGGGTAAGGCATGACCAGAATTCTGACTTTCGTCCTCATCGTTCTGGCGCTCGGTTTCGGTTTCTCCTGGCTGGCGGACAGGCCCGGTGTCCTCTCAATCGTCTGGCAGGGCCAGCTGATCGAAATGAGCCTGATGGTCGCCGCCTCCATCGTTGCTGCATTCGTTGCGGCCGTCATGCTGGTCTGGTGGGTCGTCAATGCCATATGGACATCGCCGAACGCGGCACGACGCTATTTTCGCGCCCGCAAGCGCGACCGTGGTTATCAGGCGCTCTCCACCGGCCTCATCGCCGCCGGCGCCGGCAACGCCATTCTGGCCCGCAAGATGACGGCCCGCACGCAGGGGCTTCTCAGTGCTGATCAGGAGCCGCTGATCCACCTGCTTGATGCGCAGGCCGACCTCATCGAAGGCAAATATGACGAGGCGCGGCGCAAATTCGAGGCGATGGCCCGCGATCCTGAAACCCGCGAACTTGGCCTTCGCGGCCTTTACATCGAGGCGCGCCGACAGGGAGCCCATGAAGCAGCCCAGCAATATGCCGAGGACGCAGCCGAAAAAGCCCCCTACCTGCCTTGGGCAGCACAGGCGACGCTGGAAACCCGCTGCCGCAACGGCGAGTGGGATGACGCGATCCGCCTGCTCGACCAGCAAAAAGCAGCAGGCGTCATCCAACGCGGCGAGGCTGAGCGGCTGAAAGCTGTGCTTCTTACCGCAAAGGCCGGTGAAAAACTGGAGAGCGACCCGGTGGGTGCGCGCGAAGACGCAAAACAAGCCCTCAAGCTTGCAAAAAGCCTTGTGCCCGCAGCATTGATCGCAGCAAAATCCTATCTGCGCGAAGACAATCTGCGCAAGGCCGCAGCGGTTCTGGAACCGGTATGGAAGAACGATCCCCACTCGCAGATCGCCGATCTCTATGTTCGGGCGCGCAGCGGCGATACGGCCATTGATCGCCTTAAACGTGCCGGACGGCTTGAGAGCCTGAAACCCAACAACATCGAATCCCTGTTTGCCGTGGCGCAGGCAGCTCTCGACGCCAAGGAATTTGCCAAGGCACGTGCCAAAGCGGAAGCCGCCGCCCGGATCGAGCCGCGTGAAAGCATCTTCCTGCTGATGGCCGACATCGAGGAAGCCGAAACCGGCGATCAGGGGCGGGTGCGTTACTGGATGGCGCAGGCGCTGCGCGCACCGCGTGATCCCGTCTGGGTGGCAGATGGTGTCACTTCGGAGAAATGGCTTCCGGTTTCGCCCGTGACAGGCCGTCTCGACGCCTTCGAGTGGAAAGCGCCTTTTGGCCAGCTTGAAGGACCTGTCGAAGACCTGACAATCGAAAATGCGATTGCAGCAGCACCGGCAAGGACCGAACAGGCTCCGACCCCGATCGTTGTTGAAGTGGCACCTCAGCCCATTGTTGTGACGAAACCCGCACCCATCGAGGTCAAGCCGGACGTATCTGCCCCGAAGGAGAAAAAGCCGGCAACAAATGAAGTTCCGGTGGAAGCCAGGCCAGCGGATGCGAAGACAGAACCAGTGCCATTTTTCGGTGGTGCACCGGATGATCCCGGCGTCAAGAAACCCGGCGTGGAAGCCGAACCCAAAACCCGGCTAAAACTCTTCTGACAGGCTATCGATGTTCAACCAGATCCAGTCGTTTATTCAAAACCTCGTTGGCCAGCATGCGGATGAATTCAGCCCCGATGATCTGAGGGTCGCGGTGGCCGCCCTCTGTTTTCAGGTAATGGAAGCGGACGGCACGGTCTCCAAAAGCGAGCGTGATCGCCTTCGTGAGATCCTCCACGACTATTATCATCTCGATGCCGGCAAGCTGGACGCGCTTCTTGCCGCAGGCCAGGAGGCCGGCAAGGAAGCCGTAGACTATTATCGCTTCACCACCGATATCCGCCGCCATCTCGATGAAGAGCAGCGCGTGGAGCTTATTGGCATCCTCTGGGATATTGTTTACGCTGACGGCGAACGAAGCGAGATGGAAGATCATGTGATCTGGCGCGTGGCCGATCTACTCGGTGTTTCCGTGCGCGACAGGGTTCTGCAACGTCAGCAGGCCGCCACCAGGTCCGGACCCGCTGAAGAAAGCGAAAACGAAGACGATGCTGTTTGACCCCTCCAGGCAACAGAGAAAACAACCTTCGCTGCTCGTCATCCTGCATCAGGAACGTTCCACGCCCGGCCGCGTCGGCCAGATGCTGGTGGAAAAAGGCTATCGGCTGGATATAAGGCGCCCCGCGCTTGGAGACGATCTGCCGCAAACGCTGGAGAAACATGCGGGCGCCATTATCTTCGGCGGTCCCATGAGCGCCAACGACCCGCATGACTATATCAAAGCCGAAATTGACTGGCTAAAAGTGCCGCTGAAGGAAAACAAACCCTTTCTCGGTATCTGCCTCGGCGCACAAATGCTGTCCAAACATCTGGGTGGTAAGGTAGAGGCCGACCGTGAAGGCAAGGTGGAAATCGGCTGGTATCCGCTTCATGCGACCGAACACGGGCGATTGCTGATGCCGCATTGGCCGAAGATGGTCTATCATTTCCACCGCGAAGGGTTCGATTTGCCGCGGGGAGCGGAGCTTCTGGCATCGGGCGAAACCTATCCCAACCAGGCTTACCGATACGGAAAAAACGCCTGGGGCCTTCAGTTTCACGCAGAACTGACCCGCGCGATGATGCACAGCTGGGTGGTGCGTGGCGCACAGCGTTTCGGCATGCCCAATGCGCAGGTCGGCAGCCAGCATCTGGAGGGGCGCATGTTGTTCGACACACCGCTCCGGTCCTGGCTTGGCAATTTCCTTGATCTGGTTTTCGAAGGCAAACCGCAGCGCTGAGGCGCGTCAGCGTCAGCGTGGTGCGTCGAGATTATCGATCCTGCGCAGCTTCGAAAAGCCGAGTGCCCAGATGACCGCAACCGCAAGCGTGCCCGCCCCGCCGATGACGACGGCTGGCACGGCCCCGACGACATGGGCCATGGTGCCGGCGCGGAACTCGCCCAGCTCGTTGGACGCCCCGACAAACACCATGTTCACCGCATTCACGCGCCCGCGCACCTCATCGGGCGTCCAGAGCGCAATCAACGTTTCCCGCACATAAACCGACACCATGTCCGATGCGCCCATGACCACCAAAGCGGCAATCGACACCCATGCGGTTTGAGAAAGTCCGAACACCACGGTGGAAATGCCGAAAAACCCGACACCGACGAACATCAGCAGGCCGGCATGGTGGCGGATGGGCCTGAACGCCAGAATGACCGCGACGGTTATGGCGCCGATACCGGGTGCCGCGCGCAGAAGCCCAAGCCCCCAAGGCCCGAGTGTCAACACTTCCTTGGCGAAAATCGGCATCAGGGCGACAGCGCCGCCGAGCAACACGGCAAAAAGATCGAGCGAGATGGCGCCGAGAACCACTTTTTCCTGCGAGATGAATTTGAACCCGGCCAGCATGGTCTCGAGGCTGATCGCTTTCGCCGGACCCCGTTGCTCCGGTTTGCGGATCGTCACCGCCAGCATAGCGGACACGATGAACAGCACGAGCGCCACGCTATAGGCCACGGAAGCGCCGAGACCATAAAGCAGGCCACCGGCGACAGGGCCAAGAATGGACGCCATCTGCCATGAAGAGGAGTTCCAGGCGATAGCGTTCGGCAAATCCTCGACAGGCACAAGATTGGGAGCCAGCGATTGCACCGCCGGCCCCATGAAAGCCCGCTCTATGCCGAACACGACGAGAATGGCAAAGACCGGCCAGGGAGAAAAGCTGTGTGCCAATGTCAGGCCGAGCAGAGCCGCCGCGCAACCGGCCGCGATCAGAAGGCATACGGCCATAATGCGCCGGCGATTGTGCCTGTCCGCCACCGTTCCAGTGACAAGGATCAAAAGCAGCGATGGCAGAAACTGGAAAAGACCGATCAAGCCGAGATAAAAGGCATTGCCGGTGACCTCATACATCTGCCAGCCCACGGAAACGCTGACGATCTGGATTGCGAAGGCCGAAAAAAACCGGGCGCTGAAAAAACGGCGATAGGAACTATGCCGGAATGCACCGAAGCGGTTTTCGGCAGAAGGCAGGGACATCGGCTGGGTGCTCTCGAGACAATATGAGAAGTCTGCAATAGAGCGATACGACAAGAATCGCCAGCCCTATAGGCGCAACACTTGCCGGTTCACGAGCGAATGTCTAAATGTCTTGCAATCAAGATACGGAGATATTGATGCTTGCCCTGTTTCAGACCATCGATCTGGCTTTGAACCTCTATACGTGGGTGCTGATCGCCAGCGCCATTTTTTCCTGGCTTTACGCCTTCAACGTCATCAACTCCCGCAACCAGTTCGTGAATGCCATCGGCAGCTTTCTGGTCAACGTCACCGAGCCGGTCCTGCGCCCAATCCGTAGCATTCTGCCTAACCTCGGCGGCATCGATATTTCGCCGATCATCCTGCTGCTGATCATCTTCTTCATCCGCTCCTTCATGTGGAATACGCTCTATCCCATGGTCGCTTGAGCGACCTCTGGCAAAAACACGGCGATCACATACGCCTGTCCGTTCGCCTCACCCCGAACGGGGGACGCGATGCCATTGACGGCGTGGAGCAGGATGCTGACGGAAATGCCCATCTGAAGGCCCGCGTCAGTGCAGTGCCTGAGGGCGGCAAGGCGAACAAGGCCCTGGTTATTTTGCTGGCGAAAAAATTCGGCCTGCCCAAATCGTCCATCACCTTCATTTCAGGTGAAACAGCGCGTAAAAAAATCCTCCGGATCGATACCGACCCGGAGGATTTCGAAAAGCTTTTTAGAAAGCTGGGTGTCTAAAGCAACGGGCTGAAATCAGCCCTGCGTCTTGTAGCGCTCGATGGCTTCGACGATCAGCTTCTTGGCAACGTCGACATCCTGCCAACCGCCCATCTTCACCCACTTGCCGGGCTCCAGATCCTTGTAGTGCTCGAAGAAGTGCTCGATCTGCTTCAGCGTGATTTCCGGCAGGTCGGTGTAGTTGTGGACCTTATCGTAACGGCGCGTCAGCTTCGGAACCGGAACGGCGAGGATCTTCTCGTCCTTGCCGCCGTCGTCTTCCATGATCATGACGCCGATGGGGCGCACATTGATCACGCAGCCGGGAACCAGCGGGCGGGTATTGCAGATAAGAACGTCGATCGGATCGCCATCGTCGGAAAGCGTGTGCGGCACGAAGCCATAGTTACCCGGATAGGTCATAGGCGTGTAGAGGAAACGATCGACGATCAGCGCACCGGCGTCCTTGTCCATCTCGTACTTGATCGGCTGGCCGCCAACCGGCACCTCGACAATAACATTCACGTCTTCCGGCGGATTCTTGCCAATGGAAATTGCATCGATACGCATTCGCTTCCCTCATTCGACGGGGTTGGATTTGGTTTTCGATACTGGGAAAGTCGACGTATTGCAACATGGCTTTAGGCGGATAAGGCAGAATGCCGAATTTGAGGGCATCGGGATTGTGAATGGCCGACCGGAAAAAATGAAACCGGCGTGAAATCACCCGGCTGCGTACTTAGTTCCAGACGAAACCGATCTTGCGCAGTGACCTGCCGCCGAAATCTTCCATGCCCTCGGCGATGTCCCGGCCGCCATGCGAACGGAAAAACCGATTGGCGACCTCGCTATCTTCGAGACACCAGACCACAACACCATTGCAGCCGAGCGAGGTCAGCAGCCGGCGAGCTTCCGTGAACAGCAGCGAGCCAAGACCGATGCCCTGATATTCCGGCCGCAGATAAAGCTCGTAGATCTCGCCGTCATGCGGCAGCCCACGCGCACGGCTTAAGCCCAGCGTGGCATATCCGGCAACCACGCCCTTCACTTCCACCACCAGCATGGTTGCGGAACCCCGGGTCGCCTTCTTCCACCAGATTTCGCCGCGGCGCTCCAGCATCTGCGTCAGCGGTCGGTGCGGGATCAGCCCGGCATAGGCCTGTTGCCATGACAGACGGTGCGCTTCGGCTATTGCGCGCGCATCTTGCGGTTCGGCTCGGCGAACATCTATGGATAACGTTTTCATAACGCGATTCTGGCCCCGACCATGAAAACTTGCCAGCCATAAAGGTTAACGACAGCAAGCTTACCCACAGCCTATTCATGTGGACGACCGAGAAAAATTAACGCATCCTTAACCTTTGACACAAGGGTATTTCGACTCATGCACAAATAAAACATGCGCATAAAAAAACCCGGCTCGCGGCCGGGTTTTTTCAAATTTTTGACGGGAAGCCGCAATCAAACTGCGAGCTTCGCCTTTTCGAAACGCTTGCGATCGTTGGCGTCGAGGAACATCTTGCGCAGACGGATGGACTTCGGCGTCACTTCCATCAGCTCGTCGTCCTGGATCCAGGAAAGCGCGCGGTCGAGCGTCATGCGGATCGGCGGCGTCAGCTTTACGGCTTCATCCTTGCCGGCGGCGCGGATGTTGGTCAGCTGCTTGCCCTTCAGCACGTTCACTTCGAGATCGTTATCGCGAGAGTGAATGCCGATAATCATGCCGGCATAAACCTTCTCACCTGGCTCGATGATCATCGGGCCACGATCTTCCAGGTTGAACATGGCGTAGGCGACAGCTTCGCCCGAACCGTTCGACAAAAGAACGCCGTTAACGCGACCAGCAATCGCACCCTTGTACGGCTGATAGTCGTGGAACAGACGGTTCATGATCGCCGTGCCGCGCGTGTCGGTCAAAAGTTCCGACTGGTAGCCGATCAGGCCGCGGGTCGGAGCGTAGAACTTCAGACGAACGCGATTACCGCCGGAGGGACGGAGCTCAGCCATTTCAGCCTTGCGCTCGGACATCTTCTGAACGACGACGCCGGAGTGCTCTTCATCGACGTCGATCACGACTTCTTCGATCGGCTCCATCATGGCGCCGTTCTCATCCTTGTGCATGACAACGCGCGGACGCGAAACTGCAAGCTCGAAGCCTTCGCGACGCATCGTTTCGATGAGAACTGCCAGCTGCAATTCGCCACGCCCGGAAACGAAGAACGAATCCTTGCCTTCAGCCTCTTCAATCTTCAGCGCGACGTTGCCTTCGGCTTCCTTGAACAGACGGTCGCGGATGACGCGGCTCGTGACCTTGTCGCCTTCGGTGCCGGCAAGCGGGCTGTCGTTGACGATGAAGGACATGGTAACGGTCGGCGGATCGATCGGCTGTGCGGTCATCGCCTCGGTGACGGAAGGGTCACAGAAGGTATCGGCAACAGTGCCCTTGGAAAGACCAGCGATGGCGACGATGTCACCTGCATGGGCTTCATCGATGGACGTGCGCTCAATGCCGCGGAATGCGAGGATCTTGGAAATACGACCGGTTTCGATCGTCTTGCCGTCCTGGCCAAGCACCTTCACGGCCTGGTTCGGCTTGATCGAACCGGAAGCGATACGGCCGGTGATGATACGGCCGAGGAAGGGGTTGGCTTCGAGGATCGTACCGATCAGACGGAACGGGCCTTCTTCAACCGTAGGCTCCGGAACATGTTCGAGAACCAGATCGAGCAACGGTGCAAGACCCTGATCCTTCGGACCTTCTGGGTTGACGTTCATCCAGCCGTCACGGCCGGAACCGTAAAGGATCGGGAAGTCGAGCTGCTCGTCGGTAGCATCGAGATTTGCGAAAAGGTCGAAAACTTCGTTGATGACCTCTTCATGGCGGCCATCCGGACGGTCGATCTTGTTGATCGCGACGATCGGGCGAAGACCAACCTTCAGCGCCTTGCTGACGACGAACTTCGTCTGCGGCATCGGGCCTTCGGAACTATCGACCAGAACGATCGCGCCATCCACCATCGACAGGATACGCTCAACTTCGCCGCCGAAATCGGCGTGGCCGGGGGTGTCGACGATGTTGATGCGAACACCCTTCCACTCCACCGAAGTCGCCTTGGCAAGAATGGTGATGCCGCGTTCCTTTTCGAGATCGTTGCTATCCATCACGCGTTCCGCAACGCGCTGGTTGTCGCGGAACGAGCCGGACTGCTTCAGAAGCTCGTCAACGAGCGTCGTTTTTCCATGGTCAACGTGCGCGATAATCGCGATGTTGCGAATTGCCATTGTTCAAAATCTCTGAGGTTGGGCGCTACCGTCGTGAGATGCGCCAATTTAGTTTGGCGCGCTCATAACCTTTTTTTTGCAAATGCGAAAGGGGGGCATTGTCATATGCCCCCTGCGCTCAGGTTCTAGCTCAAGAATATGACAGTCTTTTATACGAGGCCGCGCTTCAAAAGCATGGCATCAGGACTTGGCATCTTGCCGCGAAAAGCGAGATACGCCTCCTCCGGATCGATCGAGCCACCGACTGAATAGATATTCTCTTTCAGCTTGCGCGCCATTTCACCATCGAAGGCGTTGCCGGTCTCCTCGAAGGCAGAAAACGCGTCGGCGTCCAGCACCTCCGACCACATGTAGGAGTAATAACCGGCCGAATAACCATCACCGGAAAACACATGCTGGAAATGTGGCGTCGCATGCCGCATGACAATGGACTTGGGCATGTTCAGGGCGGAAAGCACCTCACCTTGCACGACCATGGGATCGCCGACGCTGTCACGGGTGTGGAACGCCATATCGACGATAGCCGAAGAAGTGAATTCCACCGTGCTGAAACCGGCATTGAAGGTCTGTGCTGCCAGAACCTTGTCCAGCAGCGCCTTTGGCATCGGTGCCCCGGTTTCATAATGCAGGGCATATTTCTCCAGAATTTCCGGCACGGTCAGCCAGTGTTCGTAAAGCTGTGACGGCAACTCGACGAAATCGCGCGACACACCCGTTCCGGAAACGGAAGGATAGGTGACATCAGATAACATGCCGTGCAGGGCGTGGCCGAATTCGTGAAACAGCGTGCGCGCGTCATCCAGCGAAAGCAGCGCAGGCTTCCCCTCTGCCGGCTTTGCAAAATTGCAGACATTGTAGATGATCGGTATTTCACCGACGGTGCCGTTCTTCAAAGGCAGCCTGTGCTGCGACTGGAACGAACTCATCCACGCGCCGGAACGCTTGGACGGGCGGGCGAAATAATCGCCGAGGAACATGGCCTTCAGGTCGCCCTTGTCGTCGCGGATTTCAAAAACCCGCACATCGGGATGATAGGCGGCGACACCCTTGATCTCGACGGCACGAATTGCAAACAGCCGGTTGGCCACATCGAAACACGCATCGATGATCTTTTCCAATTGCAGATACGGCTTCAATTCAGTCTCGGAGAAGCTGAATTTCTGTGCCCGCAGCTTTTCGGCGTAATGGCGCCAGTCCCAGGGCATCACCTCGTGGTTCTTGCCCTCCGCGGCGATGATGGCGGCAAGTTCAGCCTCCTCCTCACCTGCGCGCAGCACGGCCTTTTCCCAGACCTGGCCCAGAAGACCGTTCACGGCATCCGGGGTTTTTGCCATCGTGTCGTCCAGCTTGTAGGCAGCAAAATTCTTGTAGCCGAGAAGCTGTGCCTTTTCCTCACGCAGTTCCAGCGTACGGCGGACGGTCGCGCGGTTGTCTGTATCGCCACCATTTTCGCCGCGAGCCACCCAGGCCTTGAAGGCTTGCTCGCGCAAGTCGCGGCGTTCGGAGAAGGTCAGGAATGGCTCGATGATGGAGCGGGAAAGGGTAACGGCAAATTTGCCGTCTTCGCCATGTTCGCGCGCGGCACCCGCCATGGCATCACGCAGAAAACCGGGAATGCCGGAAAGCTCGTCATCGGTAGAAAGCAGAAGCTTCCAGCTCTTTTCATCCGCCAGAACATTCTGCCCGAATTTGGCGCCGAGACCGGCAAGCTCTTCATTGATGGCCGCCAGACGCTCCTGACGGTCCTTCTGCAACTTTGCGCCGGAGCGCACGAAACCCTTCCAGTGCCGTTCGAGAACGCGTTTTTCCTCGCCGGTCAGGGAAAGCGCATCGCGCGTTTCCCACAGCGTGTCGATGCGTCTGAACAGCGCCTCGTTCATGCCGATCTTGGAATAGTGCCGTGACATTTTCGGCGCGATTTCCCGCTCCAGTGCCTGAATGACGCTGTTGGTGTGGGCACCCGCCTTGTTCCAGAACAGCGCCGAAATGCGCGAGAGTTCGTCGCCTGCGATTTCAAGCGCGGTCACGGTGTTTGCGAAGGTCGGCGCCTGCGGATTGCCGGCAATCGCATCGATTTCCTGTTCATGGGACAAAAGGGCGGCTTCAAAGGCCGGAGCAAAATCCTCATCCTTGACCGCATCGAATTTCGGCAGACCGTTCTGACCGTTCCAGGTAACGAGTGCGGGATAGGGCGCGGTCGTGGATGGCATTTCATCTTCCTTGTACAATTCCGGTTTACGCCCATATGGGCATGCCTCCACCGCCAATTCAATATGCCAGAATTTGGTGTGGAAGACATGATCGTCAACACCGCCAAGTATTGACCGGCATGGCGATGGCATGTTTTGATTTCTCGCAATAATATCCCATGATGGAGATATGTATTATGGAGATTTATTCTTTAAGGTCTGCCAATAGTTTCCTTTTCAGGGACAATCCCAAAAACAGCAGACCCGTGGGAAGCCCCGATTTCGGCAAGGCAGCCCCATCCGACGCGGCCACCGGCTTTGAAGAAACGATAGACCGCATCGATTTCACCAGTGTCAGCCCCCGGCAATTGCGGGAAATCGCGCAGGCATATTACGATACCGGAAAAATCAGCCACGATACCTGGCTTGAGCTTTCGTCCGAACTTCCGGCACAGACGCTGAATGCCAATGGCGAGGTGATTGACATTGCCGACGTGACCGACGACACGGATTTCGACTTTGTGACGTATTTTTCTGACCGGATCGAGATTGCCCGTTCCATTGGCACGACGGATGAAGTGGAAAAAATGCAGGGTGTATTGTCTTTTTTTGCTTCGACGTGACGATGACAGGCAATGTTGTTGGACGTCCCGCAATCGAACTGACGAATACTTTACGCAATTTTCGATAATATGATTTATGCGCCATTGCTTATCGTCCGAAACTTAGTAAGGCTGACTTACCAAAAGGCGAAGCATGGGCACACGCGAAAAAGATTCATTGGCATTTTTGCTGAACAGCGGCGCACGCCTGCTGAACAGTGCATTTGAGCGCCGTATCTCGGAAGCCGGACTGGGCCTTACCCCCGGCGAAGCAAGAGCATTGCTGACAGTTGCGGTTATCGATGGCAGCAAACAGGCTGACATCGCCGCCCGTCTCGGCATCGAACCCATGACGATCTGCGCCTATCTCGACAAGTTGCAGTCACTCAATCTGATAGAACGCCAGCAGGACCCGCAGGACAGGCGTTCCAAACGTATCGTCCTGACGAAAACATCCGCCGACATGCTGGAAGCTGTCGGTCATGAAATCGACCAGCTCGTTCTTCAGGCCACACAGGGACTGAACGAAGAGGAAGTCGCGCTTTTCCGTAGCTTCCTGCAGACACTTCGCAACAATCTGCAACCGGAACAGCAGGGCCAGAACGGCTGATCGCAATGTCGAAAACGATCATGTCCAGAAAACGCACGGCTTTGCTCGGAGCATTGCTGACAGCGCTGGCGCCCATTTCCATGTCGATTTACACGCCGGCCATGCCGGAACTGACACGGGTTTTCGCAACCACCGAATCTGCCATAAAACTCAGCCTCTCGCTCTATTTTGCCGGTTTTGCCTTAGCCCAATTGCTTGCCGGGCCGGCATCCGACGCCTTCGGGCGGCGCAAGGCGAGCCTCGTCTTCCTGTCGATCTTTCTGGGCGGTGGTGTGCTCGCCCTCTTGGCCCCAACCATCGAAGTGCTGCTGTTCGCGCGCCTCGTTCAGGGCATCGGCGCTTCCGTTGGCATGACTGTTGCGCGCGCCGTGGTGCGCGATCAGTTCACCGGCCCGGAAGCCTCCAGCATCATGAACCTCATCGGCATCATGCTGGCGATCGGCCCTGCGATGGGGCCGACGATCGGTGGTCTGTCGCTTGCGGCTTTTGGCTGGCAATCGGTGTTTTTCCTCATGGCCGGTCTCGGAGCTATCGCCATCCTTTCGGTGGTGCTTTTTCTGCGTGAAACGACGGTGCCTGACAAAACCAGGATCCGACCCCGACACCTTCTGTCTGCCTATGGCACATTGCTAAAGCAGCCGCGTTTTCTTCTGGCCGCCCTCGTGCTCGGCGGCTCCATCGGCGCACTTTATGCGCAAGCCACCATGCTGACCTTCATCCTTATCAACGAAGTCGGCATGTCCCCCACGGCCTTCGGTGTCGGCATGCTGATGCAAACAGGCGCCTATTTCTTCGGTTCGATTGCGTTGCGTTACATTGCGCCAAGACTGGGCGACCGGCGTTCCGTCGTGCTTGGCCTTTGTTTTTCCGGCACGGGCGGTCTTCTCATCATGCTGTCGGTTTTCCTCGTGCCGCCATCCTTCCTCTCCATCATGGGACCCGTCGCGGTGGCGACGGTCGGGATCGCGCTGTTGACGCCTTCGATGGTCACGGCGGCCCTTGCCCCCTTCCCGCATATCGCCGGCTCGGCATCGGCCATGATGGGTTTCATCCAGATGGGATCTGGTTTTGCGGGTGGGGCAATGGCCTCGCTCATTGGTTCCCCGCTGACCAGCTTCGGCATCATCATTCCGGTTATGGAATTCGTGGCCGTTGCCAGCTACATCGGCTTTCGCGCCGTTTCCAGAAGAGAGACATGAAAAAACCCGCAGGCGTTGCCACCTGCGGGTTTTTCCAATTCATGCTTCAGCAGAATTACTTGCCGAGATTACGCTTCGCAAGGGTGCGAAGGCGCAGGGCATTAAGCTTGATGAAGCCAGCTGCGTCCTTCTGGTCATAAGCACCGTGGTCGTCCTCGAACGTCACCAGCGCGTCGGAATAGAGCGACTTCGCGCTCTCGCGGCCGGTCACCATGACGTTGCCCTTGTAGAGCTTCAGCGTCACTTCGCCTTCCACATGCTCCTGGCTCTTGTCGATCAGGGCCTGCAGCATCTCGCGCTCGGGCGAGAACCAGAAGCCGTAATAGATGAGTTCGGCGTAACGCGGCATCAGATCGTCCTTCAGATGCGCGGCACCCCGGTCGAGCGTGATGGATTCGATCGCACGATGCGCAGCCAGCAGGATGGTGCCGCCGGGCGTTTCGTAGACGCCACGCGACTTCATGCCGACGAAGCGGTTCTCGACCAGATCGAGACGGCCGATGCCGTTTTCGCGACCATAATTGTTGAGCGTCGCCAGAAGCGTGGCAGGCGACATTTCCACACCGTTGATGGAGCAGGCATCACCCTTGCGGAAACCGACCTTGATAACGGTTGCCTTGTCAGGCGCCGCTTCCGGGGAAATGGTGCGCATGTGCACATATTCCGGGGCTTCCTTAGCCGGGTCTTCCAGAACCTTGCCCTCGGACGAGGAGTGCAGCAGGTTGGCGTCGACGGAGAACGGCGCTTCGCCCTTCTTGTCCTTGGCCACGGGAATCTGGTTCTTTTCGGCAAATTCCAGAAGGTCGGTCCGGCTCTTGAAAGTCCAGTCGCGCCATGGGGCGATGATCTTGATATCCGGGTTCAGCGCATAGGCCGAAAGCTCGAAACGGACCTGGTCGTTGCCCTTGCCGGTGGCGCCATGCGCAATGGCATCGGCACCGGTCTTCTTGGCGATCTCGATCAGGTGCTTGGAAATCAGCGGACGGGCGATGGAGGTACCGAGCAGATAGACACCTTCATAAACGGCGTTGGCACGGAACATCGGAAAAACGAAATCACGCACGAACTCTTCGCGGACGTCCTCGACGAAGATTTCCTTGATGCCCAGCAACTCGGCCTTCTTGCGCGCCGGCTCAAGCTCTTCGCCCTGGCCGAGATCGGCGGTGAAGGTCACGACCTCAGCGCCGAGTTCCGTCTGAAGCCACTTCAGGATGATCGAGGTGTCGAGGCCGCCGGAATAGGCGAGAACGACTTTCTTAACGTCTTTCGGGAGTGCCATTATGATGTCCATCTGCATGATGACGGCATCGGGGTACCGCCATTTCCTTGGGATTTCGGCACTTTTACAGTGCAACCCGAAAACTGTGAAGCGATTTTCGGAAAAGATGCCCGACAAAACAACGAATAGGACGAAAGGGCAATAGGCATTTGCGAAAGGTCAGATCCCCGCAACAGCGCGTCATGACTGGAACGAACGAATTGTCACATGCATTATGCGATTTCGCGCTTTAACATGAAGCGGCGCGATCAACTTGAAGACCGTGAATGAAGCCACTCAGGGTTCAGGCAACGTTGCAAACGGCTGGAAACAGCACAAAACGACGCGAAAGGAAAACCTATGACGACCATCCACCCCGCATTCAAGGAAGATAATGTCGCCGTCATCACCGGCGCGGCCTCCGGTATCGGACTTGCCGCGGCCCGGAAATTCGCCGGTTCCGGCATGAGCGTCGTCCTCGTCGATCTCGACGGTGACAGGCTTGCCGCAGCGCATGCTGATATTCTGACCATCGCAAAGGATGGCGAAGCACAGATCGTCGCAATACCGACCGACGTGTCGAAACTCGATGAGCTGGAGGCGCTGGAACGCGCTGTCATCCAGCGTTTCGGGCGGGTTCATGTGTTGATGAACAATGCCGGCATCCAGCCGGGCAGCGCCATCTTCGGCGCTCAGGCCAACTGGGAAAAAGTCATCAACGTCAACCTGATGGGTGTCGTGAACGGCAGCCGGGTGTTTGGGCAGGGCATGGTCGCCCATGGCGAGGCCGCGCTCATCATCAATACCGGTTCGAAACAGGGCATCACCACCCCGCCGGGCGATCCGGCCTATAATGTCTCGAAGGCCGGCGTCAAAGCCTTCACGGAAGCGCTACAGCACGAGCTGCGCAATATTCCGAACAGCGCGGTTTCCGCCCATCTCCTGATCCCCGGTTTCGTCTTCACCGGCCTCACGGCAAATGGCAGGACGGAAAAACCAGCAGGAGCCTGGACCGGCGAGCAGACCGTTGATTTCATGATCGAGAGCATCGCCAGGGGCGATTTCTACATTCTCTGCCCGGATGGCGAAGTGGATCGCCCGACGGACGAGAAACGTATTCTTTGGGCAGCTCAAGACATCGTCCAAAATCGTCCGCCACTGTCGCGCTGGCACACCGAATATTCCGCCGCCTTCACCAGCTTCCTCAAAAACTGATCGCCCGACGCCGCCGCACTTTGAAAGTTGCGGCGGCTATCCACTTTTGATCATCCCCGGTTTTCGTATCAATGTCCCGGCGCGCAAAAACATTGGCAGAAACGCGAATTCGCGTTAAGCAACGGCAGTCTCCAGCTTTACGGGTGCCGCGATGGATTTCGTTCCGAGCCTGCCAACACTTGCCGCCTTCACCGTCGCCATCCTGCTTCTGGCGGTAACGCCCGGGCCTGACATGACGCTATGGATCAGCCGGTCAATACGCGAGGGCCGGGCAGCGGGTTTCATGACCCTAGTGGGCACCAATCTCGGTATTACCGTGCATACGATGCTGGTTGCCTTCGGCGTAGCGGCCCTCATCGTCGCATCGCCGACAGCCTTCCTCATCCTGAAGACCGGTGGGGCCGCCTATCTTGTCTGGCTCGCCATTCAGGCGATCCGCAAGGGCTCGGATTTCGTGATGGTCAAGACCACGGGCGAAAAACAGCAATCTTCACTGAAATCCGCCTTGCTGAACGGTATTTGGGTCAATCTGCTCAATCCAAAGGTCATCATCTTTTTCATGACCTTCCTGCCGCAATTCGTCAGCGCATCCGATCCGCATGTCACCGGCAAGCTTATTTTCCTTGGGCTCTGGTCAATCATCGTGGCGCTGCCGATCGGCATCGGCATCGTCGTTGCCGCCGATGTGCTGTCGGCCTGGCTCCAGCGCAACAAGAAGGTTCTGCGCGGGCTGGATTATACGATCGCCGGTGTATTTTCGCTTTTCGCCGTCAAGATTTTCCTCACCCAGACGCGATGACGCACAAATAAAAAAGGCGCCCGCAGGCGCCTTTCGGTTAACTCATCAGCCGATCAATAGCTCATCGTCATCAAGCGTCTGGCCGCGTATCTTGCGGAACATGTCGATAAGATCTTCGACCTGAAGACCCTTGCGGCTTTCGCCGGACACATCGAGCACGATCTCACCGGCGTGCAGCATGATCGTGCGGTCGCCATAGTCCAGCGCCTGACGCATGGAATGGGTAACCATCAGTGTCGTCAGCTTGCGCTCGGAAACCACCTTGCGGGTCAGCTCCATCACGAACTCCGCCATGCCGGGATCGAGTGCTGCCGTATGTTCGTCAAGCAGCAACACGTCCGAACCGGAAAGCGTTGCCATGACAAGCGAGACCGCCTGCCTTTGCCCGCCGGACAACAGATCCATGCGGTCCTTCAAACGATTTTCCAGACCGAGATTGAGCGAAGCGATACGCTCCCGGAAGAAATCCCGCCTGCCGCGCCCAAGCGCCGGCAACAAGCCGCGACGCTCTCCGCGAGACGCCGCAAGCGCAAGGTTCTCCTCAATTGTGAGCGCGCCACAGCTGCCAGCCAATGGGTCCTGAAACACGCGCGCCACCCGCCCAGCCCGGCTGGCGGTTGTTTTGCGTGTGACATCGGCGCCACCAACCATCACCTTTCCGGCCGTCGGCAGGACATCGCCCGCGAGAACGCCGAGAAGCGTGGATTTGCCGGCACCGTTGGAGCCGATCACGGTAACGAAGGAACCATCCTCGATGGTAAGATCGATCTTGGCCAGCGCCTGCTTTTGCAGCGGTGTGCCACGCCCGAAGATGACCTGAATGTCGGAAAGGGAAATCACGATGTTGCTCCCCCGCGGCGCAGTCGAGGCAGGATCAATGCAATGGCTACCAGTACCGCCGTAACGAAATTGAGATCGGAGGCCTTGAGACCCAGCACATCGCTCGACAAAGCGAGCTGGATGGCAAGGCGGTAGGCGATGGAGCCGAAAACACAGCCGATGAGCGCAATCAGAATGCCCCGCGAGCCGAACAGCGTTTCGCCGATGATGACGGCCGCAAGCCCGACGACGATGGTGCCGACACCGGCAGTCACATCGGCAAAGCCATTGGTCTGCGCAAAAAGCGCGCCGCCGAGCGCGACCAGTGCATTCGAAAGCGCCATGCCAAGATAGATCTGGTTGCCGGTCTTCACCCCTTGGGCGCGCGCCATCCGCGCATTCGCGCCCGTCGCCCGCATGGCAAGGCCCGCGTCGCTCTCAAGGAAACGCCAGACGAGAATGACAGCGAGCAATACCAGAACGCCGATAAAGAGTGGCCGCACGAGATATTCGGAAAGACCGAGACCGTAGAACGGCGAGATCATCGTATCCTGATTGAGCAGCGCCACATTCGGTTTTCCCATCACCCGAAGGTTCACCGAAAACAGCGCGATCATCGTCAGGATTGACGCAAGCAGGTTGAGTATCTTGAACCGAACGTTGAGCGTGGCCGTAACGATGCCAGCACCGGCGCCGGCAACCATCGCAATCGCCGTCGCGACCCAAGCATTGAGGCCGGCGATGATCATCACGGCCGCAACGGCTGCGCCGAGCGGAAAGGAACCGTCAACGGTCAGATCAGGAAAATCAAGTACCCGGAAAGCGAGATAGACGCCGATCGCCACGAAGGCGAAGACCAGTCCCAGTTCCACGGCACCCCAGAAAGCGATTTGGCTCACGGTAATGTCCTTGTTATTGCCGCCGCGTCGGCGGATACGGGCACCGTTGCGTGCCGCGCAAAGCGGGCGGCGAGTGACCGCCGCCCGAAGTCCGGTTTAGTCGATGACCTTGGTGGCGCGCTTCGTCACGCTTTCGGGGAAGGTGACGCCAGCTTTTTCAGCAGCCTTCTTGTTGATCACCAGATCGGTGCCGACGGCAACGGTTGCCGGAATGTCGCCGGGCTTCTCACCCTTGAGAATGCGAACAACGACAGCGCCGGTCTGCTTGCCAACGTCGAAATAGTTGAAGCCGAGAGCCGCAACCGCACCGCGCGCAACGGAATCCGTATCGGCGGCATAAAGCGGAATTTTCGCCTCACTCGCAACGCCAGCTGCCGCCTCGAAAGCGGAAACGATGGTATTGTCGGTCGGCACGTAGATCACGTCGGCCTTACCGACCAGTGCGCGCGTCGCGCCCTGCACTTCGGCGGATTTAGTGGCGACAGATTCAACGACCTTCAGGCCGGCCTTTTCAGCCTCAGCCTTCAGCGCTGCAAGCGTCGAGACGGAGTTGGCTTCGGCGGAGTTGTAGATAAAGCCGATGGACTTGGCGTTGGGCGAAATTTCCTTGATCAGCGCCAGATGCTCAGCAACCGGCAGCATGTCGGAAAGTCCGGTCACGTTGCGGCCGGGCTTTTGCATGTCCTTAACGAGCTGTGCGCCAACCGGATCGGAAACAGCCGTGAAGACAACCGGAATGTCGCGCGTCGCTGCAACGACAGCCTGGGCGGACGGTGTGGAGATCGGTACGATGACATTGGGGGCTTCGCCCACGAACTGACGCGCAATCTGCGCTGCGGTGCCTGGATTACCCTGCGCGGACTCGTAGAGGAACTTGAGGTTCTCGCCTTCCTTGTAACCGGCTTCGGCAAGCGCTGCCTTGACGCCGTCACGTGCGGCGTCAAGCGCCGGATGTTCGACAATGGCGGTGACGGCAACGGTGACGTTTTCAGCCTTGGCCGGCAGAACGAGGGCGCTCGCGGCCGCGAGCGCCAGAATGAATGCACGCATAGGTATCCTCCAGTTGGTTTCTTATTGCCGTCTTATTAGAAACAAGACCGCCCGAAATCAATCAAAGAACCGTAACGAACCAAGCTTTCTGCCGCGATTGGCGTCGATTCAGTCGTCCGCACCGTGGTTGGCAATCATCATCGCCTCGAAAGCCAGCCTTTCGGTTTTGCGCATGCGCTCGGATTCCGATTTCAGCTGGCCGCAGGCAGCGAGAATATCGCGGCCGCGCGGCGTACGGATCGGCGAAGCGTAACCCGCCTGATTGATGAAATCCGCGAACTTCTCGATCTGCGCCCATTCGGAGCACTGGTAATTCGTGCCTGGCCACGGATTGAACGGAATGAGATTGATCTTGGCTGGAACGCCCCTCAGAAGCTGCACCAGCATCTTGGCGTCTTCCAGACTGTCGTTCACATCCTTCAGCATCACATATTCGAAGGTAATGCGGCGGGCGTTGGAGACACCCGGATAATTGCGGCAAGCCTCGATCAGCTCCTTCAGCGGGTATTTCTTGTTGATCGGCACCAGCATGTCGCGCAGATCGTCGCGCACCGCATGCAGTGAAATCGCCAGCATGACGCCGATCTCATCGCCCGTGCGGAAGATTTCCGGCACGACGCCCGAGGTGGACAGGGTCACGCGACGCTTGGAGAGCGACAGGCCGTCACCATCGGTGGCGATCAGAAGTGCGGTCTTCACATGTTCGAAATTGTAGAGCGGTTCGCCCATGCCCATCATCACGATGTTGGAGACCTTGCGGCCTTCACTCGGCACATAGGCGCCGACCGGCGTCGAACCGTCAGGAAAATCACCGAGCCGGTCGCGGGCGAGCAGAAGCTGGGAGAGAATTTCCTCGGCCGTCAGGTTCCGCACCAGACGCTGCGTGCCCGTGTGACAGAAGGAACACGTCAGCGAACAGCCCACCTGGCTCGAAATGCAAAGCGTGCCGCGTCCTTCTTCGGGAATATAGACCGTCTCGATCTCGACAGGGCGTCCCGCACCGCGCGGCGGAAAACGCATCAGCCATTTGCGGGTGCCGTCGTTGGAAATCTGCTCCTCGACGATTTCCGGGCGGGCAATGGTGAAGGCTGCTTTCAGCTTTTCCCTGAGTTCCTTGGCAACATTGGTCATGTTGTCGAAATCCGAGACGCCGCGCACATACAGCCAGTTCCACAACTGGCTGACACGCATCTTCACCTGCTTCTGCGGCACGCCGATCTCGGCCAGCGCCTCGCCCATTTCCTCACGCGTCATGCCGATCAGCGACGGCTTGCCGGACATGAGATCGCTATTGGCGATCAGGGGAGTTTTAACTGCCAGACCGGCAGGGGCATGCAATACGGACATCACGCTATCCCATCATCCAATGCATCGCACGACCGGCCTTTAGGAAAGGCGGAAAATCGTCTGCATGTCGAGAAAATCAAAGGCGGAGCACTTTTCGCGCATCCGCCTGTCAATGTTGCCGCGCCTTTAGCATCAAACAAGCAAAAACGCAAATGGCCGGTCGATGACCGGCCAATCACAAAGTTGACGAAGCGTCAGGATTACTTGCAGCTTTCGATCTGCTTAAAAGCAGCCGAAATGCCCGAAAGCGAATAGGAATAGGAAGTCGCGGTGCCGCGGCCGGAGACCGCCTTCACCGTCATCGACTTGCCGCCCTTCATCGCGGCAACGAGAGCGGGTTCTTCGGCAGCATTTTCAACCCAGGCAGCCTTGTCCTTGGTAAACATCACGAAGTTCTTGTTGTCGATCGTGACATTGACCTTGGAGCCCTGCTTCAGCGGGTAACCCACCATGGCCTGCGGCTCGTAGGAAATATTCTGGCCCGGACGCTGCGACACGATGAAGAAGATATCGCCGTGATCGACGCTCGCCGGTTCCTTGGAAGTTGGGATGGAAAGAACGTAGCAGACGGTGCTGTTGCCCGATTTGTACGAATAGGCGCCCCATGCATTGAACTGCTGGATGCGCGTGGGCGACTGTGCAGATGCTACGCCGACGCTGGTCAGCAAAATGGCCACTGCGGTTGCTACACTTCTTACAAACATAGAATTTCCTGCCGGGTTATTGTCTTCCATTGGCCCGAAGCAGCGGCGGGCTCCATGTTTATGGATCGGCCACGTTCAGGTGCGGATCGTCTTTTCTCATTGTGGTCAGGAAGCGGTTACCAAACCGTCAACAACACGTATAAAATGCCGAAAACGTCTTGAAGTGTTACAGATCGGCTACGCCCGCACCCTGAGAAGAAAGGCGTGGCACGCCCTCCCCGTCATGTCTATGACACACAAATTCAGGCAACAATTTGTCACCTGCCCGGCTCGGAGGAGCCTCGTCATCACAGACGTGTTATTCGGCCTCCTGCTGCCGTTTCAGCATGGCATCCGCCGCATCGTAATGCTCCATCTTGATGTGGGCGCGGATCATCGCAAGCGCGGCCGTAATGACCGCGATGTCGTCGGTAAATCCAACGACCGCCAGCATGTCCGGTATGGCATCAAACGGCATGATGAAGTAGGCAAGCGCGGCCAGAATGATGCCCTTGGCACGCAGCGGAGTATCCCGGTCGATCGCGCAATAATAGGCTGCTGCCGCATCGCGCGCGAAGGGCACCTTGGTCATCACACGCTTAAGCTTCGGCCAGAATTTGGCGCGCACGACGCTTTCGCGTTCGCCCTCGCTGCCCGTTTCCCCGGGCAAAAGAATTTCACCGATTTTCACATCATCCATGATCGACGGTCCTCCGGTCGCGGTTATTATATGGGAGTTAAAGCCCGCCGTTCAATTCCCACGGCCCGTTGCCGCCTTCTGCATGGCCTCTGCGAGCAGGAAATCCCGCTCGGTCACGCCTTGCGAATCGTGGGTGGTGAGGCAGACCCTGACGCGCGAATAGACGTTGGACCATTCTGGATGATGATTGAGCTTTTCTGCCACGAGTGCGGACTCGGCCATGAAACCGAAAGCCTCCGCAAAACTCGCAAACTTGAACGACCGGACGATTGCCGCCCCGTCCTCGCGCAAGGACCAGCCTTCGAGTTTTAAAAGCGCCTGCCGGACGGCTTCCGGTTCAAGTCTGGGATATTTCATGCATCTTGCCTCCGCTTGACATGCGATCCGCTCTTTCGGAGAAACATTAACGCCTCAACGACCGGATCGACGCATATTCCATGAAACATACAGCCGTTCTTTTTGTCTGCATGGGCAATATCTGCCGCTCACCGCTTGCCGAAGGCATTTTGACAAACCTTGCCGAAACCGAAGGCGTATCTCGCCAACTCACTGTCGATTCCGCCGGCACCGGCGGTTGGCACACCGGTACCGCCCCGGATCGCAGATCCATCGCAATCGCCCGCAAGCATGGCATCGATATTTCCCTGCAGCGTGCACGGCAGGTCAGCCAGGCCGATTTCGAGACCTTCGATCTCATCCTTGCCATGGACGGAGGAAATCTCGCGAAACTGCTCCGAAAGGCGCCCGAAAACCGGAAGCACAAAATCCACCTGTTCCTGGACTACGCTTCGGGACGCCACGAAAACGTGCCCGATCCCTACTTCGGTGGCGACGACGGATTTCTGGTCGTCTACAACATGCTTTTTGCGGGATGCAGCTCGTTGCTCGAGAAGATGGCGCTGGACCGCGCTTCGTGAAGCGGGAACACCTCTTCCACGATGTAAGGTCCGCCACCCACCGATTCCTTGGACGACATCAGCACGAAACGACCGACCGTGAAGGCGGATGTGCGGAAATTGCCGCGCCCGGAAAGATACTGCACCACATCGTCCAGCCGTGAAGAGCGCAACCGCGCCAGCGTCACATGCGGCATGAACTTGCGCGGATCCGGCGGCAGGCCGATCCTCTGACAGATTCTTTCGACCTCCGCCTGAAGCGCATTCATTTCCGGCGAGGGGGAAACCCCCGCCCAGATCGAATGCGGTTTCTTGGAGCCGAAGGAACCCATCCCGTTGAGACTGAGCTGGAATTCCGGCCTGTCGATCCGGTCCAGCCTGTCAACGACCTCATCGGCGGTTCTCCCGTCGATATCGCCGATAAAACGCAGGGTTATGTGATAATTCTCCACATCGATCCACCGGGCTCCCGGCAGACCACCGCGCAACAATGACAGGCTCATAGCCGCATTGCGCGGAATTTCGAGGGCGATAAACAGTCTCGGCATGGCGAGCTCCCCGAATCTCTTGGCAGAACAAGCATAGCGAATCATGCAATGCAGGCGGGCGCAAGTGCTTATTTTTTTTGCGCACCGATTGTCTTGATGAAGCTTTCAACAGCCGGCAAAGATTTCTCCACCATCATCGCCACACCCTGCGTATTGGGATGCATCTTGTCCTTCAGCTTCAACTTATCATCCGTCACCACGCCATCCAAAAAAAACGGATAAAGCGGCAGGTTGTATTTTTCTGCAAGCTTCGGATAGATCGGGTTGAAGCGCTTGGCGTAATCGTCACCCATGTTCGGCGGTGCCATAATGCCGACCAGCAGCACCGCTATGTTGCGTTTCTGAAAGCCGGAAATGATGGCGTCGAGGTTCTTTTCCGTCTGTTCCGGCGCAATACCGCGCAACGCATCATTGGCGCCGAGTTCCAGAATGACCCCGTCCGTGCCATCGGGAACCGACCATTCCGCCCGAGCCAGACCGCCTGAGGACGTATCGCCGGACACACCGGCATTGGTGACGGTAACATTGATGCCCTTGGCCTTTAATGCAGCTTCAAGCTGTGCCGTATAGCCATCGGTGGGGGGTAACTGGTAACCCGCCATGAGACTGTCGCCCAGGCCAACCAGTTGCAATGTCCGCTCCTGCGCCATGGCCGCCGAGGCGGAAAAGGCGGCGGCGAAAATGACGATGAAGTGAAACAGGGCAGCTTTAAATCTCATCACGGCTTTCCTAACTTGGTTTACATTGTCTGAAATACCGTCCGCATCGACACCGCCAGACTGTTTTCATCATATATAGGAACGAGAATTGTGACGAAAAGCATCATAGAGCTTAAGAAGGCCGACCTCACGCTCGGCAACGCCGCCGCCTCCGTTCACGTTCTCAAGAGCATCGATCTTGCCATTGGCGAAAGCGAGGCGGTGGGCATCGTCGGCCCTTCCGGTTCGGGAAAATCGACCCTTCTGATGGTACTTGCCGGTCTCGAAAGGCTGGATAGCGGCGAGATCGTCATAGCGGGCACGGAATTGCATAAGCTCGGCGAGGATGCTCTCGCGGATTTCCGCGGCAAGAATATCGGCATCGTTTTCCAGTCTTTCCACCTCATCGCCAATATGACGGCGCTGGAAAACGTAGCCGTTCCGCTGGAACTGGCCAACGTGCCGAACCCCTTCGAGATCGCCAAACGGGAACTCGTCGCTGTCGGTCTCGGCGAACGCCTCAACCATTATCCCGGCCAGCTCTCCGGTGGCGAACAGCAGCGTGTTGCGATCGCCCGCGCGCTTGCACCCTCCCCCGCCGTGTTGATCGCAGACGAACCGACCGGCAATCTGGATGCGGATACGGGCCAGCAGATCGCCGATCTTCTTTTCTCAAAACAGGCCGAACGCGGCATGACGATGATCCTTGTCACCCATGATCCGTCACTGGCCGCCCGTTGCTCAAGACAGATCAAGGTGCGCTCCGGCGAGATAGAGGGTGACAGCGCCGCTGCCCATATGGCCAGGGCGGTATCGGCATGATCGGCTCCATTCTCCCGTCTGTTGCCAACATCAAAAACGCATTGAGGCTCGCGCGGCGCGAAATTCGCGGCGGTTTGCGTGGCTTCTATATTTTCCTCGCCTGCATCGCGCTCGGAACCGGCGCCATTGCCGCTGTCAACTCCGTGTCACGCGCCGTCACCAGCGCGATTGCGACGGAAGGCCAATCGATACTGGCTGGCGATGTGCGCTTCGAGCTGCGCAACAGGGAGGCAACCGCAGAGGAACGGGCCTACCTCGATGGCCTCGGCAAAATTGCGGTTTCCACAGGGCTGCGCTCCATGGCCCGCCTTGCCGATGGTTCCGAACAGACGCTGACGGAAGTGAAGGCCGTAGACGGCGCCTATCCGCTCTACGGCACGTTCGTGGCAGATCCAAACCGGCCTCTGAGCGAGCTTCTGGCTGCGAACGGCGATACCTATGGCGCCGTGGCCGCGCCGCTTCTCCTGGAGCGGCTGGGCATCAAGGTCGGCGACGACATCCTTCTCGGTAATGTGAAGCTGAAACTGACCGGCACGGTTGTCGACGAGCCGGATGCCCTGTCCGACGGCTTCGGTTTTGCCCCAAGGCTGATGGTCAGCCGCGATGCGCTTTTCGCCTCAGGTCTCGTTCAGAACGGAAGTCTGGTCGAACACGCTTACAAGATCATGCTGAACGATCCTGCAGCGCGGGCAACGATGACCGATGCAGCCAACAAGACGTTTCCCGATGCCGGCTGGTCCATCCGCACGAGTGACCGGGCAGCGCCATCCCTTACCGAAAACGTCAACCGCTTCTCGCAATTCCTGACGCTGGTGGGCCTGACCGCCCTCATCGTTGGTGGTGTCGGCGTTGCGAACGCCGTTCGCGCGTTCCTGGATTCCAAGCGCACCACGATCGCCTCGCTGAAATGCCTCGGCGCGCCGGCTTCCGTGGTCACCATGACCTATCTCTTCCAGATCGTGTTCATTGCCGCCGTTGGCATCATCATCGGCCTCGCTGTGGGCGCCATCGCCCCGCTGATCGCCATGCGGTTTCTGGAGGGTGTGCTTCCGGTGCCGAAAGAGCTTGCCTTTTATCCAGCAGCACTTGGTCTTGCCGCCCTGTTCGGCATCTTGACGACACTTGCCTTCGCCATCGTGCCACTCGGCCAGGCGCGCGAAGTTCCCGCGACCGCCCTTTTTCGAGAGCAGGGGTTCGAGGAGGGCAGCTGGCCGTCCTGGCCTTATCTCGCAGTGACGGGCTTGTTGTTGGCTGCGCTGGCCATACTTGCCATCTTTTCGGCAGAAGAACGTTTCATCGCCTCGGTTTTCCTCGCCGCCATCGCCTTCGCGTTTGTGGTGCTGCGACTGGTGGCGTCAGGCGTCAAGGCCATCGCCAAACGCAGCCCGCGCGTTCATTCCGCCGCCCTTCGCCTGGCGATCGGCAATATTCACCGGCCGGGTGCGCTCACCCCCTCCGTCGTTCTCTCCCTCGGCCTCGGGCTGACGTTGCTGGTGACCCTGACGCTTATCGACGGCAATCTGCGCCGCGAACTGACCGACAGCCTGCCGGAACGAGCGCCGAATTTCTTCTTCGTGGATATTCAGGGCACCGAGTTGCAGGGCTTCCGCGATCTTCTCAGGCAAGAAGCGCCTCAGGGCACGCTGACCGAGGTGCCGATGCTGCGCGGCCGCATTCTGGCTCTTAATGGCGAGGACGTGACGAAGATAGATGTGCCGCCATCCGGCCGCTGGCTGCTGCGCGGTGATCGGGGCATAACCTATTCGCAGGATGCTCCCGAAAACGCCAAGCTGACCGAAGGAACATGGTGGGGACCGGATTATAGCGGCGAGCCGCTGGTCTCTTTTGCGGCGAAAGAGGCGCAGGAACTGGGCCTCAAGATCGGCGACACCGTTACCGTCAACGTGCTCGGCCGCAGCATCACGGCAAAGATCGCCAATCTGCGCAATGTCGAATGGGAATCGCTGTCGATCAATTTCGTCATGGTGTTTTCACCCAATACCTTCCGTGGCGCACCACATGCCTGGCTTGCCACACTCGCCGACCCCTCCGCATCCGCAAGCGAGGAGGGCCAGATATTGCGCGCCGTTACCAACGCCTACCCGACGATAACAAGCGTACGCGTGAAGGACGCGCTCGATGTGGTCAACCGGCTGGTCGGCCAGCTTGCAACCTCAATTCGCGCCGCAGCGGCCGTTGCGCTCATAGCCTCCGTCCTCGTCCTCGCCGGCGCTCTTGCCGCCGGAAACCGTGCCCGTACCCATGATGCGGTCATCCTGAAAACACTGGGCGGTACACGCAGCCTGCTGATCCGCGCCTTCTCCTATGAATATATGATGCTCGGTCTCGCCACCGCCGTTTTTGCGCTTTTTGCCGGCGGCGTCTCCGCCTGGTTCGTCATTTCCCGCATCATGAAGCTGCCCTCCAGCTTCCTGCCGGATGTGGCGATCGGCACGGTCGTCGTCGCCCTCGTCATGACGGTAGGCATCGGCCTCATGGGCACATGGCGAATCCTCGGGCAGAAGGCCGCTCCGGTTTTGCGGCAGGCGGGTGAATAATCTTCGGTTGTGCGCTGCTTAACTTTAACGATTAATTCTTTGTAATGATCGCTGAAACGTGAGCGCTTTTCGCGCATATGGTGTCTTTTCGACTGCGAAAGGCCTTGTATCGGACACGTTCTGCCATCATATTCTTGGGCAGGCTTGCTGAAGCTCCGCAGCGGCGCCCGGGAGGTATCCCGACACCGTAGCAATTACGGAGCTCAAAAGAGGAAACAATGGCTGACTTCAATAACTACCAGAACCGCATGGCCCAGACCCGTGCACAGACTGGTGCGATGATCGACGAAGGTCTTCGCGCCTACATGCTTAAGGTTTACAACCTTATGGCACTGGCTCTGGTCATCACCGGTGTTGCTGCGTTCGCTACCTTCACGCTCGCGACCACCAATCCGGCTTTCGCCCAGTTGCTCTATGCATCGCCGCTGCGCTGGGTTGTGATGCTCGCACCGCTCGGACTGGTGTTCTTTCTTAGCTTCCGTATCCAGAACATGAGCGTTTCTGCCGCCCAGATGACCTTCTGGGTCTATGCGGCGCTGATGGGCGTGTCCCTGTCTTCGATCTTCCTGGTCTATACCGGCCAGAGCGTCGTACAGACGTTCTTCGTGACCGCTGCCTCGTTCGGCGCGCTCTCGCTTTACGGTTACACGACGAAGAAAGACCTTTCGGGCATGGGTTCGTTCCTGATCATGGGTCTGTTCGGCCTGATCATCGCGTCCATCGTCAACATCTTCCTCGCCTCTTCCGCGCTGCAGTTCGCGATCTCCGCGATTGGCGTGCTGATCTTCGCTGGCCTCACCGCCTATGACACGCAGAAGATCAAGGAAATGTATTTCGATGGCGACGAAGTTGCCGTGGCTGGCCGCAAGGCGATCATGGGTGCGCTGACGCTCTATCTCGACTTCATCAACCTGTTCATGTTCCTCCTGCAGTTCATGGGCAACCGTGACAAGTAAGGGCAGGAACCCAACTGGCAAACATGCAAAAGGCGGCCATTCGGCCGCCTTTTTATTTACAAGAAATTCAAAACCTGACCGTTTCCCAACCCGCTGTGGCATCAAGCGGCGGAATGGGTAACCCGTATTCCCATCTCACTCGATAAGCTTCAGGACCTTGTCGAAAACCTTGAGAACCTGCGGCAGTTCGTGGCCACGTTTGAGAATGCGGCCATCCGTATTCACCACGCAATAGGCGCCCTGTTTCGCCGCCAGCTTGGGGTTCTTCTCGATCCTGTAGAGCGGCATTTCACCCGAGCGTTTAAAGACTGAAAATACCGCCTTTTCCCTCAAGTGGTCGATGGCATAGTCACGCCACTCGCCCTCTCCCACCATGCGGCCATAGATGCGCAGGATCGCATCCAGCTCACGCCGATGGAATGTAATTGGCAGAGGGTCTTTGTCTTTTTTGTACTCGCGGAGATCGACAACGGTGGAACTGTCGCGTGAAGCGGTTTGAACCTGCTGCACATCCGGTTGATCGGTCATCCAATACCTCCGATTCCACCCAAGTCGTCCGATTAATGTGAGCCGGAGAAGACAAAATTGCAAGTCTCGAACAGCCATTGAACATGAGATCGCAACTTTGGAGGAGGGTTTTACGGTCTTAGGACGACAGCGAAACCCGGCGTCTGCGACGCAGAAAGACACCCGCCAATGCCCATAAGGACGCTGCCTTAGAAAAAAGCAGGGGTAAAAAAGGTAACCATTTAGGCAGCCATTTTAGCATGGCCTGCCGTATTTCGGTCAAACCATGGCCCGAATTGAATGGAATAGTCCTATTGTCAATTGATGCCTAGGCACCAAGATGACCCGATCCGGTGCATTGACCCTTTACCCCCAGCCCCCAATGCCCGGATCGGATCTTCCATCGCCAGACAGGCGATCAGGGTGTTTCATTCCCCAGTAAAATACTTGCACCGACGATTGCCGCCGGATCGCCGCTGGCATTTGCCGTTTGCAACAGCACGGCGCAGCCACCCTTTTTCACCTTTGCCACCACGCTTGCCGGAAGCTTCACCGTCATCGGTGAACCATCCCACATGCCGACGGTCTGCACGTCATAGACGCTGTGCCAGTAGGACATTTTCTTCCCTTGGTTTTCGCCTTTCTGCACGTCTACCGTCTGCTCGCGCGTGAAATAGGCGACCACGACATCGGCCTTGCCGCTACCGGCGCCAATATCGATCTCCACCTCGTCACCGGCAAATTTGGACGCAACCGGCACGTTCAGCCCCTGACCCTCGCGCTTGAAAGCATCCAGCCTGTCGTAAATCCCGCGGACATCCGCACCCTTGACGTGGTCGCGACCGTTCAGGATGGCTTGAGGCGTATAGACACCGTTGCGGCCGAGAGCGCGCATGTAGCCATATTGCCGCTCTGTATTTTCCTTCGATGCCAGGGAATCTGTCCAGCCAAGATAATTCCAGTAGTCGACATGGTAGGAGAGGCCGACCACATCACCCTTCTGGATCATCTTGCGCAACGCTTCGTCCGCCGGCGGGCAGGACGCGCATCCCTGCGATGTAAACAACTCGACAACGCCCTTCACAGCCTCCTGCGCATGCGCGGATGTGACGAGGAACGTGCCGAGAAGACATATCGACAGGGGCAATTTCAGCGGCATTACAAGAACCTTTGTCCGGAGCAGATATCCAGACGAATTGATGCGATCAACCCAACCGGATGCAAACCGGAAAATAGCGTCTATTCCACTTCAATAGAAAGTCACGAAGGGGTGAGTGGCAATCACAAAAAAAGAGATGATGAAACGCAAAGACGCCGGGAAAAATCCCGGCGTCCTTTGTTGGTCTGAGCTTTGTCAGGCAACCAGATCGCGAAGAACCGTCTGCAGAATGCCGCCATTGTTCATGTAGATCACTTCATCCAACGTATCGATGCGGCATAGAAGTGGAACTTCCTTCACCGAACCGTCGCTGTAGGTGATCTTGGCGATCTTCTTTTCACGCGGCTTGATTTCACCTTCGAGACCATCGATCTCGACGACTTCATCACCCTTGAGATCAAGGCTCGCCCAGGTCGTGCCTTCCTCGAAGACGAAGGGAACGACGCCCATGCCGACGAGATTGGAGCGGTGGATACGCTCGAAGGACTGTGCGATGACCGCCTTGACGCCGAGCAGGTTGGTGCCTTTCGCCGCCCAGTCGCGGGAAGACCCGTTGCCATATTCGACACCGGCGAAGATGACGAGCGGAACGCCCTCCGCCTTGTACTTCATGGCAGCGTCGTAGATCGACATCTCTTCCTTCGACGGATAGTGGATGGTGTAGCCACCTTCCTTGCCGTTCGGGCCGAGCATGTGGTTGCGGATGCGGATATTGGCGAAGGTGCCGCGCATCATGACTTCATGGTTGCCGCGACGCGTACCGTACTGGTTGAAGTCGGCAACGCCCACGCCGTGCTCCGTCAGATAGGCGCCGGCGGGCGAAGCAGCCTTGATCGAACCGGCCGGGGAAATGTGGTCGGTTGTGATCTTGTCGCCGAAGAGACCGAGAACGCGGGCGCCCTTGATGTTCGTAAGGCCCGTACCGGTCTTACCCATGCCCACGAAGTAAGGCGGGTTCTGAACATAGGTCGACTTGTCGTCCCAGGCATAGGTCTGGCCCGGGGGAACCTGAACGGCCTGCCAGTTCGCGTCACCCTTGAAGACATCAGCGTACTTCGATTCGTAAAGTTCGCGAGTGACGTATTTCAGGATGAATTCCTGGATTTCCTGCGAGGTCGGCCAGATATCCTTGAGATAGACCGGATTGCCGTTCTGGTCGTCGCCGATCGGCTCCTTCGTCAGGTCCTTCTGGACCGTACCGGCAAGCGCGTAGGCCACGACGAGGGGCGGCGAGGCGAGATAGTTCGCCTGAACATCGGGCGAGATACGGCCTTCGAAGTTGCGGTTGCCGGAGAGGACGCCGGCCGTGATCAGGCCCTTGTCATTGATCGTCTTGGAGATCGGTGCGGGCAGCGGGCCGGAGTTGCCGATGCAGGTGGTGCAGCCGAAACCGACGAGGTTGAAGCCAATCGCATCGAGATCCTTCTGCAGACCCGACTTGTCGAGATATTCGGCAACGACCTGCGACCCCGGCGCCAGCGAGGTCTTCACCCACGGCTGGGACTTCAGACCCTTGGCAACCGCATTGCGGGCGAGAAGGCCGGCAGCGATGAGAACGGAAGGGTTGGACGTGTTGGTGCAGGAGGTGATGGCAGCAATCGCCACATCGCCATGGCCGAGATCGAACTCCTCGCCCTCAACCGCATAGCGGCTATGGAGTTGGCCGGGCTTCTTGTAGTCGTTCTCGAGAGCCGTCGCGAAATTCGGTGCAATGGTTTCGAGCGGCAGACGGCCTTCCGGACGCTTCGGACCGGCCATGGATGGCACGACGTCGCCGAGGTCGAGTTCAAGGGTGTCGGTGAAGACGAGGTCGGAACCGTCGCCGGTCCGCCACATGTCCTGTGCCTTCGAATAGGATTCGACAAGCGCGATACGGTCCTTGGTGCGACCGGACATGGTCAGATAGTTGATGGTCTCGCCATCAACCGGGAAGAAGCCGCAGGTAGCGCCATATTCCGGACCCATATTTCCGATGGTGGCACGGTCGGCCAGCGTCATCGAATCGAGGCCGGGGCCGAAGAATTCGACGAATTTGGAAACCACGCCCTTCTTGCGCAGCATCTGCACGACGGTCAGCACGAGGTCGGTCGCAGTCACGCCTTCCTTCACCTTGCCGGTCAGCTTGAAGCCGATGACCTCAGGCAGGAGCATGGAGACAGGCTGGCCGAGCATCGCTGCTTCAGCCTCGATACCGCCAACGCCCCAGCCGAGAACGCCAAGACCGTTGATCATGGTGGTGTGGCTGTCGGTGCCGACGCAGGTATCCGGGTAAGCGATCGTTTCGCCGTCCTCTTCCTTGGTCCAGACGGTCTGGCCGAGATATTCGAGGTTGACCTGGTGACAGATGCCAGTACCGGGCGGAACCACGCGGAAGTTCTTGAATGCCTGCTGGCCCCACTTCAGGAAGCGGTACCGCTCGCCATTGCGCTCATATTCAAGCTCGACGTTTCGGGCAAACGCCGTCGGCGTGCCAAATTCGTCAACGATAACAGAGTGGTCGATCACGAGGTCGACGGGAACGAGCGGATTGATCTTTTCCGGGTCGCCACCGAGCGACACCATGGCATCGCGCATGGCGGCGAGATCGACCACAGCCGGAACGCCGGTGAAGTCCTGCATGAGAACGCGGGCGGGACGATAAGCGATTTCGTTTTCGGTCAGGCCCTTATTGTTCAGCCACTCAGCAACGGCCAGAATATGCTCCTTGGTAACGGACTGGCCGTCCTCGAAACGAAGCAGGTTTTCCAGAAGAACTTTCATGGAATAGGGGAGCTTGGAAACGCCCTTCAGGCCGTTTGCCTCAGCCTTGGGAAGGCTGAAATAGACGTAGTCCTTACCATCAACGGTAAGGACGGAACGACAATGAAAACTGTCGAGTGATTTGGGCATGGATAAAAAACCCCGCTTACTCTGATAGCCAACACGTGCGTGCGGACACCTATGCACTCATGCACATCAGGATGCGGGTACGACCATTTCCGCTGTCCGCACGTGAAAATTGCTCCTCGCAATCGTCAAGTCCGGCGCAAGATGATGTTCACGCCGGCCGCTGGCGTGGTTGACACCCATATAGATAATTTCTCAGAAACGTGCCAGACCATTCAGGAAATCAAATCGATTTTTTTATGCGAGACGATGAAAATCTTATACGGAAACGCAGCATGGATTTGACGGCGGAAAATCTTGGCGTGCGACGCGGCGAAGATTTCATATTCATGAACATTTCCTTCAAGTTAAGTGACGGCGAAGCGCTGGTGCTGACCGGCCGCAACGGCTCGGGAAAATCCACGCTTCTGCGCACTGTGGCCGGCCTGCTGCGCCCCGAGCAGGGTTGGGTAAAGATAGCCGGCAAAGGAATAGAAACGGACATGCGTCCATCGGAGGCCTGCCATTATCTCGGCCATCGCAACGCAATGAAAACGGAACTGACGGTTTCGGAGAATCTGCGGTTCTGGAAAGACTTTCTCGGTGACTTCGCCGGCGGCGCCGGTGTCGATATCGATGAGGCGGCAGACATCGTCGGCCTTGCGGGCATCACCCACCTGCCCTTCGGTTACCTGTCCGCAGGCCAGCAGCGACGTTTTGCCATGGCAAAGCTTTTGATCGCGTGGCGGCCGGTGTGGATTCTCGACGAGCCGACAGCGGCGCTCGACAAAGCAGCGGACGGCATGTTTACGGATCTGGTCAAGAGCCACCTGAGGAGAGGCGGCATCGTCATGGCTGCGACCCATCAGCCGCTTGGGCTCGACAATGCGCGGGAATTGCAGATGACGGGATTTGCAGGTGTGGAGGCTTGGGCGTGATGGGTGCGTGTGCGGGGTATGCCCGCCTACCGAGGCGTCTCCAATGACCGCCCTCTTCCTCCGCGACCTGAAACTCTCCATCCGCGCCGGCGGTGGCGCGCTGATCGGCGTCTTGTTCTTCATGACCGTTGTCGCCGTCATCCCCTTCGGTGTCGGGCCTGATCTCAATCTGCTTGCACGCATCGGCCCGGCCATCGTCTGGATCGGCGCGCTGCTCTCCACCCTCCTCGGCCTCGACAGGCTGTTTCAGGCAGAGCGGGATGACGGCTCGCTAGACCTCATACTCATGCAGGAAAACCCGCTTGTGCTGACCGTGCTCGTCAAATGCCTGGCACATTGGGTGGGAACGGGTCTGCCACTGGTCATCGCCTCGCCGCTCATCGGCCTGTTCATGAACATGGACGAAGTGGCGATCGGCGCGGTGATGCTCACACTCCTTGTCGGATCGCCCGCCATTACCTTCATCGGCGCGGTGGGTGCCGCTGTCGCCGTTGCCTTGCCGCGCGGCGGCCTTCTGGTCTCCATCCTTGTGCTGCCATTGGCCATTCCGGTACTGATCTTCGGCGTCAGCGCGTCCTATGCGGCGGTGCAGGATCCGGCACCCTTTCTGCCGCCCTTCCTCATTCTCTGCGCGATCACGTTATTTTCAGCCGTGACCGGTCCTTTCTTTGCCGCTTTGGCATTGCGCAATGTTATGGATTGATGAAACCGCAATTGCCGATCTACGATTGATGGCGATCAATTGCGGGGCAGCCATTCTCGGGTTACACAAACGGCATGAACCAGCAGACTTTCACCATCACCAAATTCAGTGATCTCGCCAATCCCACGCGGTTTCTGGCGCTCTCGGCACGCATTCTGCCCTGGCTTGCGGTCCTGACGGCACTGGTGCTGGCCGCCGGTCTCTATCTGTCTTTCACGACAGATGGCGACTACCAGCAGGGTTATACCGTGCGCATCATGTATGTGCATGTCCCCTCCGCATGGCTTTCGATGATGTGTTATACCGTCATGGCGGTCTCAGCGATCGGCACGCTCGTCTGGCGTCATCCGGTTGCGGATGTCAGCCACAAGGCGGCCGCACCCATAGGCGCTGCCTTCACGCTGATTGCGCTTGTTACCGGCTCGCTCTGGGGTAAACCCATGTGGGGAACCTGGTGGGTATGGGACGCGCGGCTGACGTCCGTCTTCGTGCTTTTTCTGATGTATCTTGGCCTGATAGCGCTCAACCGCGCCATGGACGACCCTTCCAGAGCCGCCCGTGTCAGCGCCGTGCTCATCCTCGTTGGTTTTGTGAATATTCCCATCATCAAGTTTTCAGTTGAATGGTGGAACACGCTTCACCAGCCGGCAAGCGTCATCCGCATGGGCGGCTCGGCAATCGATTCGGAGTTTCTCTGGCCGCTTCTGACCATGGCGATCGGCTTCACGCTACTGTTCTTCACGTTGCACATCGCTGCCATGCGTAACGAAATCTGGCGCCGGCGCGTGGCAGCCCAACGGCGGCTTGCCGCCCGCATGGCAAACCGGGAGACATGAGGCCATGACACACGCCTTTTATATCGGCATGTCCTATGCGGCGACGGGCCTTGTCGTCCTCTGTCTCATCGCCTGGGTCATCCTGGATGGTCAGGCGCGCAAACGGGAACTGAAAGAACTGGAAGCATCCGGCGTGCGCCGCAGGGCAAAAGCCGGTTCTGCGGGTGAAACCCGATGACACAGGCCAGCCAGGACCAGAACACCAAAGCCAAAAGCACGGGGCGCACGCGATATGCCCTGGCGCTTCTGCCGCTTCTGCTTTTCGGCGGTTTTGCCATTATCGCCGGCAAGATGCTCTACGATCAGGACGTCAACGGGCTGGATATCAGCGCCATTCCGTCGGCGCTCATCGGAACCAAGGCGCCCGCACTGTCGCTGCCGCCGCTGGAAGGCTCAAACCTGCCGGCCCTCAACGATGCCGCCGTCAAGGGTAAGCTGACGCTGGTCAACGTCTTCGCCTCCTGGTGCATTCCGTGCCGTCAGGAGCATCCCATCCTTCAGGAATTGGCGAAAGACAAACGCATCGCCGTCGTCGGCATCAACTATAAGGACAAACCGGACAACGCGCTTCGTTTTCTCGGCGAACTCGGCAATCCCTTTGCCGCGATAGGCGTAGACCCGAACGGCAAGGCCGCGATCGACTGGGGTGTCTATGGTATCCCTGAAAGCTATCTGGTCGGCGCCGACGGCACGATCCTCTACAAAAAGGTCGGCCCCTTCGATGCCCGCAGCGTCGAGCGGGATTTATTGCCGGCAATCACCGCTGCGGCCGGAAAGTAGCCCGCGCGCCGAACGATACTATACCTTGGAAATCACCCTTAGCGACGGCCCTTCGGCTGTCGCCTGCAAACCCATTCCTTCAAGCACGACCTGATTGCGGCCACCACGCTTTGCCGCATACAGGCTGTCGTCAGCGCGTTTGATCGCATCGTGAATTGAATGATCTCCCCTCGCGACAGCTGAAACGCCGAAGCTTGCCGTGACCTTGGTGGCCACGCCACGGCTACGCCAATCCAGCGACAGAAGGTTCAAACGCATGGCATTGGCGAGGTGACCGGCCGCGGCGGCGGTGTGGCCGGGCAGGAAAACCACGAATTCCTCGCCACCGAAACGCGCCACCAGAGCGTCGCTACGCGCGCTTTTCCTGAGAAGGTCCGAAAGGCCGATGAGAACGATATCACCGGCGGCGTGGCCATAGTCATCGTTGATACGCTTAAAATGGTCTATGTCGCACGCAATTACTGCGCCTATTGGTGTCCCACTGCGAAAATCGGGAACCCGCCGGTCGAACCCACGGCGGTTCAGCACATCCGTCAGCGGATCGTGCTCAGCCGCTTGCAGGTGCCGGTCGACGGTCACGGAAATCTGGCTCGCGAGTACGGATAGCGCAAGGAGAAAGCCGAATATGCTCGCGGCAAGCTGCATGTAGAAAGCATAATCGGATTCGAAGAATTCGCTTAGTTCGATCATCGAACCGTTCGGCGTCATCACCAGCAACATGCCGATGCGCACCAGCGTTTCGAGCACCACGAGTGACGCAATCGCCACCATCAGCCTGTCTGCAAGCGCCAGGGGCCGCTTCCGCACGATCCAGACCGGGATGGCGAGCAGCAGGGCGCAGACAAGATCACCGATGACCAGCTCACGTTTCAGATCCGGTGTGATGAAGACATGGAACGAGACCAGCAAAACCGCCGCAGCCGCGATCGACAGTCGCGCCGTCGTATAAAGCGGCCGTCCGAAATGGGTGAGCAGCGCATGGCCGTAGAGAAAAAAGGCCGAGAAAAACAACAGGTTCGAGACGATCGCCTGTACTTCGAAGGGCAAGCCGCCAAGCACCAGAGGTGCGGCAAAACCAAACGCCGCCGAAAGATATCCGAAACCCCAATATCGCGCCGAAGCGTGGCCGGTCCTCTGCAGGAACAGGAATACCACACCGAATGTCAGCATGATGAAGGGGAGAAGGTAGGCGAAATTATCTTGCACAGTGTTCTGCCGGACGAAAAGACGAGCCTTTGAGCCCGGACACTACCGCAATGCCCTTAAGAAAACTTGCATATAAGGCAGGGTTTTCGTGCCTTTCCGACGCACGTACGGACAGATATCTTCACATTGGCGGGAGCGCGTTCTGCCATTGCTTGATCGCTTCGACGGGCCAGACAAGCATCACTACGTTCAGCGTCAGATTATCGCGGATCAGCCAGCCGGTGAAGATTTCAAAGAAGATGGCGATCGCAACCGTCAGCCACACCGGCACGCGGGCGGCGAAAAGGAAACCCAGCGCCATGAAAACGGTGTCCATCGCGGAGTTCAGGATGCTGTCGCCGGTATAACCCAGCGCCATGGTCGCCGTGCGGTAACGATCGATGATGAGCGGCGAGTTTTCGAGAATTTCCCACGCTGCCTCTATCAAAACCGCAAAAGAAAGCCGCATGGAAAGGGGTTTCTTGCGAAACAGCAGCCAGGCGAGCCCGTAAAACAAGAAGCCGTGGATAATGTGTGAGGGCGTGTACCAGTCGGCAAGATGCTGGGAATTGCCCGGCGTGTTCACACCGGGTTCGAACAGCTTCACATAACCGCATTCGCAAATGGGAATGCGGCCCATGGCATGGAGGATGACGATCTGTAGGAGAAGAAGTCCGCCGGCGACACCGAACCATTTGAACGAGCGCGGACGGGAAGCCGGCATCTCTGCAACTGTCATTTTTCGTCCTTGTTCAGCGGTTCGAGCGAATGACGCATGACGAGCGGCATTTGCGCCATGGTGAAGATGATCGTGATCGGCATCGTGCCCCACACCTTGAACGCAACCCATGCGTCGGTTGAGAACATGCGCCAGACCACCTCGTTCAGCACGGCGAGAAAGAGGAAGAACACGCCCCAGCGCAGCGTCAGCTTGCGCCAGCCCTCATCGTTTAGCCTGAAGGCCGAATTGAAGACATAGCCAAGCAGCGACTGGCCGAAAAACAGGCCTCCCAGCAAAATGACGCCGAACAGCGCATTGACGATGGTTGGCTTCATCTTGATGAAGGTATCGTTCTGCAGCCACAGCGTCAGCGCACCGAACACGAGAACCACAATGCCTGATATCAGCGGCATGATCGGCAGCTTGCGCGTCAGCATCCATGAGACGGAAAGCGCAATTGCGGTTGCGATCATGAACAGGCCGGTGGCGATGAAGATCGGCCCGCCGAACTCCGTCAGTACCGGAAAAGTGGAGGCCAGCCATTCGCCGCGGGAATTGGCGAAAAAGAACACCATAAGCGGGCCAAGCTCGAGCACGAATTTCAGGAGCGGGCTGATTTCCGCCACCATCTTTTCGCTTTCCTTGGAATTGCTTTCAATATCCATACTCAAACTCCCGCAATGGCCTTGGCGAAATCTTCCGCCTCGAAGGGCTCCAGATCGTCCACGCCTTCACCCACACCGATAAAATACACCGGCAGCTTGTGTTTGGCGGCAATGGCCACGAGGATACCGCCCCGCGCCGTGCCATCCAATTTTGTCATAATCAGGCCCGAAACACCCGCAACATTGCGGAATATCTCCACCTGGTTCAAGGCGTTCTGCCCGGTCGTGGCGTCCAGTGTCTGAAGCACGGTATGCGGCGCATCGGGATCGAGCTTGCCGAGCACGCGCACGATCTTTTCCAGCTCCGCCATCAGCTCCGTCTTGTTCTGCAAACGGCCGGCAGTATCAATGATGAGCACATCGCTTTTTTGCGCACGCGCCTGCTCATAGGCGTCGTAAGCGAGACCCGAGGCATCCGCACCGAGTTTGGTGCCAATGAATTGCGAGCCGGTGCGATCCGCCCAGATCTTGAGCTGCTCGATTGCCGCCGCACGGAACGTATCGCCGGCCGCGAGCATAACCTTGAGGCCAGAGCCCGAGAGCTTGGAGGCGAGCTTGCCGATGGTCGTGGTTTTGCCGGTGCCGTTCACGCCGACGACGAGAATGACATGCGGCTTGTGTGAAAGATCGAGTTCCAGCGGCTTGGCGATAGGTTTCAGGACCTTGGTGATCTCACCCGCCATGATGCGCGCCACATCCTCGCCACTGACATCCTTGCCGTAACGTTCCGAAGACAAGGCGCCCGTGATGCGCATGGCGGTCTCGACACCGAGATCCGACTGGATGAGAAGGTCTTCCAGTTCGTCGAGCGTATCCTCATCCAGCTTGCGCTTGGTGAACAGCGCCGAAATCTGGGTGGTAAGTTGCGAGGAGGTGCGCGCAAGCCCGGCCCGCAGGCGCTGGAACCAGCTGAGCTTCGGCTGCGGCGCTTCGGCGACAGGCTCTTCGCGCTCGCTTGCCGCCGCAAAACCTTTCGGCAAGATCGGCGAAACGGCAGAGGGCTCGACGGCACCGGCAGCCTCCGCCTCATCGAGCAGCGCATCCATCGCATCTGCATCGAGCACGGCATCGGCAGGTTCGGGCAAAACCTCGGCCTGTTCTTCGGCAGCAGCTTCGGCCTGCAACAGCGACAGCGGAACAACGCCGATGTCTCCGGCCTGCTCGGCGCCGGGCAGAAGCGGCGCGTCCTCTTCCTCCTGGTCGTTGGAAAGGGCCGCATCGGCATCCGGAGCAGGCCCACCGGCCGTCTCAATCTCCAGTTCGGAAACAGGGTCTTTCTCGACAATGGGATGCGCTTCGGCTTCGCTCAGTGCCTCATCGAAAGAGACATTTTCTCTGGCGCGTTCAAGCGCGGAATCCTCTTGCGGCTTGCCGTCAGTCCCGGCCTTGTCCTTGCCGAAAGAAAAGACTTTTTTGATGAAGCCGAGGGCCATGGTCGTTCCCGTGTCTTTTCCTGTGCCGCTTCAGGCCGCGTCCGCTGCGAGAAGCTTCATGTTCAGATGTTTGCCGTTGTGGCCGGTAATCTCAACCTGCGCAAGAGTGCGCGGGAGAAGATCGGGCGCCGCCACCAGCGTGAAATTGTCGGTATGCGCAAAACCGGTGTTTTCAACGAGGATCGTTTGCGTCGAACCGAGCATGTTTTGCAGATGCACGAGCCTGAGTGCCTCGCCACGTTCGCGAAGCCTCGCCGCCCGCTCCTTCACCAGCGCACGGTCGAGCTGCGGCATACGCGCCGCCGGCGTGCCGGCACGCGGGCTGTAGGGAAATACGTGCAGGCTGGAAATGCCGCATTCTTCCGCAAGCGTCGCGGCGTTTTCGAACATCTCTTCGTTCTCGGTCGGAAAACCGGCGATCATATCAGCACCGAATGCGATATCCGGCCGGAGCGACCGCACCTCGTGACAGAAACGGATGGCATCGGCCCGCAAATGACGGCGTTTCATGCGTTTCAGGATCATGTCGTCGCCATGCTGGAGGGACAGGTGAAGATGCGGCATGAAACGCGCCTCACCGGCAATCAGATCCATCAGATGGTGGTCGGCCTCGATGCTGTCGATCGAGGATAGCCGAAGTCTCAAGATTTCCGGCACCTGCTTCAGCAATGTTTTGGCAAGAAGCCCTAGCGAAGGTTCGCCCGGCAGGTCGGCACCGTAGCTGGTAGCATCCACCCCGGTCAGCACGATTTCGCAATAGCCGCTTTCCACCAGCCTACGCGCCTGCTCGACCACAGCGCCCATCGGCACGGAGCGGGAATTGCCCCGCCCATAGGGAATGATGCAGAAGGTACAGCGATGATCGCAGCCGTTCTGCACCTGAATGAAGGCACGGACATGCCCGTCAATGTGCTTGACCATCTGCGGCGCCGTCGCCTTGATGCTCATGATGTCGTTGACGCGCAGCTTTTCTTCCGCCGAAACGCCGAAATCCGGCAGTGCGCGATAGGAGGCGCTTTTCAGCTTTTCCTCATTGCCCAGCACCGCATCCACTTCGGGCATCTCGGCAAAGGTCTGTTTTTCAGTCTGGGCAGCACAGCCGGTCACGATGATGCGCGCATGCGGATTGTCGCGCCTTGCCCGACGGATGGCCTGGCGCGCCTGGCGCACCGCCTCGCCGGTCACCGCGCAGGTATTGACCAAGACGGCATTGTTGAGCCCAGCCTTTTCGGCCTCCGCCCGCATCACTTCCGATTCATAGGTATTGAGACGGCAGCCGAAGGTTATGACCTCGACGCCGCTCATATGGCCCCCTGCTCAGCCACGGCATCGCGCGACCAGGCGCCGTTGATGGGATCGACCATGCCGGACCATTCCCATTCGGCCGGCCCGGTCATGATGACGTGGTTGTCCTCGCGCCACTCAATTGTAAGCGGCACACGCACGGGGCTGGAGGCAACATCGATAGTGACCTTCCTGCCCGTGCGGCCGGTGCGCGCAGCGGAAACGGCAGCGGCACATGCGGCAGAACCGCAGGCGAGCGTCAGCCCGGCGCCGCGCTCCCAGGTGCGGGTGCGAAGCGCACTGTCGGAAATAACCTGTGCCAGGGTGATATTGGCCTTTTCAGGGAACATCGGGTGGTTTTCCAGAAGCGGACCGAAGCGTTCCAGATCGAACTCCATCGGATCGCGATCCACCCAGAAAATGGCGTGCGGGTTTCCCATGGACATGACGGCGGGCGAATGCAGGATTGGCGCGTCGATCGGCCCGATCTGCAACTCGATGCGGCTCGTATCGTGGAACTCTTCGGAAAGCGGAATGTCGCTCCAGCGAAAACGCGGCAGGCCCATATCAACGGAAATCATGCCGTCTTCATGCTCAACGGCGTTAAGGATGCCCGCCACCGTCTGGAAGGTGAAGGTGGTCTTGCCGGTTTCAGAGGACAGCGCCTGCACCACGCAGCGCGTGCCGTTGCCGCAGGCCTGCGCCTTCGTGCCGTCGCAATTGAGGATATCGATGAATGCATCGGTGCCGCCGACACGCGGATCGTGGATCGCCATGATCTGATCGAACTGCGTGGCGGGATCGGCATTGAGCGCGATGGCCGCCGAAGGCGTCACCATATCCCTGCGGCCGCGCATGTCGACAACGAGGATCTTGTTGCCAAGCCCGTTCATCTTCGCAAATTCGACCGTATCCGCCATCGTACTGAACCTGAAAACTACCTGAAACCGGAACAAAGACGGGCTTTGCCCGCACTTTCGCTCTATATGGCGGAAAGGACGGCAAATTACCAGACTGTTGCGGCGCAAACCGCTGAGCCGCTCAGGCGGAAGGTACGTCGAAGACTTCGCCGGGCCGCATGGGCTGGAAGCGGCTCTCCTCTATCCCTTGCTCAGCAAGCGCTGCCTTCAGCGCGACAAGAGGAGCTTCGACCGCTTCATCGGTCAGTTGCACAGTGCCCCAATGGTGGCCGCAGACATGTGCCGCACCGCAGATCTTCATGCCTTCCACCGCTTCCGCCGGGTTCTGGTGCTGGCCCTTCATGAACCAGCGCGGCTCATAGGCGCCGAAAGGCAGGTTGGCGAGACGGAACTCACCGTGTTTCTTGCGCGCGGCGTGATAATTGAGGCCGTCGTGGAAGCCGGTATCGCCGATATGATAAATCTTGCCATAAGGCGTTTCGATGACGAAGGCCGCCCACAGCGCCATGCGCCGGTCATTCAGCCCACGCGCCGACCAATGGTGGCACGGCTCGAAATGAATTTTGACCGAGCCAATCTCAAGGACATCGCCCCAGTCCCCCACCTTGATGCGCGCTGCCTCGACGCCGGTGCGGATGATGGCGTCATTGCCAAGCGGCGTGATGAAAAGCGGCTTGTGCGCGACATGCAGGCGCTTCAGCGTTTCCATATCCAGATGGTCGTAGTGATTATGCGTCACCAGCACCAGATCGATCGGCGGCAAATCCTCAAAACGGATGCCCGGCGGGTTGACGCGTTTGGGACCGGCGAAGCTGAACGGGCTGGTACGCTGCGACCACACCGGATCGATGAGAATATTCAGCCCTGCCGTCTGGATGAGAAAGGAGGCGTGACCGACGAAGGTGACGCGAATGTCCTTGCCGTCGATGCGGGGCTCCGGCTTTGCGAACGGAAACGGGCTGGGATAGTTTTCCGGCCACGTGGCGCGCTCGCCGTTGAAGCGCCATTTCAGGAGGCCCATGAAATTGCCGGGCGGCGAACCGCCGGGATTGAAGAAACGCACCCCGTCGAAATGATCGGAGACCGGCCCAGTATAATAGGCGCTGGCGTTAGAGCGGCGCGCAAACAGGCCGCCGCCCGCAAGAGCAAGCAGACCAAGTGCGGAAAAACGAAAGAAGTTTCGACGTTTCATGGGAAAGGTATAAGAAGCCAGGCGACGCCGTTCAAGCACCGCCATCGCAGCTTTCGTCTGATCACGTAAAGATGACAAGGCACGCTTTGCCGCATGAAAACCGGCACTCCCTTGACTTTCACGGCACTTTCCTGTTTATCGCGGCCAATCAGCTGGCAGTTTCATGACTCCAAGCCGCCGACCGGGACCCGCAAAGGTATAAAGAGATCCCGGAGGTCAACACCCGACAGCGCGATGCGCCCTCGGGTGCTTTTTGGCTTTGCGTCTTGTTTTTGGCAGCGAAAGCACCGACGTTTCGGAGATCCCGGAACGAAGAAGGAAGAAACGATGTTTGAAAACCTCCAGGACCGCCTTGGTTCCATTCTGAATGGACTGACCGGCCGTGGCGCGCTGACGGAAGCCGATGTTGCCGCCGCCCTGCGCGAGGTTCGCCGTGCGCTTCTGGAAGCGGACGTTGCGCTGGAAGTCGTGCGTTCCTTCACCGACAAGGTGCGTGAAAAGGCTGTCGGCGCAGCCGTTCTGAAATCCATCAAGCCCGGCCAGATGGTCGTCAAGATCGTGCATGACGAACTTGTCGAGATGCTCGGCACCGAAGGCGTCTCGATCGATCTGCATGCGGCCGCCCCCGTCGTCATAATGATGGTGGGTCTGCAGGGTTCGGGCAAGACCACGACCACAGGCAAGATCGCCAAGCGCCTGACCGACCGCGACAAGAAGAAGGTGCTGATGGCATCTCTCGACACGCGCCGTCCGGCCGCACAGGAACAGCTTCGCCAACTGGGCGTGCAGACCGGTGTCGACACGCTGCCGGTCATCGCCGGCCAGTCGCCGACAGATATCGCCGCACGCGCCGTGCAGGCCGCCAAGCTCGGCGGCCATGACGTCGTCATTCTCGACACCGCCGGCCGCACCCATATCGACGAACCCTTGATGCTGGAAATGGCCGACATCAAGAAGAAGTCCAACCCGCATGAAATCCTGCTGGTCGCGGATTCGCTGACCGGTCAGGACGCCGTCAATCTGGCGCGCAACTTCGATGAACGCGTCGGCATCACCGGTCTCGTGCTCACCCGTATGGATGGCGACGGGCGCGGTGGTGCGGCCCTCTCCATGCGCGCCGTCACCGGCAAGCCGATCAAGCTGATCGGTATCGGCGAGCGCATGAACGAACTCGACGAGTTCCATCCGCGCCGTATCGCCGACCGTATTCTCGGCATGGGCGACATCGTCTCGCTGGTCGAGAAGGCTGCCGAAAACATCGATGCGGAAAAAGCCCGTGCCATGGCCGAGAAGATGGCCAAGGGCAAGTTCGACCTTAACGATCTCTCCGACCAGCTTGCCCAGATGAAGAAGATGGGTGGCATGGGCGGTATCATGGGGCTGATGCCCGGCATGGCCGGCATGAAGGACAAGATGGCTTCCGCAGGCCTCAACGACAAGATGTTCGACCGCCAGATCGCCATCATCTCGTCGATGACCAAGGCCGAACGCGCCAATCCCGATATCCTCAAACACAGCCGCAAAAAGCGCATCGCCGCCGGTTCCGGCACCGATGCAGCCGAAATCAACAAGCTCTTGAAGATGCACCGTGGAATGGCCGACATGATGAAAGCCATGGGCGGCAAGGGCAAGGGCGGCATCATGAAGCAGATGATGGGCGGCCTTGCGGGCAAGATGGGGCTTGGTGGCATGATGGGCGGCGGCATGCCTGATCTGTCGAACATCGACCCGAAGCAGCTCGAAGCGCTTCAAAAACAGGCTGAAGCTGCCGGTCTTGGCAAGCCGGGCGCAATGCCCGGTCTCGGTGGTCTGCCCGGCGGGCTACCCGGTCTGGGCGGGACAAAGCTGCCGGGTCTTGGCGGCATGCCGGGCCTGCCCGGCTTCCCCAAAAAGAAGTGAGGGCGACGCCAGTGAACAACGCAGAAGTGAAAGCCCAGCTTTCCGAATACCGCCAGTCGATCGACAATATCGATGCCGCACTGGTTCACATTCTTGCCGAACGTTTCCGCTGTACCAAGGCGGTGGGCGTGCTGAAGGCAAAATACAATTTGCCGCCGGCGGACCCGGCGCGCGAGGAATACCAGATCGAACGCCTTCGCCGTCTGGCAAAGGATGCCAATCTGGATCCGGATTTCGCCGAGAAGTTTCTAAACTTCGTCATCAAGGAAGTCATCCGGCATCATGAAGCAATAGCCGCCGAACATGGCGGTAATGAAAAGACCGCCTAACCGGCGGACAAGCTATCTCAAGGAGTAAATAACATGGCACTTAAAATTCGTCTCGCACGCGGTGGTTCCAAGAAGCGCCCGTACTACCAGATCGTCGTTGCTGACGCCCGTTCGCCCCGCGACGGCCGTTTCCTCGAGAAGGTCGGTTCCTGGAACCCGATGCTCGCCAAGGACAACCCGCAGCGCATCGAGCTGAAGGCTGACCTCATCAAGGAATGGATCGCCAAGGGCGCACAGCCGACCGACCGCGTTCTGCGCTTCCTCGCAGAGGCAGGCCTTGCCGATCGCGCCGCTCGCAGCAACCCGGAAAAGGCACTGCCGGGCAAGCGCGCTCTGGAACGCGTTGCAGAAAAGAAGCAGAAGGCTGAAGACGCAGCTGCTGCCGCAGCAGAAGCTTCTGCTGCAGAATAATCTGCAATAGAATTTTAGAGAACGGGTGGCGTGGTTTTCCATGCCGCCCGTTTTTTGTTTATTTTGGTATCAACAAACTTTAGAGCGTCAGGAACTATGCTCTAACGCGTTGGATCTGCGCATCGTGCCCTGTGAAAATCGATTCCGATTTTCACGCTGATGCTGTAAACCAGACGCAACCAACACCAGAAGACGGACGGCCCGATGGCAAAGCTGGAAAACCCGATACTCATGGCAAAGATCGGCGGCGCACAGGGATTGCGCGGCGAAGTCCGCGTCAGCACCTATACGGACGAACCGATGGCGCTCGGCGATTACGGCAATCTGGTCAGCGCCGATGGCCGCGTCTTCGAAATTCTGGAAGTGCGCGAGGGCAAGAATGTGGTTGTCGTCCGCTTCAGGGGTATCAACGACCGCAATGCGGCGGAAAGCCTGAACGGGCTCGAACTGTTCATCGAACGCGACAATCTGCCGGATGACGAGCTGGACGACGACGAATTTTATTATGCCGACCTCGAAGGGCTGGAAGCCGTCGATGCCGAAGGCAAAAGCTATGGCGCCGTCAGCGCCGTTTACGATTTCGGCGCAGGCGACCTCCTGGAGCTGAAAGGTGCGGGCCGCCGTCCCGCCCTCATCCCCTTTTCGGAAGCAGCCGTGCTTGAAATTGATCTGGAGGCGAGACGCATTCTCATCGATCCCATGGCCGCTGGCCTGATCGACAATCCGGACGACAAAGACGAAACCGGCGCATCGCCTTTCGGCAAGAAATAAGGCCATGACGTTCAAGGCAACAGTTCTGACGCTCTACCCGGAAATGTTTCCCGGGCATCTCGGATATTCGCTGGCGGGCAAGGCGCTGGAGCGCGAGCAATGGTCACTTGAGGCCGTGCAGATCCGTGAATTCGCCACCGACAGGCACAGAAGCGTGGACGACACCCCGGCAGGCGGCGGCGCCGGCATGGTGCTGAAACCCGACATTCTGGCCGCAGCCATCGACCATGTTTCAGATGGAGATACGCGACCGCGTCTGCTGATGAGCCCGCGCGGCAAGCCACTGTCGCAGGACCGAGTGCGCGAACTGGCGGCAGGCGACGGCGCGATTATCGTGTGTGGCCGCTTCGAAGGCGTCGACCAGCGGGTCATAGAGGCGCGCGGGTTGGAGGAAGTGTCGATCGGCGATTACATTCTCTCCGGCGGCGAGCCGGCCGCCCTGACGCTTCTGGACGCCATTGTCCGCATTCTGCCGGGCGTCATGGGCAACGATCTCTCAGGCGTGCATGAAAGCTTCGAGGGTGGGCTTCTGGAGCATCCGCACTACACCCGTCCGCAGGTCTGGGAAGGCCGCGACATCCCAGCCGTTCTCACCTCTGGCAATCACGCCGTCATCGACAAATGGCGGCACGAGCAGGCGCTGGCGTTGACGAAGGAAAGACGGCCCGACCTGCTGGAAAAGGCCAAGGTTTAAACCGAGACGAAATAATAGGCCGTCAGCACCAGCCCGACGGCAATGACCAGCCAGCGGATGATCCACTGCGGCACCCGCCTTGCCGTGTGCACCCCCACATATCCGCCAAGCGCGGCCGCCGGGAACATGATGAGGGCGGCCCACCAGGAAACGACGCCGCCGCTGACGAAGATCGTAATGGCGATGATCGCGATCACCACCGAGAGCAGGTTCTTCAGGGCATTCAGATGATGATAGCTGCCACCCGAGGTCATTCCGAGGATGGCCAGCATCATGATGCCCATGCCCGCCCCGAAAAAACCACCATAGATGGAGGCGAGCCCCTGAAAGAAGAGGCTCGGCACATTACCGGGTGAACGCTCGGCACTGGCCTTCGGTCGCAGCCACGGGCCAGCGGCAAAAACAACGGTTGCGGCCAGAAGCAACCATGGCACAAGCTGGCGGAAGGAGGGGTTGTCGAGCGACAGGAGCAAAAGCGACCCCGCCAGCCCGCCGACGATGGAGACGGCCGACAGGAGGATCGCCTCGCGCCAGTGGGCGCGGATTTCAGGCCCGTAGGCGATCACGGAGGTGATGTAACCGGGAAACTGCACGATTGCCGACGTGGCATTGGCGACAATCGGCGGCAGGCCTGCAAGCGTCATCGCCCCGAAGGTCAAAAAGGTGCCGCCACCGGCGATCGCATTGACCACGCCAGATAGAAAGCCGGTCGCAAACAGCATCATGATAATAAGTACGGACATGGCCCCTCCCAAGGTTTTCATGCCATAACCGGGTAAACGCACCTTCGCAACAGCCCGTACGTCGCCCACAATTGATAAAATATTGTCATGAAGGGATGACAAATGGCGCTGCCTCGTGTATGTGCCCGCGTGGAATTGGGGTTTTCCCCTTTAACCGCAAGCAAAGAATGGCGAACCCGCTCCTGCCGCACGGCATGGTCTGAAGGCATTGACCGACAGACGAAACGTTGAGCGCTCTGGCTGTTTCAGAAGAAATCAGAGGTTAACATGACCAATATCATTCAGCAGCTGGAAGCCGAACAGGCTGCCAAGATCGAAGCAAAGCGCACCCTGCCTGAGTTTTCTCCGGGCGACACGCTGCGCGTCAACGTGCGCGTTACCGAAGGTAACCGTACCCGTGTTCAGGCTTACGAAGGCGTTTGCATCGCCCGTTCCGGCGGCGGCCTTTCCGAGAGCTTCACCGTTCGCAAGATCTCCTACGGCGAAGGCGTCGAGCGCGTATTCCCGATCTACTCCCCGCTGGTCGAAGGCGTTGAAATCGTTCGCCGCGGTAAGGTTCGCCGCGCGAAGCTCTACTACCTGCGCGATCGTCGCGGCAAGGCTGCCCGTATCGTTGAAAACACTGGTACGCGCGCCCGCAAGCTGAACGAATCCGAGCGCCAGGCAGTCGCCGAAGAAAAGGCACGTCTGGAAGCTGAAAAGGTAGCAGCAGCACAGGCTCTCGCCGCCGAAAAGGCAGCAGCCGAAGCAGCAGAAGCCAAGGCAGCAGAAGAAGCAGCAAAGGCTGCGGAAACTGCAGCGGAATAAGATTTCCATTTTGATGGATTTACGGAGAAGGCGGTCTTTGGACCGCCTTTTTTGTTGCATCGATGCGCCATAACACTCTGGTGGGCGACATAGCGTCACGTCCAGCCTTCGACCCCATCTCCGTATCGACAGATCAAGATCAAAGTCGTATTGCTACTTATCTCTTTGCCTAATTTATTTAGAACATTCTCTAATAGCATTGCCTAGTTTCACTTATTGTGCAATTTTCGCGCAGTTTTAGGTGTTGATATGTTTTTTTTTAATTCTTTTTTAACAAAAAATAAGCGCGCTTTCTTTGCTGTCGGCCTTGCCAGCGCACTCATGAATATTCTCAACCTTTCCGGCTCCCTTTTCATGCTGGAGGTTTATGACCGGATTCTGCCGAGCAAGAGTATTCCTTCTCTTGTCGCTCTCGTTGTTCTGCTGGTTATTCTCTATGCCTTTCTCGTCGGGTTCGATGCTCTGCGCGGCAGGATATTGGCTCGCATCTCGGACAATATGGACGACGAGCTCAATCAGAAGCTCTTCAGGGCATCAATCAGCGCACCACTTGCCGCCTACGGCAAGGTAGACGGGCTGCAGATCGTCGGCGATCTCGATCAGATACGTCAATTCCTGTCCGGGCCGGGACCAGCAGCTTTCTTTGATATTCCCTGGCTGCCCATCTATCTGCTGATCTGTTTTGCCTTGCATCCCTGGATCGGTTTTGCCGTGCTTGGCGGCGCCCTGGTCCTTGTCGTGTTGACGCTCATAACCAACTGGCTGACCGAAAGGGCGACCAAACAGGCCTACACCGTGCGCGGACAGAGAAATGCACTCGTCGGCAGCAGCCAGCGCAACATCGAGTCCATAAGAACCATGGGCATGATGAATGCGGTGACGTCGATGTGGGACGATCTGCACTCCAATTACCGCGCCGTCACACTCTCGACGTCGGACACGGCGGGCATGCTCGCCGCGATTTCCCGAACATTCCGCCTTTTGTTACAGTCGGGTGTGATGGCAATCGGCGCCCTGCTGGTTATCGAGGGGCATGCATCAGCGGGTAGCATCATCGCAGGCTCCATCCTCTCGGCCAAAGCGCTGGGCCCTGTCGAACACGCAATTGCAAACTGGCGCAGCTTCATGACTGCGAGACAGGGCTGGAAACGCATCAACGAGTTTCTCGAACTCGTACCGGAACCTGCACAGCCGCTTTCCCTGCCACCACCGAAATACACCGTTGCCATCGATCGCGTGACCGGCGGTCCGCCCAATGGTGCGCGAGATACCGTGGCCGATATTTCCTTCACGTTGAACGCGGGCGATGGCCTTGGCATCATTGGGCCGAGCGCTTCCGGTAAATCCACGCTGGCACGTTTGATAACCGGTATCTGGCCCTATGAGCGCGGCTCCGTGCGCTTCGATGGGGCCGCACTGAACCAGTGGGATTTCGAGGTTCTCGGTAAATCCATCGGTTACATGCCCCAGCAGGTGGAGCTGATGCCAGGCACGGCCGCGCAAAATATCGCGCGCTTCGACCGTGACGCAACGGCGGAAGCCATCGTTTCGGCAGCCAAGGCCGCTCAGGTTCATGATCTCATCCTGAACCTGCCCAACGGTTACGACACCTATATCGGCGACCGTGGAGAGGCATTGTCAGGCGGACAAAAACAGCGCATCGGCCTGGCGCGGGCACTTTTCGGTGAGCCATTCTTTGTCATCCTCGATGAGCCGAACTCCAATCTGGACAGCGAAGGCGAGGCAGCCTTGCGCAACGCCATTGGCGACATAAGGGCGCGGGGCGGCATCGTGGTCGTCATTGCCCATCGTCCGAGCGCCATCGAAAGCGTCAATCTTGTGATGGTGATGAGCAACGGCCGCATGCTTCGCTTCGGCACCAAGGAAGAGGTGCTTGCGCAAATCCTGCGTCAAAATATTCGCCAGGTGCCGGAAACAGAAGAAGAAGTACGCAAGCTGGAAAGCCGGGTGGGTGAAAATGGTTGAGGGAGAAAAAACCGGCGTGACGAAAACATCTATCGTCAAACACTCAACCGCCGTAGTCGTTCTTGCTGCCGGCCTTCTTTTCGGCCTGGGTGGCTGGGCGGCTCTCGCGAAGCTTTCGGGGGCAGTCGTCGCCACGGGCCGGGTCGTTGTCGAAGGCAACTCCAAGAAAATTCAGCACCTTTCCGGCGGTATCGTCAGCCAGATCAATGTTGCGGAAGGTGACACGGTGGAGGCCGGTCAGGTTTTGCTGCGGCTGAGTGGCACGATCGTTCAGGCAAACCTGTCCATTGTCGAAAATACGCTCGCGCAGCTTTATGCACGCCGCGCGCGTCTGCGTGCCGAAATCTCCGACGCCGACTCTTTCACAACGCCTGAAGATCTGGCCGTCTTAACCAATTCGAAAGCTGCCAAAACATTCATCGACAGTGAGCAGAACCTTTTCAACAGCCGTCGCAGTGCACTGATTGGCATGAAGAAGCAATTGGTAACGCGCAAGGATCAGCTAGCCGATGAAGCGCGGGGCATGGACGTGCAGATTGAGGCGACCAACAATGAACTTGCTATCGTAAGGGAAGACGTCTCAAAGACACGGGAGCTATATGCCAAGGGGCTGGTAACGCTTCAGCGCCTCAACCTTCTCAAGCGGCAGCTTTCCAATCTCGAAGGTCAGCAGGGCCAGTATATGGCCGCGCGTGCGCAGACGGTAGGCAAGCTGAGCGAAATGGACTTGCAGTCGCTTCAGCTTGACGAGGACCGCAAGTCCGAGGTCACAAAAGATCTGACGTCAATCGAAGCCACCGTTGCGGAATACGAGGAACGGCTTGCGGCAACACGCGACCAGCTCAACCGCCTCGATATTCGCTCGCCGATTGCGGGGCGTATCTACCAGCTGTCTGTGCACAACATAAACGGCGTCATCCAGCCGGGCGAAGTGCTTATGCTGGTGGTGCCGGCAAAGGAAGATCTTGCAATCGACGCCAATGTTCTTCCAAACGACATAGACCAGATCTATGTCGGGCAGCCAGTGACCATTCGCTTCACGGCTTTCAATCAGAGCACGACGCCGGATGTAAGCGCTGAAGTCGCAGTCGTCGCCCCGGACTTGCAGACAGATTCCCGAAGCGGTGCGTCATTTTACGCACTGCGCATCAAGCCGAGCAAAACTGGAATGGACCATATACCAGGTGGACGGTTGTATCCGGGCATGCCGGCCGAAGTCTTCATACAGACAAGCGAAAGAAGCGTTCTTTCCTATTTTGTCAAACCGTTCCAGGACAGGCTTAGAAAGACGTTCCTGCAGGAATAAAAGACTTTCATTACATGTTTTCTTAGAAACGATTCGCAAATACACCAAGAGCGAGAATTTTTCCAAAAAAAACAATTTCTCATATTGTCTTGCCATTTATAATGTACTAATTATCACCCGCAATATTTATTAAATTTAATTTCGATACATCGAATTCTCAAAAATTTATAGGAGAGTAAAATGGCGTTAAAAGTAACTCTTGGTAATGGCGGCGCGGCATCGGTTTCGTCGCTCACCAGCCTGATCGATCAGGAAGCATATAAGCTCCTCACGGAATCCACAGCACAGGTCAAAAACGGCTCTACGCTCGATTCAGGCGCTGTCAGCGTTGGCGCTGTGGCGGTTGCCGGTACCGGTGCTGGTGGCACTGTCGATGTCGGCTACGACCCCAACGCAAACGGCTTCACATTTGACGTATCCTCGGCATGGAATTCGGTGAAGAACGCTCTTGCCCAGTCTGACACCTCTGAAAACCTTAAGTTCAAGGATTTCGTACAGGTAGACGTTCACCTCGGCGGCACCGGTTCGTCCACCGTTGAAGTTCTCAATGCCAAGCGCGGTAACATCACGACCGGCGCAGGCAACGACACGGTTACCGTATCTGTCGTTTCGAACGAAAAGACCTGGGTCAACAATTTCAACATCGACACCGGCGCAGGCAACGACACGATCACCGTCAAGGCCGGCGCTGCCTTCAATGACACGTCGGCTGCGGGCACGGGCGGTCTTGCCGCCAATACCGGCGCTGTGAATGGTGGTGCTGGTATCACCGACGGCAGCTACACCTCCGTCAAGATCGATGCCGGTGCGGGTAACGACTCTATCGACCTGAGCGGTGTAAAGCTCGCTTCGTCGCTGGTCACCGGTGGCAAGGGCATCGACCACATCATCGCAAGCGGTGGCGCCGATACCTTCGTCTTCAATCTGGGTGACATGGCGAAGAGCTTTGCCACAGATACCATCGAAGGCTTCAACGCCTCCATGGACAAGCTCAAGCTGGTCGGTACAGTGATCGATAACTGGGCGGTTTCGACCTTTGATAACGATACCGTCCTCAGCTACAACGTTACTGGCGAGCACAAGGGTGAGAAGATCATTCTCTCCGGCGTTCACCTGACCGGCAGTGATTGGTTCACGGCGTAATTTCTCTCGAAGAGAATTTCATCGGTTACCGTTTAAATGTATCATGGCCCGGACATATCCGGGCCATGATTTTTTACATATGCGGCGGTTCGGAAATTATGCCGGCTGCCACTATCTTGCAGATCAGGCGGCCTCGGCCTGATTGCCCATTTTTCGCGCCGCGATGATGACGAGCACACCTGCCAGCGCAAGGCAGAAGGCAAGGAAGAACATCGGCGCAATCGTGCTGCCGGTCTGGTCCTTGATCCAAGGCACCACGTTCTGCGCCACGAAACCACCGAGATTGCCGACGGAATTAATGGCGGCGATGCCGGCAGCGGCACCGGCTCCCTTGAGGAAGCGGCCGGGCAGGCTCCAGAACACCGGCTGGCCAGCAAAAATGCCCGCAGCGGCGATGCAAAGGAAGGCGAACTGCAATACCGGATCGCTGAGCAGCGCCGACATCAGCAGGCAAAACGCGCCGACGAAGGCAGGGCCGACGATATAAGGCGTTTTGTTTTTTGCCTTGTCAGCCGCCAGGGGCACGACGAAGAGAGCGACGGCCACGATCACCCAGGGGATGATGTTGATGAAGCCATTGGCGGTGTTGGAAACGCCGAAGCTCTTTACGATCGTCGGCAGCCAGTAGCTGAGACCATAGGCCGCCAGCGGAAAGCCGACATAGCAAAGCGCCATGAACAGCACGCGCGGATTGATCAGCGCCTTGAAGCCGTCCTCCGCATGCTCTTCCATGCCCTTGTTTTCTTCGGCCAGTCGGTTCTTCAACCAGTCCTTCTCGGCCTGCGTCAGGAACTTCGCTTTTTCCGGCGTATCGTCCAGATAGAAGAAGGTAACGATACCGGCGATCACGGCGGGAATACCCGTCGCCAGGAACACCCATTCCCAGCCGGCATAACCGAGGAAACCATCGAGATCGAGCAGCATGCCGCCAAGCGGTGCGCCGATGGCATTGGCAAGCGCACTGAAGATCATGAACAGGCCGATCATGCGGCCGCGATAATCGCGCGGGAACCACAGCGTCATAAGGAACAGCACGCCCGGGAAGAAACCGGCCTCGCAAAGCCCGAGCAGGAAGCGCAGGATGTAGAACATCGTCGCATTCTGCGTGTAGGCAAGCGCGATGGTGACGGCACCCCAGGACACCAGAATGCGGGCGAACCATTTGCTGGCGCCGAAACGGTTGAGGAAAAGGTTGCTCGGAACCTCAAAGAGGAAATAGCCGATGAAGAACAGCGAAGCGCCAAGTCCGTAGGCATATTCGCTGAGGCTCAGCGCATCGACCATCTGCAGCTTGGCATAGCTGACATTCTGCCGGTCGATATAGGCGATGAGATAGAGAAGGCCAAGAAACGGCATCAGCCGCCAGGTGATCTTCGAGATTAGGGATTTTTCCGATACCATGTGCTTTTCCCTCCCTTCGATTGCTCGTCGAAATGCAAATGATAAGGGGACCCATCTATATGTGCGCCGCAAGATACGCAAGTTGCATTGCATCATAACCAATGCCGAAAGGGCTGCGAAACCGGCATTTTAAAGCCCTGAGTACATGATGCGGCGCACATCAAAGCCGCCGGGTCACCGTTTTGCGGTCTGCGTGCATTCATATTGCCGCGAAACCGGCAATCTGCTATGAAGACCGCCATGGGATCTAAATTCGGATGTCTCGCGCAGAATGTTTATGTGCTGCAGGACCACAAGCGTCTGCCGGCACGGTTTTTTGCGCGCATTTCCGGGGCGCTCAACAGCCGACTTAGGCTCGCCTGACAGCACCCGCTGTCCACCGCCTTACTGAACCCTGATTTTACCTTTCCATGACAAGGCATAGAGCCATGAGCGCACCCCGCACCTTATACGACAAGATCTGGGACGACCACGTCGTCAATCGTGACCCGGACGGAACCTGTCTTCTCTATATCGACCGTCACCTGGTCCATGAGGTGACGAGCCCGCAGGCCTTTGAAGGCCTGCGCATCGCCGGCCGTCCGGTCCATTCGCCCACCCGCACGCTTGCCGTCGTCGATCATAACGTGCCAACCACAGCCGACCGGCTGGAAGGCATCAAGAACGAGGAAAGCCGTATCCAGGTGGAAGCGCTTGCGCAAAATGCCAAGGATTTCGGTGTCGAATATTATTCCGAGCGCGACAAGCGTCAGGGCATCGTCCACATCGTTGGCCCGGAACAGGGCTTCACCCTGCCGGGCATGACGATTGTTTGCGGCGACAGCCACACCTCCACCCATGGTGCTTTCGGCGCGCTGGCGCACGGCATCGGCACGTCGGAAGTGGAGCATGTGCTGGCGACCCAAACGCTGATCCAGAAAAAGGCCAAGAACATGCTGGTGCGTGTCGATGGCAAGGTTCCGGAAGGCGTCACCGCCAAGGACATCATCCTCGCCATTATCGGCGAGATTGGCACAGCGGGCGGCACCGGCCATGTGATTGAATTTGCCGGTGAGGCAATCCGCTCGCTCTCCATGGAAGGCCGCATGACGGTTTGCAACATGACCATCGAGGGCGGCGCCCGTGCAGGTCTGATCGCGCCTGATGAGACCACCTTTGACTACATCAAGGACAAGCCGCGCGCACCAAAGGGCGTGACGTTGGAACAGGCCATCGCCTACTGGAAAACGCTGAAATCCGATGAGGGCGCCCATTACGACAAGATCGTGGTGCTGGACGCCGCCAATCTGCCGCCGATCGTCTCCTGGGGCTCATCGCCTGAGGACGTGACGTCCGTCGAGGGCATCGTTCCCAATCCGGATGATATCGAGGAAGAAAACAAGCGTACTTCCAAGTGGCGTGCGCTGGATTATATGGGCTTGAAACCCGGTACGCGCATCACCGATATCGCCATCGACCGCGTTTTCATCGGCTCCTGCACCAATGGCCGTATCGAGGATTTGCGCGCAGCGGCAAAGATCGTCGACGGCCGCAAGGTCGCGCCCACCGTCTCGGCCATGATCGTGCCCGGCTCCGGTCTCGTGAAGGAGCAGGCGGAAAAGGAAGGTCTGGACAAGATTTTCCTCGAAGCCGGTTTCGAATGGCGCGAACCGGGCTGCTCCATGTGCCTTGCCATGAATGACGACCGCCTCAAGCCTGGCGAACGTTGCGCCTCCACCTCGAACCGCAACTTCGAGGGCCGCCAGGGCTATAAGAGCCGCACCCACCTCGTCTCCCCCGCCATGGCAGCGGCGGCGGCCATCGCCGGTCATTTCGTCGATGTGCGCGAGTGGCGGTAATTATCGATAACGTCTGAAACGAAAAACCCCGGATCACAATCCGGGGTTTTTTGTTAGCATCTCATTCCGCAATGATCTTCACCCGCTGGCCGGGCTGAAGCGTGGCGGTGGCGCTCATCGCATTCATCATGCGGAACATGTCGAGCTTGCGGTCGGTCCCCATCATACGTGCGGCAATCGTTGCCACGGTTTCACCGGGCTTGACCGTCACCACGCGCACGCGCAGAGGTTTTAACGATGCGATCTCCTGCGGCGTCATCTTGCGGAAACTCGTTCGCAACACGTTGGCGATGGAATCGAGCTGCGTGTTCCCCTTCGGCACGGCCGTCAGGAAGCGGAATATCTGCTGACCGACACGGATGACGGTAACGTCAAAGTCCCATTTGTCCGCCGTCGCACGGGCTGTCGCAGCCTCCAGACCGTTGATCTGCGTTTCCTTCACGGTTTCCGGCATTAGGCCGGCAACCCAGCCGCTGGTCAAGTAATTGGCAAGAGTGGTCTGTTTCGGATCGGCCACGCCGTCGAAACGGATCGCCACATCGCCCGGACCCGTCGCAAGAACGGCCTCGACCTTGTTGTCGATGACGAAACCTTCCGGCACATCGAAACGGATACCGAGCGTTCCGTGCAGGAAGGTCTGGCCTCGGACATAACCCTCCTGCGGGCTGTCGCCGTAAAGCAGGCCATCTATGCCATCCAGAAACCAGTCGCGACCACGATCCCCGACCTGACCGTCCTGACCGAAGGCGCGGGCATGCCGGCGTGCAAGCTCGATGCGCTGCGGCGTGTTGGGGTGGCTGGAAAGAAAGTCGAGGCTCTGGTCATTTTCGGGATCAGCCGAGGAGAAACGCGCATAGGCTGCCATGGAATCCAGAAACCGCGGCGATGCGAAGGGGTCGTAGCCGGCCTCACCCAACATGCGCACACCAATCACGTCTGCCTGCAATTCCTGCTGGCGCGAAAAAGCCGCAAGCCGCAGCTTGCCGCGCGCAAGCGCCTGTTTGCCGGCGAGATCGCTCGACAGAACCTCGGCGACCACACGGCTTGCAATCACCTCCGCCTCTTCCCGGCGCTGGCGCTCGATGCCGTGGTTTGCGGTAACGTGGCCCATCTCATGCGAAAGCACGGCGGCCACTTCCGATGCATCGTTGGCGAGTGCCAGAAGCCCGCGCGTCACGTAAAGATACCCCCCCGGCAGCGCAAAAGCGTTGATAGCAGGCGAGTTGAGGATGGTGATGCGATAGGATTGCTGCGGATTTTCCGAAACAGCCGTCAGCGCGCCGGCAATACGGGCGACAAGCCGCTCCGTCTTGGCATCACGATATTCGCCACCATAACTCGCCACAATACGCGGATGTTCGCGCGCGCCCATCTGCGCACGGGGATCATTCTTCTGCACCTCTTCCACGGTCTGCGGATTGTCCGAAGGCCGCAAGGTGGACTGGTAGGCCGGGCTGAAGAGAGACTGACACGATGACAGGAATACGGCAGACGCCGTCAGCACGGAACACACGGCAGCCATCCTGCCCGAACGGCGAAGGCCTGAACGGGAGAAAAGCCTCCACTGCGCAGTCATGCTATTTCTCATTCTCTATGCCTGCCCCTAACGTTCCTGATCATCCGTTAATTGCAGACCAGAATAACAGATTCGCCCCAACGAGCCATGAATGTCGAAACGGTAAAAACGATCCATCAAGTCCGGAATATTCCTGAAGAACGCAATAATTCTCGTCTTTTCTCGGGCAACGACTTGAAACTGGCAAGTGCAAATTAACGCCATTGAAGTTATCTAAAGCGATTGCCAGCGGCACGCGTCGAAAATAAGGCGATCAGCCGTTCAGAAAACTGTCGACCGCCTTCACATTTTGTGTGGCGAAGAAATCTGTGGTCGAGCCCGCATAGACAACGCGGCCACGATCAAGAAAAACCACCCGCTGCGCCAGCTTTTTTATGTCGTCTGGATGGTGCGTAACAATAATCGCCGTATTTTTTGTTTCGGCATGCAAGTCGAGAAGCAGGGAGGTCATGCCCGCCCGCAGCCCCGGATCTAGGGCCGCGAAAGGCTCGTCCAGCAGCATGACCGGTTTTTTCCGGACCAGCGCACGCGCCAGCGCCGCCCTTTGCCTTTCCCCGCCGGAAAGCGTGCCCGGCAAACGTTTGTCAAAACCCGCAAGACCAACGCGTGTGAGCGCCACGTCGATCCTCTGCCTGTCTTCCGCCCCCAGCTGCAGCCCGGGGCTGATGCCGAGCGCGACATTGGTGAAGATATCGAGATGGGCGAAAAGATTATTATCCTGGAAGATCGAAGAGACCGGTCGCTCGGAAGGATCGAGCGCCTTCATGTCCCGCCCGCCGATCAGGACGCGCCCGGAATCGGGCAATTCAAAACCGGCAATGAGATTGAGGAGCGTCGACTTGCCAGAACCGGAGGCACCGACGACGGCGGTCATCTGGCCTTGCGGGAATGTACAATCGAGATCGAAATCCTGCGTTCCGAGCCGCAGCCTGACCTTGTCCAGCCCCACGGCGAATTCGTCACCCGTCATATGCTCGCCCTTGCTGATTGGGATTGCCGTGAAACGCCGCCCGCGGCAAGCAACAGGCAGACGATGCCAAGGATGAACGCGTATCCGGCGGCATCATTGGTGCGGTAGCTGCCCATATTGCTATAGACCAGCCATGGCAAGGTGATGAAATTTTCCGATCCGAACAGGGCAACCGCCCCGAGATCACCGAGCGACAGGGCCATGGCAAAGGAAAATGCCATCAGCAGCGGCCGCCGCAGAACCGGCAGATCGGCGAACCGCAGCCGCGTCAATCCCTGAAGCCCAAGGCTGGCGGAGAGCCGGGACGTGCGTAAAAAATGACTGGTAAAGGCTGGCTCCAGCACCCGCATGGCAAGCGGCAACGCCATCAGCATGTTGATGAGTGCCACGAGAACGGGAGCATAAAAACTGACATCTCCAAAGGGCCGCAGCAACAGGAACCACCCGCTTCCCAGCACGACGGGCGGCACCAGCAGCACCAGCGATGACCCCGCCCCGAGCGTGGCGGACAAAAGGCGCAAGGGTTGAGCCGCGTGCCGTTTGGAACCCACGGCCTGTCGCGCACCGATGATCGCAAAGCAGCAGAGCACGACGAGAGTTGCGGAGAACGCAGCGATTGCAAGGCTGGTCGCCGCCGCACGCAGGAAGATCGGCGCTGACAAAAGACGCGGCAGATCGGCCCCCAAACCCGAGACGGTTATGGCAACAAGCGGCAGGCCGACCAGCAGAACCGCAAAAATGATTGCCGCTCCGTCCCACAGGCGCGCGCCAACACTCTTGCCGTCGAAACGGCGAACAGGGCGGCCAAGCGAGGCAATTTCCGCCTCGGGCGATGGCAAAAAGGCAAGAAGGCCGAGCAGAACTGCTGTGACTGCAATCTGCAAAACCGAAAGCGCGATTGCCCGTTGCGGATCGAAATCAAACCGCAGCGCCTGATAGATTGCGACCTCAAGTGTCGTCGCCGCCGGTCCACCGCCCAGCAGAAGCACTAGCGTGAAGCTGGTGGCGCACAGCATAAAGACAAGCCCGGCAATACCGGGAACAAGCCGCGAGACGGCCGGCCACTCGATGAAGCGGAAAACCGAAACCGGCCCTATGCCAAGACTTGCTGCCATCCGCCAATATTCGCCCGGAATCCGCTCCAGCCCGGCCAGCATCAGCCGCACCGCAAGCGGCAGATTGAAAAACACATGGGCGATGAGAATGCCGGAGAGGCCGTAAATACTGAAGGGCTGCTCCGCACCGGCAAAAACAAGGGCAGTATTCAAAACACCCTGCCTGCCCCAGATCGTGATAATGCCGAAGGCGCCGACGATGACCGGCAGCCCCATCGGCACAGCCATCAACCTGATAATCCAAATCCGCCCCGGAAAATCCTGTCTGCGGGAGAGCGCAAGCGCCACCGGCAGTCCGAGAACAATGGAAAGAACAGTGGACAACGTTGCCTGATAGAGCGTGAAGCGCAGGATGCGCAGCGTGTAGGCATCCACGATTCCGGCGGCGGATGTGCCGGCATCGAAAGACAGGAGTGCTGAGACAGCAAGCGCCATGAACAGGAAAACGGCGGCAAACGCCGCCGTTCCGCCAATGATCGACCATCTGTAGTCGCGACGCAGCATCATGCGCGGGCGTGCCTCTTGCTCAGTTCATGCTCATGGCCGCAAGCCATTCGTCGATCCAGGCCTTGCGGTTCTTCGCCACCTCTTCCGGGTCCATCAGGAAGGTCTTCTGCGGTACGACGAGTTTGGAAAATGCCTCGGGCAGGGGCGTGGACGTTGCCGCGACCGGCATCATCCAGTTGTTTTCCGGAATGGCATCCTGAAATCCTGATGTGAGCGTGAAAGCGAGGAACTGCTTCGCCAGTTCCTTGTGCGGCGCGTTTTTGAGAAGGCCGGAAACCTCGATCTGGATGTAGTGCCCCTCGGAAAAACCCGCGGCCTGATAGCGATCCGTCTTTTCCGAGACCATGTGATAGGCAGGCGACGTGGTGTAGGAGAGCACCATCGGCACCTCACCCTTGGTGAAAAGGCCATAGGATTCCGACCAGCCCGGCGTGACGGTTAGAATGCGCTTCCGGAGCTTCGCCCAGGCTTCCGGTGCCTTGTCGCCGTAAACGGACTTCACCCAGAGGAGCAGGCCAAGCCCCGGCGTGGAGGTGCGCGGGTCCTGAATGGCGATTTTCTGTGAAGGATCGCCGTCCACCAGATCCTTCAGGCTCGTCGGCGGATTTTTTATCGTCTGCGTGTCGTAGACAACGGCGAAATGACCGTAGTCGTAAGGGACGAAAACGTCGTCCTTGTAACCGCCCGGCACCTTGGCCGCCGATGCATCGATACCGCTGATATCGAAGAGGCCGGTCTGTTTCGCTTCCGCGACCAGATTGGTGTCGAGACCAACAACGACATCCGCCTTCGACGCCGCCCCTTCAAGCTTCAGGCGGTTGAGCAGCGCCACGCCATCCGCCACACCGACGAAATTGACCGTGCAATTGCACACCTTCTCGAAGGCCTCTTTCACCTTGGGGCCGGGACCCCATTCGGAAACGAAGCTTTCATAGGTATAGACGGTCAGTTCCTGTCTGTCCTGAGCAGTGGCAATACCGGGCAGAAACAACGAAACGGCAACGAGGGAATTCAAGAAAAGACGACGGCGCACGGGTATCTCCTCAAAAAACGAAAAGGGAAATAGCCGCTTGCCTTAAGCCGTCTAATCCCTCCGCCGGTATGAACCGGATCAGGTTCTTCGGGTTGGCAAGCCTCTCAGCCTTTTGCACGCAAGCACAAAAGACACCCCGTTAGATCAAGATGATGATGTAGTCCCGCTGTCTCTGATTGGCAAGATGGCTGCCGTCAGGCCTGCTGCACCATGTGCACCAGTTCCCAGACATGGCCGTCGGGATCCTGAAAACTACCGGCATACATGAAACCGTGATCCTGAACCGGTTTCCAGGTGTTGCCACCGGAGGCAAGCGCCGTTTCGATCATCCGGTCGATTTCCTCACGGCTTCCCGCTGTGAGACAGGTCAGGACCTCGGTGCTGCGTGTGGCGTCGGCGATATCGCCATTGATGAAATCGCGAAAACGCTCCTCCTGAAGAAGCATCACGAAGATGTTCTCCTCAACGATCATGCAGAGCGTGCGGTCATCCGAATATTCCGGATTGAAGGTGAAACCGAGAGCCGTGAAGAAGCTTCTCGATGTCTCGATATTCTTGACCGGCAGATTGACGAAGATCATGCGCATTTTGTGAACTCCTCCGAACCCGCACAGGAAACGGCAATTCCACCTCCCTGTCAAAGGTGGATGAGACCTCAGTCAAGAAATCGCGACCAAGTCACCCTTCAATTTCCTCGCGCAGCATCTCCAACTCCAGCCATTCCTCTTCCATGGCTTCGAGCTTTTCGCGCAGCTTCGTCATTTCCTGCGCCAGCGTATTGAAGGTAGCCGGGTCCTTGGTGAACAGATTGGGATCGGCCATGCGCTGCTCACGCTTGGCGATTTCGCCCTGCGCCTTCTCCATTTCCTTTGGAAGGTTTTCGAGCGCAAATTTTTGCTTGAAGGAAAGCTTGCCCTTGGCCTTTGAAGGGTCCTGCGACGCGGAGGCGGAAGGGGCGGTCTTTGCCTTTTCCTGCTTCTCCGCCTTGCGCTTTTCTTCTGCGGCACCCTTGCGTTGCGCCATCATGTCCGAATAGCCGCCGGCATATTCGATCCAGCGTCCATCAGGCTGGTCCGGATTGGCGGGCGCGATTGTGGAGGTGACGGTACGGTCGAGGAAGTCGCGGTCGTGGCTGACGAGAATGACCGTGCCGGAAAAGCCCGCAACGATTTCCTGCAACAGATCGAGCGTTTCGATATCGAGATCGTTGGTCGGCTCGTCAAGGATCAGCAGGTTGGTAGGCCGCGCCAGAATGCGCGCAAGAATAAGACGGGCGCGCTCACCACCGGAGAGGTTGCGGATGGGCGTGCGGGCCTGTTCCGGCTGGAACAGGAAGTCCTTCATGTAACCCGTCACATGTTTCAACTCGCCATTGACCAGCAAATTGTCGCCGCGACCGTCGGTGAGGTAATGAGCGAGCGTATCGTTTGGATTGAGATCCTCACGCTTCTGGTCAAGCGTCGCGATCTCCAGATTGGTGCCGAGCTTTACCGTGCCGCTATCGGGCTGAAGCTGGCCGGTCAGCATCTTCAAAAGCGTTGTCTTGCCGGCACCGTTCGGCCCGACGAGACCGATGCAATCACCGCGATGCACCCGCAGCGAAAACGGCGCGATGATCACGCGCTCGCCGTAAGACTTGGTGATTGCGTCTGCCTCGATGACCAGTTTGCCGGATTCCCGCACCTCCGCAGCCGTCGCCTGCACGCTGCCCTGCGGTCTCTTGTGGCCGCGATAGTCCGCACGCATTGCCTGAAGCTCGCCCACGCGGCGCATGTTGCGCTTGCGTCTCGCGGTCACGCCGTAACGCATCCAGTGTTCTTCACGCTCGATGGCCTTGCCGAGCTTGTGCTGCTCCAGCTCTTCCTCTTCCAGCACCTTGTCGCGCCATTCCTCGAAATGCGCAAAACCGCGATTGAGACGACGGGACTGGCCGCGATCCAGCCACACGGTCGAGGTCGAAACCTTCTCCAGAAAACGCCTGTCGTGCGAGATCAGCACCAGCGCGCTACGCGTCTGCTGCAACTCGCCTTCAAGCCATTCGATGGTGGGCAAGTCCAGATGGTTGGTCGGCTCGTCCAGCATCAGAATATCGGGTTCAGGCGCCATGACGCGGGCAAGGGCCGCACGCCGCGCTTCGCCGCCGGACAGGCTATCCGGATGTTCCTGTCCCGTCAGGCCCAGATGCTCGAGAATATAGGTAACGCGATAGGGATCGTCGCCAGGTCCCAGCCCCGCCTCGGCATAGGCCTGCACGGTGTCGTAACCGGCAAAATCCGGCGCCTGTTCCAGATAACGGATGGTGGCGGAGGGGTGACGGAAAACCTCGCCCGACTGCGCCTCGACCAGACCGGCGGCGATCTTCATCAGGGTCGACTTGCCCGAACCGTTGCGTCCGACAAGGCAGATGCGGTCGCCCGGCTCCACCTGAAGATTGGCGCCGTCGAGCAGCGGGGTCACGCCGAAGGTCAGCTTGATGTCATCGAGTTTCAAAATTGGGGGTGCCAAGGCGTCAGGCTCCGGTCAGATCATAAGGGCGGGCGAGCACGATGGCTTTTCCGCTTTTCAGCGAGAAATGCACAGGGCCGCCATTCGCGACATTGGAAATAGTGCGGGAAGAGCCGAAAGCAAGCGGGAAATCCTTGAGAGGATAACGCACATTGCCGATATCGAGCCCCACAAGGTCGGTAAACCCGGCAACGGAAAACAGCGCACCGGGAGGCAGATCAAGATCGAACGACCCTGCCAGCAGCGGGCGGGCCTCCTCTTCGCCGGAGGTCAGCGTAACGTTGAGACCACGCTCAGTAAGCGCCACCGCGTAAAGAAGGTGCTGAAGTGCGTGGTCGCTTCTCGCTCCACCAAGCGCACCGGCAAGCACCAGAGAACGCGCGCCGCGGGCAAGTGCCTCCGACACCGCAATTTCGCCATCGGTCACAGCCTTTGCAGCGGGATAGGGCTGTCGCACCACATCGGGCCAGGCGTTCAGCAGGTCCTTGTCGGTGGAATCGAAATCCCCCACCCAGAGCTCGGGAGTGAGCCCGAGCGGTGCGGCATGGCGCATGCCGCCATCGGCCGCAATCACACGGCTACCCTCAACCGCCGCTTTGAGGCGGTCGGTAACGGTGACATCGCCGCCAAGCAGAATGGTGAAGCGTTCTCTATCCATGCCCTGCCTTATCGCACCTCAGGCAAAAATGGAAAGGCAGAAACCCGATGAAATCAGCCGATATTGATTTTCGTCGGCTTCGGGATTATGAAACGCCTCAGTGGTGATTTGCCGACCGGCTTGCAGCCACTTTAAAGAAGTCGCTAAAGGGTCGAGGAAAAGGGTAATTTCCTGGGACCGGCTGCGATTTCGCTGCCGGTTTTTTTGTTTTCGCAACGTTCTTTACGTCATCCGAAAAGAGAGTTCGACATGCCGATCAAGATTCCCGATACGCTTCCCGCCTTCGACACCCTCGTTCATGAGGGCGTGCGGGTCATGACAGAAACGGCGGCCATCCGGCAGGATATCCGCCCGCTCCAGATCGGGCTTCTCAATCTCATGCCGAACAAGATCAAGACGGAAGTGCAGATGGCGCGCCTCGTCGGCGCATCGCCGCTGCAGGTGGAGTTTTCGCTGATCCGCATTGGCGGCCATCGTGCCAAGAATACGCCGGAAGAGCACCTTCTGTCCTTCTATGAGACATGGGAGGAAGTGCGCCACCGCAAGTTCGACGGTTTCATCATCACAGGCGCGCCCATCGAGATGCTTGACTATGAAGACGTCACCTACTGGAACGAGATGCAAAAGATTTTCGACTGGACGCAAACCAACGTCCATTCGACGCTGAACGTCTGCTGGGGCGCGATGGCCGCCATCTACCATTTCCATGGTGTGCCGAAATACGAACTGAAGGAAAAGGCTTTCGGTGTCTATCGTCACCGCAATCTCTGCCCCTCGTCGATATATCTCAACGGTTTTTCCGACGACTTTCAGGTTCCGGTCTCACGCTGGACGGAAGTGCGCCGCGCCGACATCGAAAAACACCCGGAACTCGAAATCCTGATGGAGTCAGAGGAAATGGGCGTATGTCTGGTGCATGAAAAAGAGGGCAACCGCCTCTATATGTTCAACCACGTCGAATATGATTCAACCTCGCTTTCGGATGAATATTTCCGCGATGTGAACTCGGGCGTCCCAATCAAGCTGCCGCATGATTATTTTCCGCACAATGATCCGGAGCTTGCCCCGCTCAACCGCTGGCGCAGCCATGCCCATCTGTTTTTCGGCAACTGGATCAACGAGATATATCAGACGACGCCTTATGACCTCGAAGCAATCGGCAAACTAGCGGCGTAAATTGCGGGATTGCGAATTGCCGGAAAATGACGCAACGTCCGCCGGCAATTCAAAGATATCGGGAGAATGACGCAATGAGCGACGCGGCGGCACGGGAGAATTTCGGTTTCACGGCAACCGGCGAAAAGGTTGAGCGCGTCACCATCTCGAGGGGCGGGCTGACGGCCAAGGTTATCACTTGGGGCGCCGTCATTCAGGACCTACGCCTCGATGGGCACCAGCCGCCGCTCGTTCTCGGCTTCGATACATTCGAGGACTACAAATATTCATCCTATTTCGGCGCCACACCCGGCCGCAACGCCAACCGTATCGGTGACGGAAAATTCTCGATCGACGGGCACGAATACCAGCTGGAACTGAACGAAAAAGGCGTCAGCCACCTGCATGGCGGCAGCGACGGGATGGGCAAACGTAACTGGATGCTGATGGAACACGGCGAAAGCCATGCGGTTCTGCAGATCATCGATCCCGACGGCCGCGCCGGTTATCCCGGCAATTGCACGGTGACCGCGACCTATACGATCCGCGACGGCGGCGTGCTTTCGGTGGTCTATGAAACGGTGACCGACCAACCGACCATCGCCAATATCTGCCAGCATTCCTATTTCAACCTCGACGGTGCTGATACCGCACTTGGACATGAGATCAGCATCGCCGCTGACTTTTATCTGCCAACCAACGACAAACAGATCCCGACAGGCGAAATCCGCTCCGTCGAAGGCACCGTCTTCGACCTGCGCCACCCGACGCCGATGCGGCGAACGGAGGATGGCGAGCAGGTGCTCTACGACCATAATTTCTGCCTTTCGCCCGAGCGTCGCGCCAAGCGCAAGGTTGCCCGCGCCTATTCGCCCGCCTCCGACATTGCCCTTGAGGTTCACACCACCGAACCCGGCGTGCAATTCTATTCAGCCTTCAAGCTGAATGTTCCCGTTCCAGGCCTCGATGGCCGCCATTATGGCCCATTTGCCGGTTTTTGTCTGGAAACGCAGATATGGCCTGATGCCGTCAATCATCCCGATTTCCCCTACGCGATCCTGCGTCCCGGCGAGACCCTGCGTCAGGAAACCGACTATATTTTCAAGAAGGGTTGAGGCGGCGGGCTGGGCTCAGTCCAGCACGCATCCCACATAACCGCCCGATGCTCGGGCACGCCGTTCGATAAGGCCGGCAAGCCGTTGCAAACCACGCCCCGGCTTGCTGGCAACGCGATCGATGGGATTGGGCAGAGAAACGGCAAGCAGTGCCGCCTGGCGGGAGCTGAGCTTTGCCGCCGGTACCTTGAAATGGTGCTGTGCTGCTGCCTCGATGCCGTAAATGCCGGGTCCCCATTCCGCAACGTTGAGATAAATCTCCATCATCCGTTTTTTGGACCAGACGAAATCGGCAGCAATCGCCAGCGGCAACTCCAGCCCCTTGCGCAAGAACGAGCGACCGTTCCAGAGGAACAGGTTCTTGGCCGTCTGCATGGGAATGGTGCTGGCGCCACGGGTGGACGCGCCTTCGAGCGCATTGTTGACGACGGATTGCATCTGGTTCCAGTCAACGCCGCCGTGGAAACAGAATTGTCCGTCCTCGGACATCATTACGGATTGCACAAGGCGCGGCGAAATATCCTCGAGCGGCACCCAGCGCCGGTCATAACCCTGAAGTGTCACCAGATCGGCAAGCATCAGCGTCGAGACCGGCCGCATGAAAGGCAGGGCGTAAACCGGGATCAGCAGATAGGGCAGGATCAGCAACGCCAGCAAGGTCATGATGATACGCTTTGCCAACGTGCGAAAATCCACCTTCGGACTGCTCCGGTCTTCCGCCAGCACGGCGTAATCTGCGTCGCTTTCAGGCGTACTACTCAATATTCGTCAAAGCCCCGCACCAATCGAAGCCTTTCATATTCCATTGCCGCCTTCAAGGCGAGTCCGGTCAAACAGTTGACCTCAGGAATCACGAAAAGGTTGCCTGGCCCCGCGCGCCATGCCAAAGAGCGCGGCATGGACGCTCAGATGACGAATTTCGAAACGAAGCTGCGCGATAACGCGGCACAGACCGAATCCCTGCTTGGTCGCCTGCTTTCCGCAGAGGCGCGTGCGGATGAGATTACGCGCCCGCAAAACCTGCTCGACGCCATGCGTCATGGTGTGCTGAACGGCGGCAAACGCCTGCGGCCCTTCCTCGTCATAGAAAGCACGGCCTTGCTCGGCGGAAATGCCGAAGCAGCCCATTATGTCGGTGCCGCGCTGGAATGCCTGCATTGTTACTCGCTGGTGCACGACGATCTGCCAGCGATGGATGACGACGACCTGCGCCGCGGCCAGCCGACAGTGCACCGCAAATTCGACGAGGCGACCGCCATTCTCGCAGGCGACAGCCTGCTGACACTCGCCTTCGACATTATCGCGTCGGACGAAAATCCTCTTGAGGCAGACCGCAAGGCGGCTCTCGTGCTCTCGCTCGCCCGCGCCGCAGGCATCGGCGGCATGGCGGGCGGTCAGGCGCTCGATCTGGCTGCGGAAAAGAACGCACCTGATGAGGCCGGCATTATTACGTTGCAGGCTATGAAAACCGGTGCGCTGCTGCGCTTCGCCTGCGAGGCAGGCGCGATCATCGCCGGCAGCGATGTTTCCGAAAGGCAAAGACTGCGCCTCTTCGGTGAAAAGATCGGCCTTGCCTTCCAGCTTGCCGACGATCTCCTGGATCTGACCGCCGATGCCGCTACCATGGGCAAGGCAACCGGCAAGGATGCCGCACGCGGCAAGGGAACGCTGGTGGCACTACGCGGTGAAGACTGGGCGCGCCTCAAGCTTCAGGAACAGGTGGCGGGAGCCTCCGAACTTCTGGCCCCCTACGGCGAAAAGGCCGCGATACTCATCGCGGCCGCCAGATTCATCGCCGAACGGAAAAGCTGAGCCGGTTTCCCGGCTCACCGTTTTTCAGCCAATCAGCCCTTGAGCGGCGAAATCAGCACTTCGACACGACGGTTCTGGGCGCGGCCATCCGGCGTTGCGTTCGAAGCGATCGGCTGCGAGGGGCCGAAGCCGAGCGTCGAAATACGGCGCTGGTCGACGCCGCGTGCGCCGAGATAATTTGCAACAGACGCCGCACGACGCTCGGAAAGCGCCTGGTTGTGCTGCTGGCTGCCGGTGGAGTCGGTATGGCCGTTGATGTCGATGAGCGTGCGGTTGAACTTGTTCAGCACGATGGCGACGGAATCGAGTGTCTGATAGAAGGGCGGGATGACCTGATCCTGATCCGTCGCGAAGGTGATGTTCGACGGCATGTTGAGAACGATGCTGTCGCCACGGCGGCTAACGGAAACGCCAGTGCCCTGAAGCTGGGCGCGAAGCTCGGATTCCTGACCATCCATGTAATTGCCGATTGCGCCACCGGCGAGTGCACCGATGCCGGCGCCGATGAGGGCTGCGTTGCGGCGACCGACCGGCGAACCGCCGACAGCCAGACCACCGAGAGCACCGACGACAGCGCCGATACCAGCGCCGCCCGCCGTGTTCGACATCTTCTGCTCACCCGTATAGGGATCGGTGGTGGTGCAGGCGGAAAGATAGGTCCCGCAAAGGGCAACGATCGCGATTTTTTTGATCATGTGTTTTGATGCTCCGAAGGGTTCAGGCGGTATGACAGTGGAATTTCGGCATTTTCACGGTAGTTTTTACTCCGCCGCATCTTTCCGGCCAAAACGCTTTTCGATGTAATCGATCACAAGCGCTTCAAAATCCGCGGCGATGTTGGGACCGCGCAGGGTGAGCGCCTTCTCGCCATCGATGAAGATCGGTGCAGCGGGGCTTTCGCCGGTTCCGGGCAGTGAAATGCCGATATCGGCATGTTTGCTTTCGCCGGGGCCATTAACGATGCAGCCCATGACAGCAACATTGAGCGCTTCCACACCGGGATATTTTTCACGCCAGATCGGCATGTTCTTGCGAATGTCATTCTGGATATTCTGGGCAAGTTCCTGAAAGACGGTAGAGGTGGTGCGCCCGCAGCCGGGACATGCCGCAACCACCGGAATGAACTGGCGGAAACCCATGACCTGCAGCAATTCCTGCGCCACCTGCACCTCGCGGGTGCGGTCGCCGTTCGGCTCCGGCGTCAGCGAGACGCGGATCGTGTCGCCAATACCGTGCTGCAGCACATAACCCATGGCAGCAGACGAGGCGACGATGCCCTTGGAACCCATGCCGGCTTCGGTAAGACCGAGATGCAGTGCGTGGTTGGAACGTTCCGACAGCATCGAATAAACGGCAATCAGGTCCTGTACCTGGCTGACCTTGGCAGACAGGATGATGCGATTGCGCGGCAGGCCGATTTCTTCGGCAAGCTCTGCGGAAATCAGTGCCGACTGGACTATGGCTTCGCGGGTGACCTGACGGGCAGAGAGCGGAAAACCCTGCTCCTTGTTCTTGTCCATCAGCGTCGTCAGCAATTCCTGATCGAGCGACCCCCAGTTCACGCCGATGCGAACCGGCTTGTCATAACGGATCGCCATTTCGACGATTTCGCCGAACTGCTTGTCCTTCTTGTCCTTGAAGCCGACATTGCCGGGATTGATGCGGTATTTCGCCAGTGCTTCGGCACAGGCCGGATGATCGGCCAGAAGCTTGTGGCCTATATAGTGGAAATCGCCAATCAGCGGCACGTCCATGCCAAGGCGCAGCAGCCGTTCGCGGATTTTCGGCACAGCGGCAGCGCTCTCATCGCGATCGACGGTGATGCGCACCATTTCAGAACCGGCCTGGAAAAGTGCCGCCACCTGCTGCACGGTGGCGTCGATATCCGCCGTGTCGGTATTGGTCATGGATTGTACGACGACAGGCGCACCGCCACCCACGATGACGCCCCCTACGTCGACGGCAACGGATGCACGGCGGGGCTTTGGATCGTAATCGGCGTGTGACGTCATGGCGGTCTCTGGAGCTTGCGGCAAGGTCTGGCAATTGAGGTGAAACAAGGGGGCCTGCTTGTCAACACCCAACGCATAAGAGCTTCTACTTTACCGCAATCATGGCAAAATTCGAGACGCCTATTCCTTGCCCGCACCATCCGCATGCCGGGCGAGCCGCGAAAGCAGCAAAACCACCACATGCAACAACGGCAGAGCGAGAAATACGCTGGCAAGGCCGGTATGTTCGGCAATGAAGCCGATGGCCGAGGGTGCTACCAGAATCCCGGAATAACCCATGGTGGTGACGACCGACAGGCCGATGCCGGGTGCCAATCCCGGCATGTTCCCCGCCGCCGAAAAGGCGATCGGCACCATGTTGGAAATACCGATGCCGGCAATCGCGAAGCCGATGATCACAAACGTGGAATTTCCCGCAAGACCCGCAATCAGAAGGCCCGCAATCGACATGACCGAGCAGAACCGCAGGGTATTGACCGCGCCGAACCGGTCGCGCACCAGATCGCCGGCAAAACGCATGGCCGCCATGGTCATGGAAAAGGCCGCGAAAGCAAAACCGGACTGGGACACGGAAGCGCCGAGTTCATTGCGCAGATAAAGGGCACCCCAATCGAGGATCGCGCCTTCCGGAATCATCGAAAACAGCGCCATCAGACCGATAATCCACGGCAAGGGCGTCAGCGGCAAGCGACCTTTCGGACGCTCCTCCTCGGCATGCGGGCGATCCGCAAGAACGCGCGGCCACGCGACGACGAGCAAAACAAGGGCGATGACCGTCAACGCGATCGCATGCCCCTGCACGCCAATGGCCGTGATGAGATAACCGCCAAGACCGGCGCCGATCAGGCCGCCCAGGCTCCAGAAAGCATGGCACGACGACATGATGGCGCGGCGCATGTCACGCTCGACCGCCACCGCATTGGCGTTCATGGCGACATCCATCGCCCCTGTCAGCCCACCGAACAGGAAAACCGCAATCACACCCGCCCAGATCGTGTCTGCCCAGGAGATGAAAAGCAGTGTCGGCAAGAAAATAGCCGCACTCGCAAGGCTGACCGTTCGCGATCCGAAACGGGCGATCTGGGAACCGGCGATCGGCATGAAAACCAGCGAGCCGACGCCGAAAACCAGAATGATCAGGCCAAGCGCACTTTCACTGAGGGATAACCGCGCCGCAAATTCCGGTATTTTGGGCGCCCACGATCCCATCATGAAACCGTTCATCAAAAACAGCAGGGATACACCGAGCCTGTGCCGCGTCAGATAGGACGAGCGCTTGACCGTCGGCGAAAATGTCGTGGGGCCGTTCATCGGTAATATCCTTCAGACTTGACCGTGAGAGAGTTGGACGGCGTCATCGCCGCCGAAATGAACTTGTACGCCTTTAGCCGACAGCGCCTCGACCAATGTGCGGTCGGCGTCATGTTCCAGCACCAGGGAAAGAGGCGGAGAAAAGTCGTGCACGTGAAACGCCGCCTTGTGGCCCAGCTTTTCCGTGGTGATGGCGGCAACAATCCGCTGGCTGGCGCTGCAGGCAAGCCGCTTGAACACGGCATCCTCGAAAATATCCGCCGACAGGCCGGTCTCAGCCGCAACACCGCAAACGCCAAGAATACACAGCTCGGGCCGCATCAGCTCGAGTTGCCGCAACGCCATGGCGTCGATGGCCGCACCGACGGCCGGATCGACCTTGCCGCCGATCATGATCAAAGCGATATCGGCGCGCCCCGTGAGTTCAGCGGCAATAGCAGGCGTATTCGTTACCACCGTCAATTTGAGACCGGCGGGGATAGCCCTTGCAATGGCCAGATTGGTGGAGCCGGCATCGATGAAGACGACCATGCCCGGCTCAAGCAGCGGAATTGCTGCGCGTGCCAACGAAGCCTTGCGATCGGCATCCTCGGTGATCCGTGTCTTCAGCGGCACCGTCTTGCTATCGGAAAGCAACGCCCCGCCATAGACGCGCAGACACTCCCCGCGCGCCGCCATATCCCGCAGATCCCGGCGGACCGTGTCTTCCGAAACGCCGAAATTCTGGGCGAGATCCTGCGCAAGCACGCGGCCGCTTTGCCGCAACTGTGCAAGGATGAGCGCCTGCCGCTCGCTGACAAAATGATCGCTCATCGGGACTCATGCATAAACAGGAACAAACGTGCACGAACATGCATATTTGAGTTTTAGCGAAGGTGCAACAGCAAAACGCCCGCCGGGAGGGCGGGCGTTTATAATGAAAGACAAAATATCGCGGCTAGCGATGCCGTGTGGGCATCATTCCGCGTAAGCGATCAGCAGATCCTTTGCGTCGATCTGGTCACCCGGGCGCACGAGAACCTCGGCGACCTTGCCATCGCGTTCGGCGTGAAGCGCAGTTTCCATCTTCATGGCTTCGATGGAGAGCAGCACGTCGCCGGCCTTGACCTCCTGACCCTGGTTGATGAAGACGCGGCTGATCACGCCCGGCATCGGCGCACCAATATGTGTGCCATTGCCGAGTTCCGCTTTGCGGCGCACCGCAGAGCCGGATGCGCCATGAGCGCGATCCGGCACCTTGATGCGGCGCGGCTGGCCGTTGATCTCGAAGAACACCGTCACCATGCCCTTATCGTCAGTGCCTGAAGAGGCCTGATTGACGATGACCAGCGTTTTGCCGCGCTCAATATCGGCAAACAGCTCTTCACCGTCCTCCATGCCGTAGAAATACGCATGGGTGGGAAGCACGGAAACCGGACCGTAGGTTTCGGATGTCAGCGCGAAATCGGTGAACACCTTCGGATACATCAGATAGGATGCGAATTCGAAGTCGTTCACGGAACGCTCGAGTTTGGTCTCGATCGCCTTTCTCTCCGCATCGAGATCGGCATCCGGCAGCAATGAGCCGGGACGAACCGTATAGGGCGCGTCACCCTTCAGCGCCTTTTTCTGCAGGGCTTCCGGCCAGCCGCCTGGCGACTGCCCAAGATCGCCCTTCAGCATCGAAACCACCGAGTCCGGGAAGGACACTTCGCGATCAGGATTTTCCACGTCGGCGACCGTCAGATCCTGGCTCACCATCATCAGCGCCATATCGCCGACAACCTTGGAGGACGGCGTGACCTTGACGATATCGCCGAACATCCGGTTGGCGTCGGCATAGGCCTGCGCGACCTCGTGCCAGCGGCTCTCAAGACCGAGCGAGCGCGCCTGCTCCTTGAGATTGGTGAATTGCCCACCCGGCATTTCATGCAGATAGACTTCCGAGGCAGGGCCCTTCAGATCGCTTTCGAAAGCCGCATACTGGTTGCGCGCCGACTCCCAGTAGAAGGAGATGCGGCGGATCCATTCCGTATCGAGACCCGTATCGCGTTCCGATCCGGCCAGCGCTTCCACGATGGAACCGAGGCAGGGCTGGGACGTGTTGCCCGAAAGCGCATCCATGGCGGCATCCACCGCATCCACGCCCGCATCGACGGCGGCAAGCACGGTCGCAGCCGCAATGCCGGATGTGTCATGCGTGTGGAAATGGATAGGCAGGCTGGTCGCCTCCCGCAGCGCCTTGAACAGCACCTTGGCAGCGGCAGGCTTCAGAAGTCCCGCCATATCCTTGACGGCGATGATATGCGCGCCTGCACGCTCCAGCTCGGCGGCGAGGTTGGTATAATATTTCAGGTCGTATTTTGGACGCGCAGAATTGAGGATATCGCCCGTGTAGCAGATGGCCGCTTCGCAGAGCTTGTTCTCCTCGGCGATCGCATCCACCGATACGCGCATATTCTCCACCCAGTTCAGGCAGTCGAACACGCGGAACAGGTCGATACCGCCCTTCGCAGCCTGACGGACGAAATATTTCACGACATTGTCTGGATAGTTCTTGTACCCGACGCCGTTCGCACCGCGCAGCAGCATTTGCAGCAGCAGGTTCGGCGCACCCTCGCGGATCAGCGCCAGGCGCTCCCACGGGTCTTCCGTCAGGAAGCGCATGGAAACGTCGAAAGTGGCGCCGCCCCAGCACTCCAGAGACAGAAGCTGCGGCAAGGCCTTGGCATAGACGCTTGCGACGCCGGCAATGTCATGGGTACGCATGCGCGTGGCCAGCAGCGACTGATGGCCGTCGCGCATCGTTGTGTCCGTTACCAGCACCCGCTTTTCGTTGCGCATCCAGTCGGCAAAGCCCTTCGGCCCCAGCCGGTCGAGCAATTGCTTGGTGCCATCAGGCGTCGGCGCATCGATGTAGGGAACCACCGGCTGTGCCGCATTTGCCGGTGGCTTAACGCGGCCCTTGGTTTCCGGATGCCCGTTCACCGTCACATCGGCAAGATAGGTGAGCAGCTTCGTAGCGCGGTCCTGACGCTTGACCTGTGCAAACAGCTCCGGCGTCGAATCGATGAAGCGGGTCGTATAGGTGTTGTTGCGGAAACTCGCATGGCCAATGATGGCCTCGAGGAAGGTGAGGTTGGTCGCAACACCGCGAATTCGGAATTCGCGCAGCGCGCGGTCCATGCGGCTGATCGCTTCATCCGGCTGCGGCGCCCAGGCCGTTACCTTCACCAAAAGCGGATCGTAATAACGGGTGATGATCGCCCCCGAATAGGACGTCCCGCCATCCAGACGAATGCCGAAGCCGGACGCCGAGCGGTACGCCGTTATACGGCCGTAGTCGGGAATGAAATTGTGCTCCGGGTCTTCCGTGGTGATACGGCACTGCAGCGCATGGCCGTTGAGGCGGATATCCTCCTGTTTCGGCACACCCGATTCCGGCGTGCCGATGGCGGCCCCTTCCAGAATATGGATTTGCGCCTTGACGATATCGATGCCGGTCACGACTTCGGTGACGGTATGCTCCACCTGAATGCGCGGATTGACCTCGATGAAGTAGAATTTGCCGGTATCGACATCCATCAGATATTCGACCGTGCCGGCGCCGATATAATTGGTCGCAGCCGCGATCTTCAAGGAATAGGCGGCCAGTTCCTGACGCTGCGCTTCGCTGAGATAGGGTGCCGGCGCGCGCTCAACCACTTTTTGATTGCGGCGCTGGATCGAACAATCGCGCTCGAACAGATGCACGACATTGCCGTGGGTATCACCGAGAACCTGGCTCTCGACGTGGCGGGCGCGCTCGAGCAGCTTTTCGAGATAGACCTCGTCCTTGCCGAAAGCGGCCTTCGCCTCGCGCTTGGCCTCGGTGACCTCGCGTGCCAGATCCTCCTTTTTGCGGATGGCGCGCATGCCGCGACCGCCGCCGCCCCAGGAGGCCTTCAACATCACGGGATAACCGATCTCTTCGGCCAGCCGCTCCACCTCGGCCATATCGTCCGGCAGCGGCTTGGTTGCAGGAACAACGGGAACATTGACCGAGATCGCCAGATTGCGGGCGGCAACCTTGTTGCCGAGCTGGCGCATCGTATCCGCCGTCGGTCCGATGAAGGTGATGCCAGCCTTGTTACAGGCCTCAACGAATTCGGGGCTTTCGGACAAAAGGCCGTAACCGGGATGGATCGCGTCCGCGCCGGAAAGTCTGGCCACGCGGATGACCTCCTCAATCGAAAGATAGCTCTCGATCGGTCCCATATCCTTGGCGAGATGCGGACCCCTGCCGACCTGATAACTTTCATCCGCCTTGAAGCGGTGCAAAGACAGCTTGTCCTCTTCCGCCCAAATGGCGACGGTTTTTATCCCCAGCTCGTTCGCTGCCCGGAAAACTCGGATCGCAATTTCGGATCGGTTGGCAACAAGTATTTTCGATATTTTCAAGACGGTCTCCCCACACGCCAAAACAGAATTTCTGCTGCACTGCGGAATTAAGCAGCAAAACCCGGTCTTGAAAAGGGCAATTCGGGAGAGAAGCGTACTGTCGTAACTAGCTCAGCAAGCCGTTGCGAAAGGCGAGTGCTACAGTATGCTGCCTGTTCTTGGCGCTGAACCGACGCTGGATTCCATTGATATACCAGTCGACCGTGTGATTGGAGATCGATAGCTGGCGTCCAATTTCGGTTGAGGTCATGCCATCAGCCATCAGCGTCAGAACTTCCATTTCCCGCCTTGTAAGTTCAAGAGCGGAAACATTCGGCGCGTTGTTGAGGTTATGGACCTGGCCTGAAAGATCGAGCAGACGCCAGAACACCGCGCGCGTGGCCGCATCCAGCAGCTCAACGTGCAACGAGGGCAATTGCCGGTCCTCGCCGCCAAGGAACACCGCGCCGATGAATCCCGCGCGCCCGTGCACCGGAAAGGCATACCCACCCTGCAGACCGTAACGGCCGGCATCGTGAAAAAACACATTCGCCCTTTTTCGATGCATCGCGCGGGGCAGGCCCTCAAGCGCCTCTTTCCACTGAAACGGCTTGTGCACCATGCCGATCACCTTACGGACGGGATCGACAAGATTATATTTCTTGGCGCGGTAGACCTCGATCCACCCTTCCGGGAGATGTTGTGCGAGAATCTGGCCGGTGGAAGCAAGCTCCCCGGTCATCCGCCGGCTGACGAGGAAATATTCGAAACCATATTCGCGAATAAGTGTTACAAATTCGGAGCGAACACGATCAGCGTTTCCCGCCTGGTAGCACGCAGAGATGAAGTGAAGAATATCATGCATAAAGACACATGCCCGGAGCTTGGCTGGAAGGGATGACATGAAGGACATGGTCCCACGAGTACGTCATGTTACTCGGGCGCCGGTCGGTTCAGACTGAACATATCGTCGTTAGCAATCCCTGAAACGAACATGCAAAATCTTGTGACGGCGTCCCCTAGAAACATCGGGTTCAGTTTTTTTTCGGTTCGCACGCGTGCTCGGTTTGTTAAGCCGCCATTCAGACTGAAAGAGCGATAATTACACAAATTTCGCCGTCTCATGCAACCTTGCTAAAACAGCATTGTATTGAGACCGAACAATCAACCGCTCGAAACAGACGCTGGACTGGATTGAAAATTTGACTTTGTTTCAGGTTTACACACGCGCCCTGCGCTATCTGACCGTACATAAATGGCGGGTGTTGATCGTTGTCATCGCCAACATCATTCTTGCAGCGATCACCATTGCCGAACCCGTGCTGTTTGGACGGATCATCGACGCCATCTCCTCCGGCTCCGATGTCACGTCCATCCTCATCCTGTGGGCGGGTTTCGGCGTCTTCAACACCGTGGCTTATGTCGCTGTCGCCCGCGAGGCCGACCGGCTGGCCCACGGTCGCCGCGCGACCCTGCTGACGGAAGCCTTCGGCCGGATCATCTCCATGCCGCTCTCCTGGCACCATCTGCGCGGCACCTCGAACGCGCTGCATACGCTTCTGCGCGCCAGCGAGACGCTGTTCGGCCTGTGGCTCGAATTCATGCGCACGCATCTGGCGACTTTCGTCGCACTCGTACTGCTTATTCCGACAGCCATTGCCATGGACCTGCGCCTCAGCTTCGTCCTGATCGGTCTTGGCATCGTCTACTGGTTCATTGGCAAGTGGGTGATGGGCCGCACCAAGGATGGCCAGGCTTCGGTCGAGGAGCATTATCACAGCGTTTTTGCCCATGTCAGCGATTCCATCAGCAACGTGTCCGTCCTGCACAGCTACAACCGCATCGAGGCTGAAACGAAGGCGCTGAAATCCTTCACCGAAAAACTGCTGAGCGCCCAATATCCGGTGCTCGACTGGTGGGCTTTCGCAAGTGCCTTGAACCGCACTGCGTCGACCGTTTCGATGATGATCATCCTCGTCATCGGCACCGTGCTGGTGAAGAACGGCGAATTGCGCGTCGGTGACGTCATTGCCTTCATCGGTTTCGCCAATCTTCTCATCGGCCGTCTCGATCAGATGCGTCAGTTCGTGACCCAGATTTTCGAGGCGCGCGCAAAGCTCGAGGATTTCTTCGTGCTGGAGGATTCCGTCAAGGAACGGGAAGAACCGGGCGACGCCCGCGAATTGTCAAATGTCTCCGGCACCGTGGAGTTCCGCAACGTCAATTTCGGTTTCGCCAACACCAAGCAGGGCGTCCACGACATCTCGTTTACGGCCAAGGCCGGCCAGACGATTGCCATCGTCGGACCGACGGGCGCGGGCAAGACCACGCTCATCAATCTTCTGCAGCGTGTCTATGATCCGGATTCAGGCCAGATTCTGATCGATGGAACCGACATCTCGACGGTGACGAAGAACTCGCTCAGAAACTCCATCGCCACGGTGTTCCAGGATGCCGGCCTTCTCAACCGCTCCATCCGCGAAAACATCCGCCTTGGTCGCGAATCTGCTACCGACGCGGAGGTCGTGGAAGCAGCAGCAGCTGCTGCTGCGACGGATTTCATCGACAGCCGTATCACCGGCTACCTGACCCAGGTGGGTGAACGCGGCAACCGCCTGTCCGGTGGCGAGCGCCAGCGTATCGCCATTGCGCGTGCTATCCTGAAGAACGCTCCCATCCTGGTCCTTGACGAGGCAACCAGCGCGCTGGACGTGGAAACGGAAGCACGGGTTAAGGCCGCCGTGGACGCGCTGAGAATGAACCGCACGACCTTCATCATCGCCCACCGCCTTTCCACGGTGCGCGATGCCGATCAGGTGCTGTTCCTCGATCAGGGCCGTATCATTGAAAAGGGCACGTTCGACGAGCTCAGCCAGCGTGGCGGACGCTTCACCTCGCTGCTGCGCACCAGCGGCCTGCTGACAGAGGACGAGGGCCAGCCCCGGCCGAAAGCCATCGCCTCCTGACACTCTGGCTTACGGAATATAATAAGGGCGGGCACCGTGGTGTCCGCCCTTTTTCTTTGTCCGTTTTCCAAGGTCTGCGAAGCTGCAGACATGTGCCTTGATAATGCAGGAAAGGGCCAAGCCTTAGCCTTAGCCTTAGCCTTGGCCTTGGCCTTGGCCATCAGCATTCAGCGATAAAACAGCGCAGAAACATGGCTCTGTAAAACTGCTCTGCCTGCGTGCCACGTCGAGAGGAGCACGGCTCACATTCTCGTTGGCCCTTGCAAGACCGTCGCGAGGCTGTGTCATTTCTCTAATTGAGATGATGCTGGAGATACCCGCCAGGACAAAGCTGTTACCGCGCCTCCGTACAGACAAACAATACCAGGGCAGCCACAATAAAAATTAAGGCCCCTGCGTCACCGCAGGAGCCTGATTTTAAAAGCAAACGTAGAGCCGGTCGTCAGTCGAACGGGATCACCCGATCGTCAGCCGACAGGGGCTTGCCGTCGACGGATACAGAGACCTCTGCCGTGCCGGCCTTACGGCTGACGACGATGTCCTTTGCTTTACCGTCCAGCGTGATCTTCACCGAGAAGCCGCTCCAGTCTTCGGGCAGCGACGGCGCGATGTGAAGCTTGCCTTCGGTTCGGGTGATACCGAGAATGCCCTCGATCGCGGCGCGATAGAGCCAGCCGGCGGAACCCGTGTACCAGCTCCAGCCGCCGCGACCCGCATAAGCGCCCTCACCATAGACATCGGCGGTCACCACATAGGGTTCGACCCGATAGGTTTCGGAGGATGCCGCGTCGAGCGCATGGTTGACGGGGTTGAGCAGCTTGAAGCAGTTCCACGCCTCCTGCGCACGCCCCTGCTTGGCAAGGGCAAGCACTACCCAGGTCGCCGCGTGGGTATATTGTCCGCCGTTTTCGCGCACACCCGGCGGATATCCCTTGATATAACCCGGATCATGCGGTGCCCGCGAGAATGGCGGGGTGAACAGACGGATGATACCGGCCTTTTCATCGACCAGATGCTCAATGACAGCGTCCATCGCCTGCCGTGACCGCCCTTCTTCACCCTCGCCGGAAAGAACGCTCCAGCTTTGGCCAAGTGAATCGATCTGGCATTCCTCGCTGGTGGCGGAACCGAGCGGCGTGCCGTCATCGAAATAACCGCGACGGTAATAGCTGCCGTCCCAACCCGCAGTTTCGAGAGCATTGCGAAGCTTTTCGCGATGCGCCGACCACCTGCCGACACGGTCTGTATCACCGCGCTTTTCGGCGATCGCTATGAAATCGCGAAGCGCTCCGGCCAGGAACCAGCCAAGCCAGACACTGGTGCCCTTGCCGCCGATGCCGACACGGTTCATGCCGTCGTTCCAGTCACCGCCGAGGATCAGCGGCAGACCGTTTTCGCCGGTGCGATGGATCGCGAGATCAAGCGCCAGAGCCGCGTGTTCGTAGAGGCTAGCGGATTTGTCGCTCGTCTCCGGCTGGAAGAAGGCATCGTGCTGCCCCGGCATCAATGCCGGTCCCTTGATGAAGGGGATGCTTTCATCAAGGATGGCCGCATCGCCCGTAGCCGAGACATACTGGTTGATCGCATAAGCGAGCCAGACCACGTCATCAGAGATCGTCGTGCGGACACCTGCACCGGTCAAAGGCAGCCACCAATGCTGGACGTCGCCTTCCGCAAACTGGCGGCCTGCCGCACGCAGGATCTGCTTGCGAGCGAGATCCGGCTGGTAGAGCAGGAATGCCAGCGTGTCCTGAAGCTGGTCACGGAAGCCGAAGGCGCCGCTCGACTGATAGAAGGCCGTGCGCGCCAGGATGCGGCACGCCAGCGCCTGATAGGGCAACCAGCTATTGACCATGTGGTTGAAGCCGGCATCGGGCGTGGTAACCTGCAACTGGCCGGTAAAGCCAGTCCAGAACGCCTTGCTGCCCTCCAGCACCGACTGGAAATCCGCCGCACGGACTTGTTCGACCAGCGTTGCCGCCTCCTCCGCATTGTCGGCATCGCCGAGAATGAAGGTCATATGCCGTTCTTCGCCCGGCTTCAGGTGGATTTCCTGCATCAAGGCGGCGCAGGGATCGCCGTCCACCTCGGTGCTGCCACTGAGTGCCGCACCGGACATAATGCCCTGTGGAGCCTGTGCAGAACCGAAGCGGCCGATGAATTCACGGCGGCTGGTGGTAAAGCCGCTTGCCTCGCTGTCGAGCGTCAGGAAGGCAGTGCGGGTGCTATAGTCGATGCTGTAAGGGTTGGAGGCAAAAATCGCATTGCTGCCGGCATCGTGCCTGCTCAGGATGAACGGCGCAGATTTCTGGCCATTATTGCCCAGCACCCATTCCACATAAGCATAGACTTTCAGGCGGCGGCTTTTCGAACCCTTGTTGCGTACGATGAGCTGCGAGAACTTGACCGGCTTTTCACGGTCTACCGTCTGCGTCACCTCGACTTCAAGCTTATCCGTCTTGCCGGTCATTACGGAGTAACCGAGACCATGACGGGTTTCGAACAGGGCTTCCGGATCACGCGAAAGGGCAGCACAGGGCGTATAGAGCTTTCCTGTTTCCACATCGGCAACATAGAAGGCCTCGCCCGGCCGGTTGATGACCGGATCGTTGCTCCAGGGTGTCAGCTGATAGTCACGGGAATTGCGGCTCCAGGTGAAACCAGCGCCTTCCGCCGACACATGGAAGCCGAAACTTTCGTTCGAGATGACGTTGATCCAAGGATGCAGTGTGGATTGCCCACCATGCAGGCGCACGACATATTCCTCTCCGCTTTTGGCGAAACCGCCAAAACCGTTCCAGAAATCGAGATCGCCCGCATCCTCGACAGCCTCAGCGACGGGGAACGCAGGCACCGGCAGGCGAGCCTGCGCGGCCTCAGTCGCGCCGTCAGGACCGCGATGCGCCGCAAAAAGCGACACGGCGCGGTTGATCTGGTCGACGATCTTGCCATTCCGCACATGCAGCACGACACGGGAGGCCGCCAGAAGCGCGCTCCAGGTCTCTTCGTCCATCAAGTCGCGGCGAACGGAGAACACATGCGGCCTACCACCATCGGCGGGATTGATGCGACGCTGTGCCTCGGAAATATGATCCAGCGCATGCTGCATATCCTGTGCATACGACGCGGCCCGTTCGTTGACGATGACGAGATCGAAGATCACGCCGCGCGAACGCAGATATTCGTGAGCGCTGAGCGCCTCACGGGCAATATCCATGTCCATATCGTCGTTGATACGCAGGCTGAAGATCGGGAAATCGCCCGAAATGGCAAGCGGCCAAAGCGCCCGCTGCGAAGCGAGACCCGTTTTCAGCGTTTCCGAATCCGCGCGCAGATGCATGTCCGGATAGGTCAGATAACGGCCGAGATGCTGGAAAGCGGCGGCCTGCTGCGAAGTGACACCCACATGGCGCATCTGCACCTGCGTGCGCGTCCATGCATGCACGAGTTCATGGGCAAATGCGTCAGGATGGCGATAACGATCGATCGCCTTGTCGACTTCCTCACGGCTCGGCGCGGCAATCGTCCAGAAAATCACGCTCACCTTCTTGCCGGCCGGTACGCGCACAGTGCGTCGCAACGACAGGATAGGATCGAGCGTGAAGCCGTCGGTGTTGGAAAGCGTGGCACCCGTATCGAATGCAGCCGCTTCACCGAGCGATCGGCCGCGGCCGATGAACTTGGCACGGTCCGTCTCGAACTCCGTCGGGCGCGATGGGCCGGCGTTATCGGCAGCAAGATGCGCGATGATCGTTCCGGGCTCATTCGGGCTGCGGCGGTTACGCCAGGCGCGGATGACATCGCCGCGCCGGCCGATCTCCGTCTGCACGAACATGCGCGAGAACAGCGGATGGGCGTTGTCGTCGTCTTCCGACGCAATGACCGGCTCCATATAGGAGGTCACTTCAATGTAGCGATCCTCGGAACCGACATTGAGCAGCGTGACGCGGCGGCCATCGGCATCGTGCTCGGTGGCGACGATGCATTCAACGACGCTCTGCAGATCGCCGACATTCTTGTGGAATTCGGCCTTGTCGTCGGTGAAGATCGTCTTGGTCTTTTCGCCTTCGATGACACGCGGCTCAGCCGTCGCACTCCACCATTGTCCATTGGTGGTATCGCGCAGGAAGATGAAGGTTCCCCAACGATCTTCGGTCGGGTCGGCCTTCCAGCGGGAAATCGCCTGACCGTTCCATTTCGAATATCCAGCACCGGTTGAGGTGAGCATCGTCGAATAATGGCCGTTCGACAGGAACACCACTTCGCGGTCGCGCACGGCCGGGTCGGCGATGGAGCGCACTTCCGCACGCAGCAGGTCTGCCTGTTCCTTGCCTGGGGTTTCCGGCTCGTATTTGGCGCTCATGACAGGCACTTCGCGCGGTGCCTTTTCCTGCAACAGGAGTTCGGCCGCCTCGATTACAGGGTCGGAATGGAAGAGTTCGCGCAACACACCGTCAAAGGCGACGTTGGCGACAGCCGCGATCGACATGCCGTGGTGGTGGGCATAATAGTTGTAGACCACCGCGCAGACCTTGCCGTCAGGCACACGTGTCGGCGTGAAATCCACGGCATCATGGAAGCCGTACTGTCCAAGCGCGCCAAGCTTGCGCAGCTTGTCGAGGTTTTCCAGCGCACCGTCAGGATCGTACTGGCTGGCGAGAATCGACGCATAGGGCGCGATGACAGCATTCTGGCCGAGACCGCGCTTGAGGCCAAGCGTCGGCACACCGAAGTTGGTGTACTGGTAGTTCATGTTGTGATCGCGGGCGTTGAACGCCGCTTCGGAAATGCCCCATGGCGTGCCGAGACGGCGGCCGTGGTTCATCTGTTCCTTGACGATCAGATTGTTGGTCTGGTTGAGAATGCCACCCTGACGCTCCTGCATGACAAGCGGAGGCATCAGATATTCGAACATCGAACCCGACCAGGAGACCAACGCGCCCTGCGCACCGATCGGCACGACCTGGCGGCCGAGACGGTACCAGTGCTCGGTCGGCAGATCGCCCTTGGCGATGGCAAACAGGCTGGTCAGGCGGCATTCGGAAGCCAGAAGGTCGTAGCAGGCCTCGTCCAGTTCCTTGCTTTCGACGCGGTAGCCGATCGACAGAAGACGGCGATCCTTGCGATAAAGGAACGTGAAATCCATCGAGAAAGCGAGGTTGCGGCTGCGGTCGCGCAGCGATGCAAGACGCTGGCGTAGCGGCTCCATATTGGTGAGGTCGATGGCGCTGTCTGAAATATGCGCCTCGCAGCAATCCACGAGCAATTGCGCCCAGCGCGTCACTTCCGCGCTCTGCGCAGACTTCACTTCGTGATCGACATTGGTAGCGAGCTTCTGGATGTCGCGCGCGAGTACCGCAAGATTGATGACGCGGATCGATGCGAATTCATGCTCGCGCTTGACCGAGGCAAGAGCGTTCGAAAAACCGATGATGCGTTCTTCGAGGCGGCGATGCAGCGGACGCAGGTTCTTGCGGTCGTCAGGCAGCGCTTTCAGCGTTTCGCGCAGAATACCGGCGAGATCGCCGATACCGTCGAGATTACCCTGAAGATGCGCGGAAGGCGCCTCTGCCCACTGGCGGCAGGCAGACGAAACCGCAATCAGGTGACCGGCGAGATTACCGCTGTCCACCGCCGAAACGTAACGGGGACCAAGCGTCTGCAGCGTGTCCGTATGGTACCAGTTGTAGAGATGGCCGCGATGTTTCTCCATCTTCTCGACGGTCTGGATCGTGTTCTCGATCCGCTCCAGCGTATCGGCAAAGCTGATCCAGCCAAACTGGCGCGCCGAAATGATGGAAAGCAGGTAAACGCCGATATTGGTAGGCGATGTACGCGAGGCAACAATCGGCTCCGGCGTTTCCTGGAAGTTGTCCGGCGGCAGGTGGTTTTCCTGCGGTGTCACGAAGGCTTCGTAATAACGCCATGTGCGACGCGCGATCTTGCGAAGCTCGAAAGAGACGTGTTCCGAAACGAACAGCCGGTCTTCGGTTTCCGCCGACTGGCTGACATACCAGGCAACGGCGGGAGACAGAACCCAGAGCAGAGTAAATGGAATGCCGATCAGGAAGGCATTGTCACCGGGCAGCGCCGCAAACAACAGGCCGAGCATGGCCACAACAGGCGCATGCCACATCTGGCGGAAATAATAGGTGATGCCGCCCTGGGCGCTAGACTGCATGCTGGCGGCGGTGCGCCATTCCAGCATCAGCTTGTGGCTGACGAGCAGACGGTAGAGCGAACGGACAATTGCATCCGTCATCATGCAGGCAGAATCGGCAATGAAGACGATACGCAGCGCAACCTGCGCATTGGTGGCGCGGATTTCCGACCAGATGGTATGGAAATGGGCCTGCGGTACGATATCAGTGGAGCGCGGCACGAGGCCGGAAAGCAGCGAGAGCGTCGGAGCGACGAACAGCGAGAAGATCAGCAGGATCTGCCAGATCAGCGCGCCGAGCGGGTCCATGAAATACCAGCCGAGGATCGAGGCAAAGAACCAGGCAATCGGCGTCAGCGAACGGCGCAGGTTATCGACCATCTTCCACCGGCCGATCGCGGTAACACCACGGGCGCGGTCGAGAATATAGGGAAGCAGCTGCCAGTCGCCACGCGCCCAGCGATGCTGGCGCGAGACTTCCACCTCGTAGCGGGTTGGGAAATCCTCGACCAGTTCCACATCGGTCACCAGCGCGCATCGCGCAAAGGATCCTTCGAGCAAATCGTGGCTGAGGATGGAGTTTTCCTCGATCCGGCCCTTAAGAGCCGCCTCGAAGGCATCCACGTCGTAAAGACCCTTACCGGTGAAGGTGCCTTCGGAGGTCAGGTCCTGATAAACGTCGGAAACGGTGAAGACGTAAGGGTCGATACCGCGATTGATCGAGAAGACACGCTGGAAGACGGAGGCATCCTTGCCCGTCGTCAGCGAAGGCGTAACGCGCGGCTGCAACAGGCCATAACCTTCAACCACACGTCCCGAGACCGGATCGATGACGGGGCGGTTGATCGGGTGATGCATCTTGCCGACGAGCTTGGTCACCGCATCGCGCATCAGGCGCGTATCGGCATCAAGCGTCATGACATATTTGACATCGGCCGGCACGATATTGGCGCCACCGAGGAATGTCGTGTCCTTGTCGCCGCGCAGCAGCATGTTCAGTTCATGAAGCTTGCCACGCTTGCGCTCCCAGCCCATCCAGCAGCCTTCGGACGGGTTGTAGATGCGGCGGCGGTGCAGCAGGTAAAAACGCGTCTTGCCATCGAAGGCATAACGGCTGTTCAGCGCCGCCAGTTCGCGCTTGGCATATTCGAGAATCTCGAGATCGTCGCCGGACTGCTCATATTGGGCATCGCGCCAGTCGCTGACCAGCGCGAAATAAATCTCGCCATGCGGATTGGCGAGATAATGCACCTCGATATTGCGCATCATCTCGTCGACGCTGTCGCGGCTGGTCAACATGCAGGGCACGGCAACAAGCGTGCGGGCGTCCTGTGGAATACCGTTCTTGAACTCGTATCCGACCAACCGGAACGGCTTCACGAAGAAAGTGACGAGCGTGTTGAACAGACCGGTCGCGCCTTCCGAAGCGGGCAATGCAAACATCAGGAGGAATGCGGTTACCACATACCAGGGCATGCCCGCTTCGGCCAGGAACCAGCCGACGGCAAGCATGACGAGCGCGGTGATGAGAAACACTGGCGCCGCAATTGCGAGCCAGTTGAACTTGCGCATTGACCGGACGATATGCTGCGAGACCAGCGGCCTGTAAGCGAGCACCTTTTCAAGCTCGAACCGGCGCTGGCCGACGAGTACGGAGCCGACATTGACGCGATGGTTTTCAGACACCTCGGCAGGCTCGCCGGATCTCGCCATTTCCACGGCGGCACGCGCGACCTCTACCTCTGTCTTGGGGGAGCGACGCGCCAGAAGCTCGATCGTGTTGCGATAGGTGTTGCGCGAACCGAAATCGAGAATCTCGTAATCGGTTTCCTCGCGCAGGACCTTGTCGATATGGCTGACTTCCTCGAACCACACCGACCATTCGGTATCGTCGATTTCCCTTAGGCTCTTGACGATATTGCCCATCGTCACATTGCCGGAGGCCAGCCGGTTGTGTTCCGACATCATGACGTTTTCAGCGTCGGTACCCGCAGCATGCAGGCGTTCTTCAAGCCAGGCCACCGCAAAACCCGAAGTCTGCGAGCCGTTTCTGAGGCGATAGAGGAACTGCGTCGCAAAGGTCGGGTCATCGACCAGCGAATCGACCTGCTTGAGAAGTGCCGCGGAGGCTTCCGCATCGTTCAGGCGAATGATTTCGTCGACGACTTCATTCGCCTTCTGGCGCATGCGGCGCGAGCGTTCCACGCGAATGGAGATGCGGCGAAGATTTTCGATGAGGACGAAACGGATGATGGAGGGCAGCGCCCACAATTCGCCGATCTGCAGCGTCTTCGACGTCTGGTAGCCATCCACCAGCGCCGTCATGTTCTCGCGCGAGACCGTGCTGTGGGTATGGGCGACATAAAGCCAGCCGAGCGCCATGACCCGCGGGATCGTCACGCCGCCCACCGTCATTGTCGGCAGCTGGCGATAGAACTTGCGCGGGAAATCGCGGCGGACTTCCTGGATCGCCTCTTCGATGACGTAGTGGTTGTCGAGCAGCCATTCCGCCGCCGGCGTTATCGTCGCGCCATTTTCCGCGTCGACGGCCGTTGTGCGGTAGACCCGCAGGATTTCCTTCTCGTTCTCACGGTGGCGCTCGAAGAAGTCGAACTCCATGAAGCCGGGAAGGGTATCGGCACCGTCGCGCGAAAGCGCGGCACCGGCATCATGCAGTTCCTCGACCGTCATATAGGACGCGCGGATCGAATCATTGTGATCGATCTGCTTCGTCTCGGAATCACGGGCGGCGGCGGTCGGGGTAATATGAAATGACATCGGCTCGTATTCTGAACTTTATGGAGAACTGTTCGACTTGACCGGCGTTTCGTCCGTGGCGGGAATACGCACGAAATCGGGCCACGCTATATTTATGACTTATCCTGAACCTTCGGTGAACCGGATCAGACGTTGTGTGCAACGCATCGTCAAACGGCGAATATCCGCAAGCACGGCGTTTTGCTGCGCGATCCCTCCGACCATGCAAAGCCGGGGATCTCTGCGGAGAATGGATTTTCGACGACAGGAAAATTTCGCCCTATGGCCCGGCAATGCCGTTCCAACCGGATTTCGCACCTTCCCCCACGGCGAAAATTGTTCGCGCAACGTCAGATAGTCCCCCTTTGACACCTGAAGGGCAACGCGAGGCCGAGAAGGCCTGCGCCACATCCGAAACGCTAATGCCCCAGGACGTCTATAGTTCCATGCCACCTGTCGCGATACGATGCAAGCGATGAATTTCAAGGCATTCCGGCTCCGGGAACGCCCCTTACATGCCCGCGTATATGCTGCTATGAAATTTGCAAAAAGCGCTGGAAAAAAGCGGCGTAACCAGGGACTTCGAAAATGACCAGACAGACCGCAAACATTGCCTCCTTCGCCAACCATATGCCGGATGTGGTGGCAATCCGCCGCCACCTGCACCGGCATCCCGAAATCGGTCTTTCCGAATTCCAGACCTCGGATTTCATTGCCGGACAGTTGGTGGAAATGGGTTACGAAGTAACGCGCGGACTTGCCGGAACCGGTATCGTCGCCACGCTCCGCAATGGCGACAGTGCCCGCACGCTCGGCATTCGCGCCGATATCGATGCCCTGCCGATCCGTGAGGAAACTGGAGCGGAATATGCAAGCGCCAATGATGGCGTCATGCATGCTTGCGGCCATGACGGACACACGGCCATGCTCCTGGGAGCCGCGAAGATCATCGCCGAACGCAGGAATTTCGATGGGACCCTGCATCTGATCTTCCAGCCGGCGGAGGAGAATTTCGGCGGCGCCCGCATCATGATCGAGGACGGACTGTTCGACCGCTTCCCATGTGATGCGGTTTTTGCCCTCCATAACGATCCCGGCGTGCCCTTCGGACAATTCGTCCTGCGTGACGGCCCGATCCTTGCCGCCGTCGATGAATGCAGGATCACCGTCAACGGATATGGCGGCCACGGCGCCGAACCGCAGGATGCGGCCGACCCTATCGTTGCGGGCGCCAGTATCATCATGGCCTTGCAGACGGTGGTGTCCCGTAACATCCATCCGCAACTGTCGGCGGTCGTCACTGTTGGCGCATTCCATGCTGGTGTTGCGAGCAACGTCATTCCCGAGAAGGCGGAAATGCTGCTCACCATCCGTTCTTTCGACGCGGGTGTGCGCGACGAACTGGAAAAGCGTATCCGGGCGATAGCCGAAGGCCAAGCGGCCAGCTATGGCATGAGTGTCATGCTCGATTACGAGCGCGGCTACAATGCGACAGTCAACCACAAGGCGGAAACAGAATATGTCGCCGGTCTGGCCCGTCGTTTTGCCGGGGCGGAAAAGGTGGTTGAAATGCAGCGCCCGTCCATGGGCGCGGAAGACTTCGCCTACATGCTTGAAAAACGGCCCGGCTGCTACTTCTTCCTCGGCACCGCGCGCACCGAAAACGACCCGCCGCTGCACCATCCGAAATTCGACTTCAACGACGACATTCTGCCAATCGGAACAGCCTTCTGGGTCGATCTGGCGGAGGATTATCTGAAGGCGTGAATGAATATAAAAAGGCCGGTCGGAGGAGCGACCGGCCTTTTTTTCTCAAGTTTCCTGATGAGAAAATCTGGGAGGATCAGGGAACGAGACCGAGTATGACCGCCGCGACAAAAGCCACGCACACGCCGACAAGAGCCGCGTGAACCGAATCTCTCCAGTTTCGCTGCGACTGGGGCTGCGAGACAAAGTCTTTTGCTTTTCCGGCCTTGGAATAAGACATTGTACAACTCCCTTCCCTGCTCGGCCCGTCAAAGCGGGCACTGCTTATTTCCCGTTAAGAATAGCTTTATTCCCCACTGTTTCAGTAGAGATAAAATTCCATAAGTTCGGCGCATTGGGAAAAATACGGATCGCGACTTGCCGCCGGACAAGCATCAATCTACCCATTGCGCAGGATCAACGTCGCAGACGGCATTTCCGTTCAAAATCATTGGCAGGCTCGGATAAGGACCATGACGGATATCGACGCCATCATCATAGGAGCCGGGGTGATCGGACTGGCGACGGCCCGCGAGCTGGCGATGCGTGGTCTTTCCGTCATCATCCTCGAAGGCGAAAAGGAATTCGGTTCCGCCACCTCTTCGCGCAACAGCGAGGTTATTCACGCCGGGCTTTATTATCCTGAAGGCAGCCTCAAGGCACGCCTTTGCGTTGAAGGCAGGGAGCGGCTTTATACGTTCTGCCAGAGCCATGGCGTTTCGCACCGCCGCTGCGGCAAACTCATCGTGGCAGCGAATGCGGACGAAACGGTTCTGTTGGCGACACTCAAGGAAAAGGGTAACGCCAATGGCTGCGACGACCTCGAACTGATCGATGCCACGCAGGCGCTGTCGCTCGAGCCTGCGCTCAACTGCGTAGCGGCCCTGCTTTCACATTCGACCGGCATCATTGATAGCCATGGTTATATGCTGGCGCTGCTCGGCGACGCGCAAGACCATGGCGCAGCCCTCGCCCTGAATGCACCGTTCGAAAGGGCGGAAGCGACCAGCAACGGTTTCCGCGTTCACGTTGGCGGCAAGGAACCTCTCAGCTTGACATGCCGGCTACTCGTCAACTCCGCCGGCCTTCTGGCACCGCTGGCGGCAAAACAGATCGAGGGATTGCCGAAGTACACGATCCCGGAGGCGCGTTTCGCCAAAGGCAGCTATTTTTCGCTGACCGGCAAGTCGCCTTTTTCACGGCTCATCTACCCCGCTCCGCACACCCACGGCCTTGGCGTGCACCTCACCCTGGATCTTGCCGGTCAGGCCCGTTTCGGGCCGGATGTGGAGTGGGTCGACACTATTGATTATGCCGTCGATCCCCGCCGCATGGAGGGTTTTGGCGACGCGATCCGCCGCTATTGGCCGGGCCTACCGGAACACGCGCTGGTCCCGGCCTATTCGGGCATCCGGCCGAAGATTTCAGGACCCGATGAACCGGCCATGGATTTTCGCATCGACGGGCCGGAAACCCACGGACTTGCCGGTCTCGTCAATCTTTTCGGCATCGAAAGCCCCGGCCTCACCGCCTCGCTGGCGATGGCCAACGAGGTTGCGGCACGGCTCGAGGCCTGATCCCACCTGATCTCAGCCGAAACGGGACAGTGCGCTCGCCATGATCTCCGGATCGACATTGCCGCCGGAGGCAACCGCAATCACCGTTTCGCTCTCCAGCTCGTTGCCGTGAAACAGCGCCGCCGCCAAGGCCACCGCGCCGCCCGGCTCAACGACGACCTTCAGCCTATTGAAGGCGAGAACCATGGCCCGCAGTGCTTCATCTTCGGTTACGGCAATGCCTTTTCCGCAAAGCCCAACCATAATCGGGAAGGTGATGTTACCGGGCTGAGGCGTGACGATTGCATCGCAGATCGAACCGGAAGTCGTTGCATTCCGCTCAATCCTGCCCGCTGCGAGTGAGCGCGCCACATCGTCGAACCGCTCGGGTTCTGACGTCCTGACCTTGTAGTTCGGCGCTTTCGCCGCAAGGGCAAGGGAGATGCCGGATGTGAGGCCGCCGCCGCCGCAAGGCACGAGAACCTCGGCCGCATCGATACCGAGTTCCAAGCCCTGTTCGGCGATTTCCAGCCCGACAGTCCCCTGCCCTGCAATCACCAGAGGTTCGTCGTAGGGCCTGATAAGGGTCAGTCCGCGCTCGCTCGACAGGCGGTCGCCAATGGCGTCGCGATCGTCATTCGCGCGGTCATAGAGCACCACTTCCGCACCATAGTCGCGGGTATTGTCGATTTTGATTTTTGGTGCATCGGAGGGCATGATGATCACGGCAGGCACGCCGTGCAGACGAGCAGCAAGCGCGACGCCCTGCGCATGGTTGCCCGAGGAAAAGGCGATCACGCCACGGGCGCGCACATCGGCCGGCAGACCGGATACCGCCGACCAGCCGCCGCGAAATTTGAACGAACCCGTTCTTTGCAGGCACTCGGCCTTCACGAACAGCTTTCGCCCGGCAATCTCATCCAGAAAATGCGACGACAGAAGCGGTGTCCGCACCGCATGTTCGCCGATGCGCTGGCGCGCTGCCTCAATCATCGAAATATCTGTCATGCCCTGCCCCTGTAATGCGGATGTTGGGTGTACATTAGGAGGTCGCAATTAATAGTGAAACCGGCTGGACAAGAAAAATCCCCGGTCTTGGCCGGGGATCTTTCGTCATGCGCTTGCAAATGAATGGTCAATGGTTGTGCCGGGGCATCTTCTCGGCAATCCGGCGGAAATCCGCGGCCCCTTCCAGAACCGCACCGTCCGAAAGCTGGGTCACCGATTGACGATAGATGCGCTGCCAGGGCGTGGCATCCGCAGGCACCGCAGGAATGCCATCGGCCTTTCGGGCAGCAAGCTCTGCATCCGGTACCAACGCGTCGCACTTGCCCTGATTGAAGTCGATGCGGATTACATCACCCGTGCGAAGCCATGCCAGTCCTCCACCGGCGGCACTTTCTGGCGAGGCATTGAGGATCGACGGGCTATCCGCGGTTCCCGATTGCCGGCCGTCGCCGATTGTCGGCAGGCTGGTTATGCCTTTTTTCAACAGCGCGTCCGGCGGCTGCATGTTGACGACCTCAGCCGAACCCGGCCAGCCGAGCGGTCCGGCCCCGCGAATGACGAGAATGGTGCGCTCATCGATATCGAGAGAAGGATCGTTGATACGGGCGTGATAGTCTTCCGAACCATCGAAAACTACACATTTGCCCTCGAAAATCCCCTCACGACCCGGCTCGCTCAAATAACGCTGCCGGAATTCCGCCGAGATCACGCTCGTCTTCATGATGGCGAAATCGAACAGATTGCCCTTGAGGACGAGGAAACCGGCCCGTTCCTTGAGCGGCTTATCGTAAGGAAGGATTACGTCGCGGTCGGTCGATTCCCGCCCGTCCAGATTTTCCGCCACGGTCTTGCCGGTCACGGTCGGACAGCTCCCGTCAAGCTTGCCTGCCTTCAGAAGCTCCCACATGATGGCGGGCGTACCGCCGGCACGGTGATATTTCTCGCCCAGCCATTTTCCGGCGGGCTGGACATTGGCGATGAGCGGAATGTCATAACCGTGAACCTGCCAATCTTCCTCGCGAAGTTCGACGCCCGCATGTTTCGCCATCGCCGCCAGATGCGGCTGGGCATTTGTCGAACCGCCGATCGCCGAATTGACGCGGATCGCGTTCAAAAACGCCTCGCGCGTCATGATATCCGAAGGCTTGATATTCTCGACAACCAGTTCGACGGCGCGGCGGCCGGTGCGATAGGCCATCTGGCCGCGTTCGCGGTAAGCGGCCGGGATTGCGCCGCAGCCGGTCAGCGACATGCCGAGCGCTTCGGCAATGGCATTCATGGTAGAGGCCGTGCCCATGGTGTTGCAGTGACCGACCGAAGGAGCGGATTCGAGCGCCGCCTGCAGGAATTCCTCGCGGGTGATTTCGCCGGCGCCGTATTTGCGGCGCATGCGCCAGATGACCGTGCCGGAACCAACCAGATCGCCGTCATGATATCCGTCGAGCATCGGCCCGCCGGATAAGACGATAGCCGGAATATCAACCGTGCTTGCCGCCATCAGCGCCGAAGGCGTGGTCTTGTCGCAGCCCGTGGTCAACACGACGCCATCGAGTGGATAACCGTAAAGCACTTCCACCAGGCTGAGATAGGCAAGATTGCGGTCAAGCGCCGCTGTCGGTCGCTTGCAGTTTTCGAACATCGGATGGGTCGGAAACTCGATGGGGATACCGCCCGCATCACGGATACCATCGCGCACCCGCTTGACCAGTTCGACATGGACGCGGTTGCAGGGCGTCAGGTCGCTGCCGCTCTGCGCGATGCCGATGACCGGCTTGCCGGAACGCAGCTCTTCCGGCGTCACGCCATAATTCATGAAGCGCTCCAGATAGAGCGCCGTCATGTCGAGATGGTCAGGGTTGTCGAACCAGTCCTGGGATCGCAGCCGCCGCACGGGTGTCTTGTCGTCGCTCATGAGACCGCCTCAGCCCTGTTCCCGGTTGTTGAGTTTTTCGAGGTAAAGCAGGATACCGCTATGGTCGATATCGGCTCCACCATCGCTGACGAAATCGTCGAACTCCCGCGTTACCTGCTGGGTCAAAGGCAACGTCAGGGACAAATCCTTCGCCGTCGCCAGCACCCCGTTCAGATCCTTGAGCTGGAACTTGGAGGGTCCGCCTGGCGCGAAATTGCGCTTCACCATGCGTTCGCCGTGCAATTCCAATATCCGGCTTTCGGCAAAACCGCCACGTATGGCGTTACGAAACCCTTCGCGGGATGCCCCGCCCGCTTCCACAAGCATCATCGCCTCGGCAACCGCGCCGATGGTGATGGCGACGATCTGCTGGTTTGCGAGTTTGCAAAGCTGGCCAGCACCGGAGGGGCCGACATAGGTGAGCCTGCCCATCGGCGCGAAGAAATCCGAAAGACCAGAGATCAGCGCCTCATCGCCACCGGCCATGATCGCGAGCGTACCCGCCGTTGCGCCCGGCACACCGCCGGAGACCGGCGCATCGACATGATGAATGCCCATTGCCCGTAGCCGGGAGGAGTGCTCGCGCGCAATAGGCGGCGCAATGGAGCTGCTGTCGATGACAACAGCGCCTTTTTCCAGCGCGTCGGCCACACCCGCCTCGAACAGCACCTCGCCCACGGCTTTGCCATCGCTCAGCATGGTGATGACGATATCGGCACCCCTGGCGGCTTCGGCCGGCGATGCCGCGAGAACCGCGCCATCGGCAACCAGCGCCTCAGCCTTTTCGACGCTGCGGTTCCACACCGCAACCGAAAAGCCCGCGCCCAGCAGACGCCGGGCCATCGGCCCGCCCATCAGGCCTGTGCCGATAAAGGCAACCGACCGCTTCTTCTCCTCCCCGCCGACACTCATTTCAGTGAACCTCCCAGTTCGTCCTCGATATGAACCTGAATGATCTCTTCGAAGGAGCTTTCAGCCGTAAAGCCAAGTTCACGGGCGCGCTTTGCTTCGAAACTGGGCGCCCAGCCTTCGCACATTCGCATGATCATCTCATTCGGCTCGCGGCGAATGAGGGCAACGGCCTTTTCGCCCGCAACCTTGCGCAGCGCTTCAATCTGTTCGCCAACGGTGGCGCTGAGGCCGGGCATGGACAGGTTGCGGCGCGGACCGACCTTTTCCACGTCGATCGTTGCGCCATGAAGAAGGAAACCAACAGCGGAACGCGGCGAAGCGTGCCAATGGCGAATGCTTTCCGGCACCGGCAGAACCGCTTCCTGGCCAACCAGCGGCTCGCGCAGGATATTGGAGAAGAAGCCGGAAGCGGCCGCATTGGGCTTGCCGGGACGAATGCAGATCGTCGGCAGGCGAATGCCGATACCGTCGAAGAAACCGCGACGGCTATAATCAGAGAGCAGCAGCTCGCAGATCGCTTTCTGCGTGCCGTAGCTGGTCAGCGGCGTGGTGTGGAACTCATCCGGAATCGGATAAGGGAGCGGCGCACCGAATACGGCGATCGACGAGGTGAAGACCACACGCGGCTTGTAACCGTCCTTGCCGTTGGCAATGCGGATGGCGTCGAAGAGATAACGCGTGCCATCGAGATTGATACGGTAGCCCTTGTCGAAATCAAGTTCGGCTTCACCGGATACGATGGCAGCAAGATGAAAGATCACATCGGGGCGGGCTTCGACCAGCTTTTCGGCTTCGCCCGGCGCGGACAGATCGGCTGCGCGCGCATCAACCGCACCGGAGAAGCCGGCGGGCGCTTCAGGCTGAAACACGTCGATAAGCGTGAATCTGTCAATCGACTTGCCGCCAAGCGATCCATCCTTGACGAGACGCTGCGTCAGCTTACGGCCAACCATGCCTGCAGCACCGATGATTGCGATATGCATATCTTCCTCCTCTTTGGCCCGGTCATTCTCCCGAGACCGAAAAAACATCATCGGCTCGTGAACCGATAAATTAGCTTGTAAGGTTGTCTGATAACCTTATATGGTTTGATTGAAAATAGTATTTTTTCACAAACCGGCAAAAGCAAGGGCGAAAGACCTTTGCCCGGATATTTTAGGGCGGATTGGACGGAGAGGGTGGAATGACGATCGTGAGCGAACACGATATCGAGGAATTGCGGTTCTCGCTGAAGAACAGGCTGGGCGAGGCATTGCTGCTGACATCGCAGGAAGACATGCTGCGCTATTGCCGCGACTGGCATGGCGACGTCACCAGTTCGGCGGTAGCCGTCATCCGCCCCCGTTCGACCAAGGAAGTCTCCGATACGGTTCGCGCCTGCGCCGAACTCGGTCTCGCCATCATCCCTCAGGGCGGCAATACCGGGCTGGTGCTCGGCGGCATTCCCGATGAGCCAAAGCGTCAGGTCGTGCTGAGCCTCGAGCGCATGAACGCCATCCGCACAATAGACAGCGACGATTTTTCGGCTGTCGTTGAAGCCGGCTGCATTCTGTCGGAATTCAAGGATGCGGTTCAGGACAAGGGAATGTTCTTTCCGCTGTCGCTCGGCGCGCAGGGCAGCTGCCGCATCGGCGGCAACGTCTCCACCAATGCTGGCGGCATCAACGTTCTGCGTTACGGCATGACCCGTGAACTGGTGCTGGGTCTCGAAGTGGTATTGCCTGATGGCACCATCTGGAATGGCCTGTCGACGCTGCGTAAGGACAATCGTGGCATTGACCTGAAGCAGCTTTTCATCGGCGCGGAAGGAACACTCGGCATCATCACGGCCGTGTCCGTAAAGCTCTACCCCAATCCAGAACATGTCGAGACGGCACTGCTCGGCCTCAATTCGCTGGATGACGCCATCAAGCTTTATCGCCGCGCCCGCCGCGAATGCTGCGACCTGATGTCCGCCTTCGAATTCATGCCGCCCGTCGCCTTCACGCTCGCAATCGAAGCAATCCCCGACCTTAAAATGCCGATCGCCGGAGATTATCCGGCCTATGTGCTGATGGAAATTTCCGGCTCGGGGCTAGTAGACACTGCCGACCTGATGGGACGGTTCCTCGAGGGCGTCATGGAAGACGGTCTGGTGCTGGACGGCGTCATCGCCTCCTCGCGAGCACAGGCGCAATCGCTGTGGCTTTTCCGCGAGGGCATGAACGAGGGTCAGGCGCTGCGCGGCAGCCATATGCGCACCGATATTTCCGTGCCGCTGTCAAAACTTGCGGCGTTCGTGGCCGAAGCAGAGGCTGAACTGGCGGAAAAACTGCCGGAATGCCTGGCGGTTTCCTATGGCCATGTCGGAGACGGCAACGTCCATCTCAACGTGCTGCCGCCAAACGGAGCAACGCCGCAGGAGCGCGAAGCCTTCATCTACAAATCGAAAACCCTCGTCAACGAAGTCCTTGACCGTTACGTCGGCAGCATCAGCGCCGAGCACGGCATCGGCCGCCTGAAACGCCCCGATTTCGAAAGCCGGCTATCTGATGTGCAGCGCCGGATGATCACGGGTTTGAAAAATGCCTTTGACCCCGATTTGCGGATGAATCCCGGTTGCCAGATAACCCTGCAACCGGATAGCTAATCGAGAAACAGCAAAGGCGGCGGAATACGCCGCCTCTGAAAACCCCGCTGACGGCGAAGGAGGAAGTCGCCTGCCGCGGGAAAAACGGACCAATCGTTTCTGTGGAACGGGAGCAATCATGACGCTGGAGTTCAGTCAGATACATCGCAACGATCATCTGCCCGGCCGGATCGCCGCGGAGATCGCCCGCGAAATCAATGATTCGAAACTCGGGCCGGGCGACAGGCTGCCGACGGAACATGTTCTAGCGAAAACCTTCGGCGTCAGCCGCTCGGTCATCCGTGAAGCGATCGCGCAATTGCGCAACGAAGGTTTTGTCGAAACACGGCAAGGCGTGGGCGCTTTCGTCACCGATCCCCGGCAGAGACTGTCCATTCGCATCGAGCGGTCCCGTCTGAACGATCCGGAAAATTTCCGCGATCTCTTCCAGCTTCGCATGCCGATGGAAATCGAGGCGGCGGGTCTGGCAGCACTCCACCGCAACCCGCAGCAGCTGGCGCGGCTGGCGGCGGCACTGGAAAAGATGCGAACGACCGACGACTGGTCGACGGAGGGCGTTGCGGCCGATCTCGACTTTCACCGTATTCTGGCGGAAGCGACGCAGAACGAATATTTCCTGATGTTTCTCGGCTTTATCGCAGAACGCATCAGCTCGGCTATCAACATCGCCTTCTCCCGTGCTATTTTCGGGGAAATCCTCGAGGTGACGATCGCCGAACACGTGGCAATCTTCGAAGCCGTCGAACGCGCCGATGCGACTGCGGCCAAGGATGCGATGCGCAAACATCTGCTCGGGGCAGCAAGCCGGGTCAATCTGGAACTGGATATCTTCTGAGCCGCAAACAGAAGCTTAAACGGCAAAGCTATAGGACAGGTTTCGCTGCTTTCCGGCAATCCAGAGGCGAAAGACGATAATTTTGTCTGCGGTGCCGCTAGACTCGCTGTAAAAGTCATACTAAGAAGAATGAGATTAGGTTGTCAGACATCCAGACAATATGACCGCAGGAGGCGGCTGTCGGAGGGCTGAAGGGGAGGATATATATGACCGGCTCAAGGTCCATCGACGCTACCGCTATTTTGCCTGAAGACTTTGAAAACGCCCTGCTCGTCGGCCGCGTATGGTCGAAAAGCGAAGGCGGCCCCTGCCCCGTTCTGCTAAAGGGCGGCGTGCTATACGACCTCACCTCTCTTTCGCCGACCATGTCGGAACTTCTGGAAAAGACGGATCTGGTGGAGCTGCTTGCAGACACCGGCACATTCGTGGCGCTTGGCGCGCTCGAGGCCTTTCTGGATGGCTCCGCTGGTGAACTTCTCGCCCCCAACGATATTCAGGCCGTCAAGGCTGCAGGCGTGACCTTCGCCGACAGCATGCTGGAACGCGTGATCGAGGAGCAGGCCAAGGGCGATCCACTTCGCGCGCAGGAAATACGCGGACGGCTGGCGCCGGTTCTCGGCGACAATCTCAAGGGACTTGAGGCCGGTTCGGAAAAAGCAGCCGAAGTGAAGAAACTGCTGCAGGAAATGGGCCTGTGGTCGCAATATCTGGAAGTTGGCATCGGTCCGGATGCGGAGATATTCTCCAAGGCGCAGGCCATGGCCTCCGTCGGCTGCGGCGCGCTGATCGGCGTTCACCCGAAGTCGCAGTGGAACAACCCGGAGCCGGAAGTGGTGCTGGCCATTGCCTCCGACGGCCGTATCGTTGGCGCGACGCTCGGCAACGACGTCAACCTGCGTGACTTCGAGGGCCGCTCCGCCCTCCTGCTCAGCAAGGCAAAAGACAACAACGCATCCTGCGCAATCGGTCCCTTCATCCGCCTGTTTGATGGACGCTTTACCATCGAAGAAGTGAAGAAGGCGCAGATATCGCTTCTGGTCGAAGGCGAGGACGGCTTCACCATGACCGGTGCAAGCGCAATGCAGGCGATCAGCCGCACGCCGGAAAACCTCGCTTCCCAGCTCTTGAACCGCAACCATCAGTATCCTGACGGCGCCGTCTTTTTCCTTGGTACGATGTTCGCGCCGGTAAAGGACCGCCATGGCCCGGGTCTCGGCTTCACCCACTCCAAGGGCGACCGTGTCGAAATCTCCACGCCCAAGCTCGGCAAGCTGATCAACTGGGTCACGACGACAGACGAATGCCCGGAATGGACATTCGGCACCGCGGCCCTCATGCGCAACCTGGCGAAACGCGGGCTGCTCTAGGCAATCCAGCAAAACTGCATCGCGGTTTTGCGCCCAGAATTGCGAAAACCCATAGGTGGAGCATTGAGGGCGATCCTTCGTCGAAAATGCTCCAGATATTTCTTCGGGAGGGGAAAATGCAAAAGACCATCAATCTCTTTTACCGGATTCTCGAAATCATTCTCGTCCTGCTGCTCGCCGGCATGTCGATCATGGTCTTCGTCAACGTTGTCATGCGTTACACGATGAATTCCGGCATAAATATCTCGGAAGAATTGTCGCGATACTTCTTCGTATGGCTGACCTTCATCGGCGCCGTACTGACCTTCCGTGAAAACAGCCATATGGGCATCGAAACTCTCGTGATGTTCCTGTCGCGCCGCGCCCGTGTCGTCTGCATGGTCTTGTCGAACATCATCATTCTGGGCTGTTCCGCCATCTTCTTCTGGGGAACATGGAAGCAGTCTGCCATCAACGCCAGCATGCATGCGCCTGTCACCAAGCTGTCGATGATCTGGGTCTACGGCATCGGCATGTTCACCGGCGGCCTGATGTTCATCATCGCTCTGGAACGCCTCTACCGTTATGTGACGGGCCGCGTGACAGAGGATGAAATCGCCCAGTTCGCCGGCGAGAACCTCACGATCGAACAGCTTTCGGAGCGCTGATACCATGACACTTTTCGTTTTTGTCGGCTCTCTTCTCGGAGCCATGGCGATTGGCGTTCCCGTCGCTTTCTCGCTGATGTTCTGTGGCGTCGTGCTCATGTGGTACATGGGCATGTTCAACACCGCGATCATCGCCCAGAACATGATCTCGGGCGCGGACACCTTCACGCTGCTCGCCATTCCCTTCTTCATTCTGGCTGGCGAACTGATGAACTCCGGTGGTCTTTCCCGCCGCATCATCGACTTTGCGATTGCGCTTGTGGGCCATATCAGGGGCGGTCTCGGCATCGTGGCGATTGTCGCGGCCATCATCATGGCCAGCATCTCCGGTTCGGCCGCTGCCGACACCGCAGCCCTTGCCGCGATCCTCATCCCGATGATGGCGAAAGCTGGTTACAACATTCCGCGCTCCGGCGGCCTCATCGCTGCAGGCGGCATCATTGCCCCGGTCATTCCGCCTTCCATGGCCTTCATCGTCTTCGGCGTCGCCGCAAACGTTTCGATCACCCAGCTTTTCCTTGCCGGTATCGTACCCGGCATTCTGATGGGCATTTCGCTGATCATCGCCTGGCTGATCGTGGTCCGAAAGGATAACATCAAGCCGCTGCCCAAGACCTCGGGCAAGGAACGTCTGGTTGCCACGGTCCGCGCCGGCTGGGCGCTTGGCATGCCGGTCATCATTCTGGGCGGCATCAAGGCAGGCATCATGACGCCGACGGAAGCCGCCGTTGTCGCTGCCGGCTACGCTCTTTTCGTCGGCATGGTGATCTACCGCGAACTGAAGCCGGCGGATCTGTTCCACGTTCTTCTGCGCGCTGCCAAGAGCACCTCGATCATCATGTTCCTTGTCTGCGCAGCCCTCGTCTCCGCATGGCTCATCACGGCTGCGAACATTCCAAACGAAGTCGCCGGTTATATCGAACCGCTGATCGATCGTCCGATGCTTCTGATGGTTGCCATGATGGTGCTGGTCTTCATCGTAGGAACCGCGCTCGACCTTACACCGACCATCCTGATCCTGACGCCCGTTCTGATGCCCATCGTCAAGCAGGCAGGCATCGACCCGGTCTATTTCGGCGTCCTCTTCATCATCAACAATGCCATCGGCCTGATTACCCCGCCGGTCGGTGTCGTGCTGAACGTCGTCTCAGGCGTCGGACGCATCCCGCTCGGCAAGGTCACGATCGGTGTCTGGCCTTTCCTCGTTGCAGAAACCATCGTTCTGGCGTTGCTCGTGATTTTCCCGGACATCGTGATGGTTCCGCTGCAGTACCTTCGTTAATCGCCACTTCTCAACCAAAATCCAAGGGAGGATATTATGAGAAAGCTTCTTCTGACCACCACGGCCATCGCTTTCGCGGTGGGCGCCGCAGCCCCGGCAATGGCTGAATTCAACAGCCGCAACATCCGCGTTTCGAACGGCATCAACCAGGACCACCCGGTCGGCAACGGCATCAAGGCCATGCAGGCCTGCCTCGACGACAAGTCGGGCGGCAAGCTGAAGCTGACGGCATTCTGGGGCGGCGCTCTCGGCGGTGACCTTCAGGCGACGCAGGCCCTGCGCTCCGGCGTTCAGGAAGCGGTTGTTACGTCCTCGTCACCGCTCGTCGGCCTGATCCCGTCGCTCGGCGTCTTCGACCTGCCGTTCCTGTTTTCCAATGCCAAGGAAGCCGATGCCGTGATGGACGGCGCCTTCGGCGACATGATGAACAAGAAGCTGGAAGAACAGGGCCTCGTAAACCTGGCCTACTGGGAAAACGGTTTCCGCAACCTCTCGAACTCCAAGCACGCCGTAAACAAGTGGGAAGACTTTTCCGGCCTGAAGGTTCGCGTGATGCAGAACAACATCTTCCTCGACACCTTCCAGAACCTCGGCGCCAATGCAACGCCGATGGCTTTCGGTGAAGTGTTCTCGGCACTTGAAACCAACGCGATCGACGCACAGGAAAACCCCTATGTGACGATCGACACCTCCAAGTTCTACGAGGTGCAGAAGTACATCACCGAGACGAACCACGCCTACACGCCGTTCCTCTTCCTCTTCTCCAAGCCGATCTTCGACAGCTACACGCCCGAAGAACAGACGGCCCTGCGCGAATGCGCAGTCGTCGGCCGTGACGAAGAGCGCAAGGTCATCCGCGAACTGAACCAGAAGTCGCTGGAAAAGATCAAGGCTGCAGGACTTGAAGTGAACTCGCTGTCTGCGGAAGAGCAGGCACGTATCCGCGAAAAGTCGATGGTCGTCTACGAAAAGCACAAGGCTGAAATCGGTGCCGACGTCGTTGACGCCGTTCTGGCGGACCTGAAGAAGATCCGCGGCCAGTAATCCTGTCTGGATAAAATTAAAACACCCGGAGGTCAGCCTCCGGGTGTTTTTGTTTATGCGAATACAGAAAAGAAAAAGGCTGCCAAAGCAGCCTCTTCCAGAAAATCAGGACGCCGTGCGGTTTTGCCGGTTGGCGATGAGATCTTCGACCACCGCGGGATCTGCAAGCGTCGATGTATCCCCAAGCGCGCCGAAATCATCCTCCGCGATCTTGCGCAGAATACGCCGCATGATCTTGCCCGAACGGGTCTTCGGCAGGCCTGGCGCGAACTGGATCTTGTCTGGCGTCGCAACCGGCCCGATCTCGTTGCGGACGTGCTTTACCAGCTCCTCGCGCAGCGCATAGTCGCCGCTCTGGCCCGCCATCAACGTGACATAACAATAAATGCCCTGCCCCTTGATGGCATGCGGGTAACCCACGACCGCCGCTTCCGAAACCTGATGATGCGAAACAAGTGCCGACTCGACTTCGGCGGTGCCGAGGCGGTGGCCGGAGACGTTAAGCACGTCATCGACGCGGCCAGTGATCCAGTAATAACCGTCCTCATCGCGCCGGCAGCCGTCACCGGTGAAATACTTGCCCTTATAGGTCGAGAAGTAGGTGTCGACGAAGCGCTGGTGATCCCCGTAAACGGACCGCGACTGGCCCGGCCAGCTGTCGATGATGCAGAGATTGCCGTCGGCCGGCCCCTCCAGCACGTTGCCTTCGGCATCGACCAGCTGCGGCTGCACGCCGAAGAACGGCCTTGTCGCCGAACCCGGCTTCAGGTCCGTCGCACCCGGCAGCGGCGAGATGAGAATGCCGCCCGTTTCCGTCTGCCACCAGGTATCGACGATGGGGCTCTTATCCTCGCCGACCACATGGTAATACCACTCCCACGCTTCGGGATTGATCGGCTCGCCCACCGTGCCGAGAAGCCGCAGGCTTTCGCGCGACGAACGCGTGACGAACTGGTCGCCCGCCCCCATCAGGGATCGGAGCGCCGTCGGTGCGGTGTAGAAGATGTTGACCTTGTGCTTGTCGATGACTTCCCAGAACCGTCCCTGATCCGGGAAGTTGGGAACGCCTTCGAACATCAGCGTCGTCGCACAGTTCGCCAGCGGCCCGTAGACGATGTAGGAATGGCCGGTGACCCAGCCGACATCGGCGGTACACCAGAAGACCTCCCCGTCCTTGTAGTCGAAGACATATTCATGCGTCATCGACGTATAGACGAGATAGCCGCCCGTGGTGTGCAGCACGCCCTTCGGCTTGCCGGTGGAGCCTGACGTGTAGAGGATGAACAGCGGATCTTCCGCCCTCATCTTCACCGGCGGGCAATCCGGTTTCACCGTGGCGATTTCCTGATGGTACCAGATGTCGCGGCCGGGCGCCCAGCCGGTCTTGCCGCCGGTGCGGCGCACGACCAGAACCTTGTTGACGATGACATATTGCTTGGCGGCAATATCGATCGCCTTGTCGGTATTTTCCTTGAGCGGGATCGGCTTGCCGCCACGCACGCCTTCATCGCAGGTGATGACGAAGGTGGACTGGCAATCGACGATGCGGCCGGCCAGGGCTTCCGGCGAGAAGCCGCCGAACACGACCGAATGAATGGCGCCGATGCGGGCGCAGGCGAGCATGGCATAGGCCGCCTCGGGTATCATCGGCATATAGATGGTGACCCGGTCGCCCTTCTTGACACCATGCTTCTTCAGCACGTTCGCCAGGCGGCAGACATAGTCATAGAGCTGATTGTAGGTGATCTTCTTGTCGATATAGGGATTGTCACCTTCCCAGATGATCGCCGTGCGTTCGCCATGCGTCTTCAGGTGCCGGTCGATGCAGTTGTAGGAGACGTTCGTCAGGCCGTCCTCGAACCACTTGATCGGCACTCTTCCCTTGAAGGACGTGTTCTTGACCTTGGTATAGGGCTTGAACCAGTCGATCCGCCGGCCGTGCTTGTCCCAGAACTTCTCGGGATCCTCGACGCTCTCCTGATACCATTTCTGGTAACGCTCATTGTCGATGAGCGTGCGGGCTTTCGCCGATTTGAGCACGGGGTAGATTTTGGCAGACATGAACTCCTCCTGGAACCAGATATGGCTTGATATGCGCGACCTTGAGACTCCCACCTCAGGCATGTGTTGAATTCATAGCAGTTCAAATGCACACGGCAATTAGACAAAGGCATTTGTTTCGCAAAGAATTGCAATTATGATGCAATCCAGTTATAGAGCGCCAATATCCCGGAAATCAGTGGTTGATACCACGCCCGCGACCCCGGCGCGGACGGACAGAAGGACTGTATCTATGGCTCAACAATTGCTCATGCCAAAAGCTACGGCTGTATGGCTGGTAGACAACACCGCGCTGTCGTTCGATCAGATCGCCACGTTCTGCAAACTGCATCCGCTCGAAGTCAAGGCAATCGCCGACGGTGAAGCCGCGCAGGGCATCAAGGGTCTCGACCCGATCGCGACCGGACAGCTTTCCCGCGACGAGATCGCCCGCGCTGAAGGCAACCCGAACCACAAGCTCAAGCTTTCCGAGCCAAAGGTTCGTGTGCCGGAATCCAAGCGCCGTGGCCCGCGCTACACGCCGGTTTCCAAGCGTCAGGATCGTCCGAACGCCATTCTCTGGCTGGTCCGCAATCATCCTGAGCTGAAGGACGCGCAGATTTCGCGTCTTGTTGGCACCACCAAATCCACCATCGAGCAGATCCGCGACCGCACCCACTGGAACTCGGCAAACCTCACCCCGATGGACCCGGTAACGCTTGGTCTCTGCAGCCAGATCGATCTAGATCTTGAAGTTGAACGCGCATCGCGCGGCCGCCCGCTGCCGACAGCAGAAGAGCTTGGCAACACGCTGCAGCCGGCAACGGCGACGGAAGGTCTGGATTACAACTTCCAGCGCGACGAAGAAGAAAAGCAGATCGACGCGGACGCCGTCTTCAAGAAGCTCAGCTCGCTGAAATCGGCTCCGAAGGACGAAGACGAGGACGATCACTACTGATCGAAAGTCTTTCCGTTTATGAAAACCCGGCCGTCGTGCCGGGTTTTTTGTTTTCAGAGCTTCAGGGCATTTCCAGTAAACCGGCTATGCGCTTTTACCGGAAATGCTCTAGCGGGCACCGAAGATTGCCGAGCCGACACGCACGCTGGTGGCGCCGAATTCTATCGCAGTCTCGAAGTCCCCCGACATGCCCATGGAAAGCTTCTCGAGGCCGCATTGTCTGGCAAGCTTCGCCAGAAGCGCAAAATGCGGACCGGGATTTTCATCCGCAGGCGGAATGGACATCAGGCCCTCGACCGACAATTTCAGCTCGTCCCGGCAAAAAGCCACGAAGGCGACGGTCTCGCGTGGATCGATGCCGGCCTTCTGTGGCTCCAACCCGGTATTGACCTGCACATAAAAACGAAGGCTGCGGCCCTGTTTGACGCACTCCTCGGAAAGCGCACGGGCGATCTTTTCCCGATCAACGCTCTGTACGACGTCGAACAGCGCAACGGCATCCGCCGCCTTGTTGGACTGCAGCGGCCCGATCAGGTGCAGCTCTATACCCGATGTCTTTTCTTTAAGCGCAGGCCACTTGCCCTGCGCTTCCTGTACGCGGTTCTCGCCGAACACGCGCTGGCCGCTGTCGATCACCGGCTGGATCTCTTGCGCATCGAACGTCTTCGAGACGGCGACGAGAGAAACATCCGTCGCCTTGCGGCCGGACTTTTCCGCTGTCTCCGCTATGCGTTGCCTGACATCCTCAAGACGTGCTTCGATTTCCATCACAGGACCTCTATTTGAAACATTCTGAACGCTAACTAGACGCCGATTGCCTTGATGCCAAGCGGGTTTAGCACCATTTGAGGCACGCTGGCCAAGATTGAACGCCCGGAGGCCCCGCCAAACTTGACGCCCCGGTCGTTTCATGGTGAAGGTCAGCGCAAATTTTTCCCCTCGATACCCGGAATTCTAAACAATGGCCATCGAACGTTACAATCCTCGCGACGCCGAGCCGCGCTGGCAGCAGAAATGGAACGAAGACAAGGTTTTCGTGACCGACAACAGCGATCCGCGCGAGAAGTATTACGTTCTAGAGATGTTTCCCTACCCGTCGGGACGCATTCACATGGGCCACGTCCGCAACTACGCGATGGGCGATGTCGTTGCGCGCTACAAGCGCGCGCGCGGCTTCAACGTTCTGCACCCCATGGGCTGGGACGCCTTCGGCATGCCTGCCGAAAACGCGGCTATGCAGAACAAGGTTCACCCGAAGGACTGGACCTATCAGAACATCGCCACCATGCGTGGCCAGCTGAAATCCATGGGCCTGTCGCTGGACTGGACCCGCGAATTTGCGACCTGCGATGTGGAATATTACCACCGCCAGCAGGCGCTGTTCGTCGATTTCATGGAAAAGGGTTTGGTCTACCGCAAGCAGTCCAAGGTCAACTGGGATCCGGTCGACCATACCGTTCTGGCCAATGAGCAGGTCATAGACGGCCGCGGCTGGCGCTCCGGCGCGCTGGTCGAACAGCGCGAATTGACGCAGTGGTTCTTCCGAATCACCGATTTCAGCCAGGATCTGCTGGACGAGCTGGACACGCTGGATCAGTGGCCGGAAAAAGTACGCCTGATGCAGAAGAACTGGATCGGCCGCTCCGAAGGCCTGTCGCTGCGCTGGCAGACCGTTGCTGGCACAGTGCCGGAAGGCTTTGCCGATATCACCGTTTATACAACGCGTCCCGACACCCTGTTCGGCGCATCCTTCCTGGCAATCGCCGCCGACCATCCGCTGGCAAGAGAGCTGTCGGAGAAGAACCCTGATATTGCCGAGTTCTGCGACGAGTGCCGCCGCCATGGCACGTCTCTCGCGGCGCTGGAAACAGCGGAAAAGAAGGGTATCGATACCGGCGTAAAGGTCGTGCATCCGCTGGACCCGACGTGGGAACTGCCGGTCTATGTCGCCAACTTCGTGCTGATGGACTACGGCACCGGCGCGATATTCGGCTGCCCTTCGGGTGACCAGCGCGATCTGGATTTCGCCCGTAAATACGATTTGCCGGTGGTGGCCGTCGTTGCGCCGGAAGGCCCCGACGCTGCCAGCTTCACCATTGAAGACGTCGCCTTCACCGATGATGGCGTGATGATCAACTCCGGCTTCCTGAACGGCATGAACACGACTGACGCCTTTGAGGCGGTCGTGCAGAAGCTCTCTGCCCAGACGCTGGGCAACACGCCGCAGGCCGAGCGCAAGGTCAATTTCCGCCTGCGCGACTGGGGCATTTCCCGCCAGCGTTACTGGGGTTGCCCGATACCCGTCATCCATTGCGAAGTCTGCGGCGTAGTTCCGGTTCCGAAGAAGGACCTGCCGGTCAAGCTGCCCGACGACGTGACCTTCGACGTGCCCGGCAACCCACTGGATCGCCACCCCACATGGCGTCACGTTGCCTGCCCGCAATGCGGCCATGACGCACGCCGTGAAACCGACACGATGGACACATTCGTCGATTCCAGCTGGTACTACACGCGCTTCACCGCGCCTTGGGAAGATGAGCCGACGGATCCGAAGGCCGCAAACCACTGGCTGCCGGTGGACCAGTATATCGGCGGCATCGAGCATGCTATTCTGCACTTGCTCTATTCGCGCTTCTTCACCCGCGCCATGCGCGAGACCGGCCATGTCGGCGTCAAGGAGCCCTTCAAGGGCCTGTTCACGCAGGGCATGGTTGTGCACGAGACCTATAGCCACGGTGAAGGCCTGACCCGTGAATGGGTAGCGCCCGCCGACCTGCGCATCGAAGAGACTGACGGTGCCCGCCGGGCATTCCTCTTGTCCTCCGGTGCGGAAGTGAAGATCGGCTCGATCGAGAAGATGTCGAAGTCGAAGAAGAACGTGGTCGACCCGGATGACATCATCGCATCCTACGGTGCGGATACCGCTCGCTTCTTCGTCCTGTCGGATTCCCCGCCCGACCGCGACGTCATCTGGTCCGAAGCCGGTGTGGAAGGCTCAAACCGCTTCGTACAGCGCGTCTGGCGCATCATCGGCGAAGTCGCGACCGAACTGAAGAGCGTCACGCCGAAGCCCGCGAGCGAGGGCGAGGGCCTGGCGGTATCCAAGGCGGCCCACAAGACGCTGAAGGCCGTTCAGGAGGATCTGGACAAGCTTGCCTTCAACAAGGCGATCGCCCGCATCTACGAACTGGTCAACGCGCTCGCAGCTCCGTTGGCGGATGTCGCGGCTGGTGGCAAGCCTGATGACGTCAAGGCGGCGGCGCGTGATGCCGTCGAAATCCTCATTCGCATCATTGCCCCCATGACGCCGCATCTGGCCGAAGAATGCTGGTCGGCGCTGGGCAACGAGGGTCTCGTCGCCCAGACGCCGTGGCCAACTTTTGTACCCTCGCTGGTCGAGGAAAACGATGTGGTCATGCCTGTTCAGGTCAACGGCAAGAAGCGCGGCGAATTGACAATCGCGCGCGATGCGGATCAAGATGCGGTCCGAGCGGCTGCCCTTGCGCTGGATGCCGTCAAATCCATTCTTGCCGGTGGCGAGCCCAAAAAAGTCATCGTGGTTCCGCAGAGGATTGTGAACATTGTTGTCTGACGTTTTTTCGAGATGGAGCCGCGTTGCGGCAGCAGTTTCCGTCGTGATGATGGCCGGTCTTCTGGCAGGCTGCCAGGTGCGCCCGCTTTACGGCGAGGCTTCCGGAACCAAGGAGAGACTGGCGGCTGTCAGCATCTCGAATGCCGGCGACCGCATAACGCAGGAAGTGCGCAATCAGCTGATCTTCCTGGTGTCCGGCGGTGCGGGTGAACCGGCTACGGCTCAGTACAACGTCAAGTTATCCGTAAGCTCGAGCGCCACGTCCACGGAAGTCGAGAACTACGATCTGACGACCCGTACCAACAGCAATTATAACGGCCCTTACCCAGGCCGTGTTGTGATGAACGGTAATTACGTCCTGACGCGTATTTCCGACGGCCAGATCCTGCGCTCCGCGCGGCGTAGCGTAACGGCGCAGGTGGATCTGCCACAGCAGGAATTCGCCAAGATCAGGGCGATCCGCGACGCAGAAAACCGTGCGGCCCGGGAACTGGCTGAAATCATCCGTACCGATATCGCTGCCACCCTTGGCCGCTGAGAGCGGCGGCCGTGACAGAGATAAAATCGCATGAATTTGAGCGCTTCGCCGAAAATCCGGCGGAGCGCTTTCGCGTTTTCGTGCTCTACGGCCCGGATCGCGGCCTCGTGTCGGAGCGGGCCAACCTCATCGCCAAAAAGACCGGCATTGACCCGGATGACGCATTTGCATCGTTGAAGCTGAGCGCATCCGACCTGCAGGGCGATCCCGGCCGCCTTCTCGACGAGGTGAACGCCATCGGCCTTTTCGGTGGCGAAAAACTCGTCTGGATCAAAAGTGCCTCGGCTGAAAAGGCTCTGGTGGATGCTCTCCAGATTCTGGCTGAGACGCCGCCCGAAGCCAGCTTTCTCATCATCGAGGCCGGCGACATTAAAAAAGGCACGGGCCTGCGCAAGATCGCAGAACCCGCTCGCTCTATCGCAGCAATCCCGTGTTATGCGGATGACGCCCGTTCGTTGAATGCGTTGATCGATCAGGAACTGTCTGCCGACAATCTGCGCATTGCCCCGGCCGCACGGCAGAGGCTGATCGAGCAGTTGGGCGGCGACCGGATTGCCTCGCGCAACGAGATCCGCAAGCTTGCGCTCTATTGCCGTGGCGCAGAGGTGATCGAGGAAGATGATGTGCTGGCAATCATCGGCGATGCCAGCACGGTTTCGGCTGACGACGCCGTCGATGCCATCCTGAAGGGCGACAGAAACGCCTTTTTCCACGCCACCCAGAAGATCGTCTCGTCGAAGACGCCGATCTTTCTCGTGCTTCAGGGATGCCTCAAGCAATTTCAGTTGCTGGATCAGATGCGCGCCGAAATGGATGAGAAAAAGCAGCAGGCCGGGCAGGTCATGCAAACGCTTGGACGCCACATCCATTTTCGCAGGAAACCGGTTATCGAAAGGGCGCTGCGAACCTGGCAGCCAGCGGCGATCGCCCGTGAGATGAACCGCCTGCAAGCGGCGATATTGCAAAGCCGCCAGCGCCAAAGCCTGGAAGACAGCGTGGCGCTTTTGACCCTGCTATCGACCACATTGCAATCAGGCCGCGGCGGATAACTCGCTGAAGGTCGGCAAAAAGCCCTCACGCTGACGCTGCGAGGGCTTTTAAAATCATGATACCAAGGACACCAGTCGTTGAGAACTCAGTCGCCCTTACCCGGCTCGGCAGAGAAGTAAAGCTCGAGCTTGCCTGTCACGCCATCCATTTCCTTGGCTTCCGGCAAGGGGTCGCGCTTGATGGTGATATTCGGCCAGATCGCCGCATATTCCGTATTCAGCTTCAGCCACTTGTCGAGACCCGGCTCAGTGTCGGGCTTGATCGCTTCGGCAGGACATTCCGGTTCGCACACACCACAATCGATGCATTCGTCAGGATTGATAGCGAGGAAATTTTCACCCTCGTAAAAGCAGTCGACAGGGCAGACTTCAACGCAATCGGTGTATTTGCAGCGGATGCAATTGTCGGTCACGACATATGTCATGATGAACTCCAGAATATGCAGGCCGGGTCTGTGGGCTTCGGAACACAAGCCGTCGCCCGGAATTCAGACAGGGCAATTTTGCAAGTGAGGTAATGCCTTTGCCTTCAGATAGCAAGGATAAACAATTCTGAAAAACCGCTAAGACTTGAAGGTTTATTCTATTCTTTGTTTCCGTCGCTGTCCGACAGGAACCTGTCGAGCGCCCTGCGCTCTTTTTTGGTGGGGCGACCGCTTCCCGGCTGACGTATCGCCTGCTCCAGCGGGCTCAGCCTGTCGGAAGGCTCGCGCGGCGGCGTCAGATCGTCGTAGAGAAGTCTGGCCTCTTCATAGGGTCCGCGCCGCTCGCCCCCGGATTTGACGACAAGCACCTTGTCCATGCGCTCGAAACCGATATCGAGCCTGTCACCGGCCTTTACCAGATGGCTGGGCTGGCGAATGGAGACACCGTTGACCTTGACCTTGCCCGACTGAATGTAACTCTGGGCAAGTGAACGGGATTTGGCCATGCGGGCAAAGAACAGCCACTTGTCCAGACGCTGACGCGTGCTTTCGAGTGGCTGTTCGTTGCTCCCCATGGCTTACTTCTTCAGCTGCTCCTTGAGAGCAGCAAGCTTGGCGAAGGGCGAATCCGGATCGATCGGCTTTTCCTTACGCGGCGGCTTGGCTTCGAAACGCTGCTGACCCTGCGGTTTCCCGCCACGGTCATTGCGGTCCGGCCTGTCCTTGCGCTCCCCGCGATCCTGACGATCATTATTGCGGTTGTTGCCACGGTCGGGACGTCCGCCATCACGCTTACGCTCACCGTCACCGCCACGATTGGCAGCCTCGCGATTTGCTCCGTCACGATTATCGCGACGGCCTTCGCCACGACGTTCACCCTGTTCGCGTGGCGCCTGATCGCGACCCTCGCCACGGCCTTGACCGCGGTTGCCGGGACGACGGTTTTCACCACGCTGGTTTTCGTTGCGACCACCCGGACGCCAAAGAAGAACAGGCTTCGGCTCAGCAGCCTCGGCGCTTTCCGTCGGCGCAGCCTCGCTAACAGCAGCCTCTTGGCCCACAGCTTCCGCAACCGGCGCTTCTTCAGCAGCTTCGACAGTCGTCGTCTCGGAAACCTGCTCTTCCGAAGCCGGTTCCTCGTGTTCGGTCTCTGCACTCTCGTCTTCCGTCACCGCTTCAGAAGCGGCCGGAGCGGCAGCACCGGTCTGGTTGGCGAGGAAGGCCTGCGCCTCTTCCGCCGTTACCTGATCGGCACGATAACCGAGACCCTTGAGGATTTCTTCCATGTCGTCGAGCGTTGCGCCGAGAATGGAAAGCATCGCGGTCGTCGTCGTGAAACGGCGGCCGTCATAAGCGCCTTCCGGACGCGGCTGCTGACCGGGCTTCCACTGCAACAGCGGACGGATGAGATCGGCCAGACGCTCGAGAATGTCGATACGCACGGCGCGCTTTCCGAGGAAACGGAAACCGGCGAGCTTGTAGAACATCCGCTCGAAGGTCGGGTCCGTCACGACAGAGGTGCGACCGGCGGCCAGCACCGGAATGAGATCGCCATAACCCGGCTTGCCGAGACCATCGTTCTTCAGCGCCCAGAGCAGCGTCACAAGCTCCGCCGGAGCTGGCTTGAGAAGCGCGGGCAGGAAGACGTGATAGGCGCCGAAACGCACGCCGTAGCGGCGCATGGAGGCGCGTGCGTCCTGATCCAGCGACTTCACGTCTTCGGTGACGTCACGGCGGAACAGGACACCGAGATTTTCGACCAGCTGGAACGCCAGCCCCTTCGCCAGACCCTGAAGGTCTTCGGCGCGCGAAATATCGTCCAGCGGCTTCAGCACGGTCGCAATCTGATGATTAACGAAACGTTCGACGCGCGCCAGCGCATGATCGCGGGCATTGCCGCTCAACTGCTCGTCGGCAAAGAGGATCACGCGCGGCTTCATGATATTGTCGCCTGCCGAAAGGCGGGCCACCGGTTCGCCCAACCAGCGAACCAGACCATCGGAGCTCAAAGCGAGATCACCGTTTCCGCTGGCGTGCAGACGCGCGGCACGCGCCTCGTATTCGAGCGCGAGCGCCTTCTGCGCAGCAGCCTGCACGGCCTTCTGATCCGGCCCTTCCATTCCCGGCACCGGCGTGAACCGGAACCCGGCCAACTGGCCGACGTGATGTCCTTCTACGAAGACATCACCATTTACACTGATTTCAGCTTCAAGCATCGCATTCTCTCTCAGGCGCCTCATGAGCACAGATGTCCTGCGATCAACAAAGCGTTTCGTCAACCTTTCATGTAGAGCATCGGACAATCGATCTTCGATTTCCCGCGTCTTTTCTTGCCAGTGTGTCGGATCGGCAAGCCATCCTGGGCGGTTCGATACATAAGTCCATGTTCTGATCTGCGCAATCCTTGCAGACAAGGTATCGATCTCTCCATCGGTACGATCGGCGCGGCGCACCTGTTCGCCCATGAAATCTTCGTTCACCGTGCCACGTTTTACCAGATCGAAATAGAGCGTTGAGATCAGATCAGCATGTTGAGCGGGCGCAATGCGGCGATAATCCGGAAGCGCGCAGGCCTCCCAGAGTTTTTCCACCCGCGCCTCCGTCGTCGCCACGTCGATGATTTCAGGGTAGCGCGACAGATATTCGAGCGCCTGCTGGTCGATCGCCGGCAAGGCCCGTGACAGTCCCTGGATCGCCGGGGCGGCTTCGAGGCTCAGACGCAGATTGCTGATGGAGGAAAAATCGAAATTTTTCGTCCGCCATTGCAGCACCTTTACCGAGTCGAACTGATGGGTTTCGATACGCTCCACCAACTCGTCGTCAAATGGATCGACGCGCCCCGTCACGCCAAAGGTGCCATCGCGAAGATGGCGGCCGGCGCGGCCGGCGATCTGGCCGATCTCGCCCGGATTGAGATTTCGGAACTGATAGCCGTCGAACTTGCGGTCCTGCGCAAAGGCGACATGATCGACGTCAAGGTTGAGGCCCATGCCGATGGCATCCGTCGCCACGAGATATTCGACGTCGCCGGACTGGTAGAGCCCCACCTGGGCGTTGCGCGTACGCGGCGAAAGCGCGCCCATCACAACGGCTGCGCCACCACGCTGGCGACGCACCAGCTCGGCAATTGCATAGACCTCTTCCGCCGAAAAGGCGACGATTGCCGTGCGTTGCGGCAGGCGGGTTATCTTCTTCTGGCCCGCATAAAAAAGCTGCGACAGGCGCGGACGTTCGACCACGGTAATTCCCGGCAGCAGCTTTTCGAGGATCGGGCGCATCGTGCCCGCACCCAGAAGCAGCGTTTCCTCCCGCCCGCGCAGATGCAGCACGCGGTCGGTAAAGATATGCCCGCGCTCCAGATCACCGGCCAGCTGCACTTCATCGATGGCGACGAATGCGGCCGTTGTCTCGCGCGGCATGGCTTCCACCGTGCAGACGGAATATTTGGCTTTAGGAGGGGCGATCTTTTCTTCGCCGGTTATCAGCGCCACATTCGGCGCGCCCACCTTTTCGACAAGACGGGTATAGACCTCACGCGCCAGAAGGCGCAGCGGAAGGCCGATGACACCGTTGCCATGTGCCACCATGCGCTCGATGGCGTAATGGGTCTTGCCGGTATTGGTGGGGCCGAGAACGGCCGTGACACCGCGGCCGCTCAGGATCATGGGGCGAAAATTCAACGTACTATCCGTGAATCGACTTCATCTGCTTGCTGTACCGCCCGCCATTCACTGATACGGGCCGCACACGCAACACACATGGCAATGCCCGCCGACAAAGGCAATAGGCCTTGTCCGCAAAGTGGTAACAGGTCCTTCCTCGCCGGAATTTTCCTTTTTTATTCAGATACTTGAAATATTAAAAAGAATCCGGCGAAACCGGAATCGATTCGGATACGGAACAGTCTGCGAACGAATCGAATACGAATCGCTGACTCCAATGGATTCAGCTTTTGTTCTCCGCAACATCTGGTTGGCAGATGCCTGCCCTATACCAGATTGTGAATCCGGGTAAGTCATTGTCCGGATTCAGCTTTGCGGCACCGGCTTCCGGCGGAAAACACCGGAATCGACTGTCAAGCGGCAATCGCTGGAAAGCCGCTCCGGCACAGGCAGGAACGGCAGTATCAGAGCGCCTCGCCGGCAAGCAGGCGCGGCGCGCCCGCATCTGTCGTGCCGGCAGCCTGACCGATGAAATAGGATTTCAGACCCGGCAAACGATCGACCACACCCAGACCGAAATCACGCATGACGCGAATGGGACCGACATCATTGGAGAAAAGCCGGTTCAGCACATCCGTCGTCACGCCCATCCGCAACGTGTCGAAACGCCGCCAGGACTGGTAACGATCGAGAACGTTGAGAGAGCCGATATCAAGGCCGAGACGGTCGGCCTCGACCACGGTTTCGGCCAGTGCCGCAACATCCTTGAAGCCGAGATTGAGGCCCTGACCGGAAATCGGGTGAATTCCATGCGCCGCATCGCCGGCAAGTGCAAAACGTGGCGCGACGAAGGAACGCGCCAGCGTCAAGCCCAGCGGAAAGGCGCGACGGGGACCGACGGGACGGACCGGACCGAGCTTGTGGCCGAACCGGCGTTCAAGTTCCTCCTCGAACACCAGATCGTCGGCAGCAACCAGCCTGTCGGCATCGGCCGTACGTTCGGTCCAGACAAGCGAGGAGCGGTTCCCTTTCAAGGGAAGCACGGCGAAAGGCCCCGACGGCAGAAAATGTTCCTCCGCGCAGCCCTCATGCGGCCGCTCGTGTTCAACGGTGGTGACGATCCCGGACTGATCGTAATTCCAGTGCACGGTTTTTATTCCTGCCATATCCCGCAAAGCCGAGCGGACCCCATCGCAGGCTATGAGCAGTCGCGCCTCAAGCGACGAGCCGTCGGAAAGTGAAATAGCCGTCGATTGCGGGCCGGCGGAAAAGCCGGAAACACTGAGACCATGGCGGATTTCGACGCCGAGGCGCTCACACAGGCCTCGCAGCGCACCCACCATCGCGACATTCGGGACCATATGAGCGAAGGGCCTGCCCTCCTCCACCGCGCCGTCGAATGTCAAAAACACCGGGCGAACCGGATCGGCGGTCTTCGAATCGGTGACGATCATCTTGTGGATCGGCTGGGCCTCCGGCTCAATCTCGTTCCATATACCGAAAACGTCGAGCATGCGTGTGGCCGCCGCGATAATGGCGGAGGCGCGGACGTCCTTCTTCCAGACATCCTCGGGAGCGGCTTCAACCACCTGCACATTAAGATGTCCGGCTGCCTGCTTAATTGCGACAGCAACGGAAAGGCCGACATAACCGCCGCCTGCCACCACCACGTCCAGCATCGCGCTTCTCCTCAAATCTTGTGCACGCATCATCGGCGCACTATAGACCATGTGACGTCTTCCTACAGCCGGAGCAGGCCGAAAAAATGTCGCATCCCTCGCAAACGTCAGATCCGATGGCCAATCTGATCTCCACACTCGATCTCGAGAAGCTGGAAGAAAACCTGTTTCGGGGTGAAAGCCCGCAAATCGGCTGGCAGCGCGTTTTCGGCGGCCAGGTCATCGCGCAGGCATTGATCGCAGCTCAACGAACCGTGGATGACGACCGTTTCGTTCATTCACTGCATTCCTATTTCATGCGCCCCGGCGACCCGCTGGTGCCCATCCTCTACCAGGTGGAACGCATTCGCGACGGTGCAAGCTTCTGCACACGGCGCGTGGTCGCCATCCAGCATGGCAAGGCGATTTTCTCCATGTCGGCGTCGTTCCAGATCGTCGAGGACGGCTTCGATCATCAGATAAGAATGCCGGATGTGACGCCGCCCGAAAGGCTGATGAGTGAAGATGAGATGCAGGCGGCCTTCCTCGCCAACGCACCCGCTTCGATCCGCAAATACTGGAGCAACAAGCGCCCGATAGAGATCAGGCCGGTTTCGCTGACCCACTATATTTCGAAGGAAAAGCTGGAACCGCAGCAGGATATCTGGGTTCGCGCTGTCGGCAATGTGCCTGACGATCCACGTTTCCAGTCGGCCATTCTCGCTTATCTCTCGGATATGACATTGCTCGACACGTCGCTCTATGCCCACGGAACGACGATCTTCGATCCGGCCATTCAGGTGGCGAGCCTCGATCACGCCATGTGGTTCCACCGTCCCTGCCGGCTGGACGACTGGCTGCTCTACACGCAGGACAGCCCCAGCGCCTCGGGAGCACGCGGTTTGACCCGTGGCAATATTTTCACCAGACAGGGTGAACTGATCGCCTCCGTCGCACAGGAAGGTTTGATCCGCAAAAGGGCAAATGCTTAAATAATGCGCTTTTTTAAAAAATCGCACATTTAATAGACGAAAATTGCGCCACCCAATGCCCGTTTTTCAGACGCCTGTCATATAATTTTTATATTTCAATAACTTAGAGGCCGCATCAAAACTGGCACGCCCCTTGAATGTATGTCCGTAGTCGCTGTTACTGATCTGCCAGCGCGAGGAGAGTCGGCTCCGTGCCGAGGACAAACAAAGGATGGGAAACCAGATGAAAATTGTGATGGCCATTATCAAGCCGTTCAAGCTGGATGAAGTGCGCGAAGCGCTCACCGGCGTCGGCATCCAAGGCCTGACCGTGACCGAGGTAAAGGGTTACGGACGCCAGAAGGGACATACCGAGATTTATCGCGGCACGGAATATGCGGTGAGCTTTCTTCCCAAACTGAAGATCGAGATCGCGGTTGCATCAGACGTCGTCGACAAGGCTGTCGAGGCAATCGCGTCGGCTGCAAAAACCGGGCAGATCGGCGACGGCAAGATCTTCGTCTACTCTATCGAACAGGCCGTGCGCATCCGTACCGGCGAAACCAACACAGAAGCGCTTTGAAGCACGGCTGACAGGGAGTTTTCTAGCTATGCAACTCAACAAGTTTTCAACGCTCGGCAAACTGGGTGCCGGTGTGGCAGCCCTGATGGCCCCGGCAATCGCCTTTGCGCAGGATGCCGCGCCGGCAGTAGCAGCGGCGGCCCCCGTTCCGGAAAAAGCCGATACCGCATTCATGTATGTCGCGACGATCCTCGTGCTTTTCATGATCATTCCGGGTCTCGCCCTGTTTTATGGCGGCCTCGTGCGCACCAAGAACATGCTCTCCGTTCTCATGCAGTGCACGGTCATCGGCGCGGTCATGATGCTCGTCTGGGTAATCTACGGTTACTCCTTCGCCTTCGGCGGCGGCACCGGCCCGTATTTCGGTGGTTTCGGCAAGCTGTTCCTGTCCGGCGTTTCGCTTGACAGCACCTCGGCAACCTTCTCCCAGGGCGTCGTGATCTACGAATACACCTTCATCGCCTTCCAGATGACCTTTGCGGCCATCACGCCCGCGCTGATCATCGGTGCATTCGCGGAACGCGTGAAGTTCTCGGCAGTCATCCTGTTCACCATCCTGTGGGCCACCTTCGTCTACTTCCCGATCGCTCACATGGTCTGGGACGCGAACGGCCTGATCTTCGGCATGGGCGCTCTCGACTTCGCCGGCGGCACGGTCGTTCACATCAATGCCGGTATCGCCGGTCTGATCGGCGCGATCATGGTTGGCAAGCGTACTGGCTTCGGCAAGGACATGATGGCCCCGCACTCCATGACGTTGACGCTGGTTGGCGCAGCCATGCTGTGGTTCGGCTGGTTCGGCTTCAACGCCGGCTCCAACCTCGAAGCATCTGGCGGTGCGGTTCTTGCAACCATGAACACCTTCCTCGCCACTGCAGCAGCCATCGTTTCCTGGTCGCTGGTTGAAAGCTTCACCCGCGGCAAGGCTTCCATGCTGGGCGCAGCTTCGGGCATGATCGCCGGCCTCGTCGCCGTAACGCCTGCGGCCGGTTCCGTCGGACCCATGGGCGCTATCGTTCTCGGCCTCATCGTCTCGCCGATCTGCTACTTCTTCGTCTCGGTTGTGAAGAACAAGTTCGGCTACGACGACACAGCTGACGTCTTCGGTGTCCACGGCATCGGCGGCATCATCGGCGCCCTCGGCACCGGCATCTTCACGTCTCCGCTGCTTGGCGGCACGGGCAAGGCGGACTTCTCCATCTCCTCGCAGCTCTGGACGCAGTTCGTTGCCGTCGCCATCACCATCGTATGGTGCGCAGTCGTCTCGGCAATCCTCTACAAGATCGTCGACGTGATCGTTGGTCTGCGGGTTCCGGTCGAAGCGGAACGCGAAGGTCTCGACCTTGCGACCCACGGCGAAGCCGCCTACCACTCCTGATATCCGGGAAAAGGGGTTCTCCATCCCCTCTCCCAAAAGAAGGCCCGCTTCGGCGGGCCTTTTCTTTGCCGCAAATCCGGAAGCGGCTTTTAAAAAACCGCATGGTTAACACGACATTAACCAGCAAGCTGTTAGTTTTCCCTGTCAATCCGGGATCTGGTCAACTGCCGGATCTTGCCGAAACCACAAAAACTACGGGTTCAGGGACATGGGCAGAATGAATTCTCCGACATTCGACGGTCGTCACACGCGTTTCGTGCTGACGGCGTTTTTCGTGCGGCAGGTCATGGCTCTTGCCGGTTTTGCCTTGCTTGCCACGATTGCGCTGGGGATTACCGCACTTGCCACATGGAACGTGGCGGACCCGAGCCTGTCCTATGCAACAGGCAACCAACCCACCAATCTTCTCGGTTACGGCGGCGCAATCTTCGCCGATATCGTGATGCAGTTCCTCGGCCTTTCCGCAATCATCGCGCTTTTGCCGGTGATTGCCTGGGCGATCGCCCTGATCGCCGGTCGCAAGTTCAACCGGATACCCGCCCGCCTCGTCGCCTGGATCGCCGGCGCCATCGTCTGCGCCGCCTCGCTCGGCTGTTTTCCCGCGCCCGTGACATGGCCGCTGCCGAACGGCATCGGTGGCGTCATCGGCGATATGATCCTGCGCTTCCCAGCTCTCTTCATCGGCGCTTACCCCACCGGCACGATTGCGACGGTGCTGGGCGCTATATTCGCTGCTCCCGCCGCCTTGATGATGCTGTTTGCCGCCGGTCTCGTGGGACGCCCGGAAGATGACCTGGAACAGGAAGAACGCGCGCCGGTCGCAAACAAGGCCCGTGCCACCCGTCAGGTAGAGGAAGAAGACGATGACGAGGGCGAAGGCTTCTTCGCCAATATTCTCGCCTTCGGCGCAATCGCACATTACTGGTACATCTCGCAGGCCCGCCTTCGCCGCCTGTTCGGCCTGAAGTCGAAATCCCTGCACGGCGAATTCGAACACCCTTACGATTTCAACGAATATGAATTCGGCACGCTGAACGAACCCTCCCGCCTCAAGACGGCGATCAACCGCCTCGACCAGCGCGCGGAACCGTCTTTCGAAGAACGCGCCGCATCCCGTCGCCAGATGTCGCCTCCCTCCATCGCGCCCGATCATGATGCGGACGGGGACGACGAACCGTCGTTGGACGCAGACGGTCGGCGATTGCCCAACGGCATTCTCTCGGACGACCACAGCCTGGACGAGAACGACCCGAAGTTCGTGGCAAGACAGGCACCTGGGCGCGGCCAACCCAGAATAACCGCCCCTTCCGCACGCCCGAAGCCCAGCGAGCGCGTGGCAAGGGAAGCGCAAGCCTCCTTTATTGCCGCAGACGGTTTCCAGCTGCCCACCGTGCATCTTCTGGCGGAACCCAAGAACGTCGTTCGCGACCATACGCTGAACGAGGAAGTGCTGGAGCAGAATGCCCGCCTTCTGGAAGGGGTTCTCGAGGATTTCGGCGTCAAGGGTGAAATCATTCACGTCCGCCCCGGCCCGGTCGTCACGCTCTACGAACTGGAACCAGCACCCGGCATCAAATCCTCGCGCGTCATTGGCCTTGCCGATGACATCGCCCGCTCCATGAGCGCGATCGCCGCGCGCGTTGCCGTCGTGCCTGGCCGCAACGCCATTGGCATCGAGCTTCCAAACCAGACGCGGGAAACCGTGTTCCTGCGTGAACTGGTCGGCAGCCGCGACTTTGAAAACAGCAAGGCCAAGCTCGCCATGGCGCTCGGCAAGACCATCGGCGGCGAACCCGTCATCGCCGATCTTGCCAAAATGCCGCATCTTCTCGTTGCCGGTACCACGGGTTCGGGCAAGTCGGTCGCCATCAACACCATGATCCTGTCGCTGCTTTACCGCATGTCGCCGGAGCAATGCCGCCTGATCATGATCGACCCGAAAATGCTCGAACTATCGATCTATGACGGTATTCCGCATCTGCTCTCCCCCGTCGTTACCGATCCGAAAAAAGCCGTCGTGGCGCTGAAGTGGACGGTGCGCGAGATGGAGGAGCGCTACAAGAAGATGTCGAAGATCGGTGTGCGCAACATCGATGGCTTCAACAGCCGTGTGCAGCAGGCCATCGACAAGGGCGAAATCCTCACCCGCACGGTGCAGACCGGCTTCGACCGCCAGACCGGCGAGGCAATGTACGAGACGGAAGAATTCGACCTGAAGCCCCTGCCCTATATCGTCGTCATTATCGACGAAATGGCGGATCTTATGATGGTGGCAGGCAAGGACATCGAAGGTGCCGTACAGCGCCTCGCTCAGATGGCGCGTGCCGCCGGTATCCATGTCATCATGGCAACCCAGCGTCCGTCCGTCGACGTCATCACCGGCACCATCAAGGCGAACTTCCCGACCCGCATCTCCTTCCAGGTAACGTCGAAGATCGACAGCCGCACCATTCTGGGCGAACAGGGCGCCGAACAGCTGCTCGGCATGGGCGACATGCTCTATATGGCCGGTGGCGGCCGCATTCAGCGCGTGCACGGTCCCTTCGTTTCCGACAATGAAGTGGAAGAGATCGTCGCCTATCTCAAGACGCAAGGCACGCCGGAATATCTGGAAGCGATCACCGAGGAAGACGATGAGGAAGGCAATGGCGGCGGCCCGGCTGGCGCCGGCAATTTCTCCGATTCGGAAGACCCCTATGATCAGGCCGTGGCTGTCGTGCTGAGGGACGGCAAGGCTTCCACTTCCTACGTCCAGCGGCGTCTCGGCATCGGCTACAACCGCGCCGCCTCGCTGATCGAACGCATGGAGCAGGAAGGCATTATCGGCCCCGCCAATCATGCCGGAAAACGCGAAATACTCGTACCAACGGAAGCAGACATCATCGAGCGGTAATGCCCGTCGCCCAAAAGGCTGTCGTGGTTTCGGGATAACGACATGCGTGAGGCGAAGACGGCAACCAAGCGGGGCGAAGAAGCGTTACTACACGCTTTCAACGTCATGAAGCCGCCGCCTTTATGCGGAAAATCGCTGCGATGAAGGAGAACAGAATGAACGACCTCACCACCGGCGAGATTGCCACCGCAAACACACCAGAGAACGGCGTGACGCGACGTGGCGTGCTGACGGCGTTTTCCATGGCTGCGGTCATGGCCGGCCTGTCGCCGCTCAACGCATTTGCTCAGGCTGCCGGTAACAGCGCGACCGCGCAGAAAATTGCCAATCACTTCTCGTCGGTCAAAACCATGATGGGAGAGTTTGTCCAGTTTGGCCCGCGCGGTGAACAGACCGGCGGCAAATTTTACATCGAACGGCCCGGCAAGCTTCGCTTCAATTATGAAGACCCGTCGCCCATGCGGGTCATCTCCGACGGCAAGAATGTCGTCATCGGCAACATGAAGCTGAAGACATGGGATTTGTATCCACTGTCAAAGACCCCGCTCAGCCTGCTTTTGTCCGACAAGATCGATCTGAGCAACCAGAAGGTCCGGAACGTGAAGGAAGAGTCGGACCTGACCACCATCGTACTGGGTGACAAGAGCGTGTTCGGCGATTCCACCATTACCCTGATGTTTGACCCGAAAACCTTCGATCTGAGGCAATGGACGACGACCGATGCCCAGAACAAGGACACGACTGTCATGATCTTCAACGTGCAGACGGGCGTTAACCTCGACGAACGCGTTTTCAACATCAACTACGAAGAAGTCCGCAAACGCGGCTAAAGGCCGGGCGGTCCACGGCGACAGTTCAAAAGGCGGCCCTTCGGTCGCCTTTTTCATTTTGCCGCTAAAATGCATTCCCGTTTTCATCGCGATGTTATAAGCCTGCGCCCCGGAAACATGTCTCGGAACAATCGGCTTCGAGGCTATAGAAGCGGAGCACATGCATGTCGTTTTCGATAACCACCTGGAACATCAACTCGGTCAGGCTCAGAATGCCGATCGTGGAGCAGTTTCTGGTGCGTTACAAACCCGACATTCTCTGCCTGCAGGAAACGAAATGCCCGAATGGCGAGTTTCCGATGAAGCCGCTGAAGGCGCTCGGTTACGAGCACGTCATCATCCATGGCCAGAAGGGCTATCACGGTGTGGCGATCGCTTCGAAAATTCCGCTGACAGAAGATCACCGTCAGGACTATTGCGGTATAGGCGATGCACGACACATTTCCGCGATTTTTCAGGTTGGATCGCGCCGCATACGGCTGCATAATTTCTATGTTCCGGCTGGCGGTGACGAACCCGACCGGTCGATAAACCCGAAATTCGGCCACAAGCTGGATTTCATCGAAGAGATGAAGGCGCTTCGCGCCGACGGCTTGCCCGGCACCTCGTCCATTCTCGTGGGCGATCTCAACATCGCGCCGCTTGAAAATGACGTCTGGTCGCACAAGCAACTGCTGAAGATCGTTAGCCATACGCCGGTGGAAACCGACGGCATGCTCGATATCATGAAGAAGGGCAACTGGCTCGACCTGATGCGGCTGAACGTGCCTGATAGTGAAAAGATTTATACCTGGTGGAGCTACCGCGCGAAGGATTGGGAAGCCGCAGACCGTGGCCGCCGTCTCGACCATATCTGGTCGTCGCAGGATCTCGGCCCCTCGCTTGAAAAGATCGATATCTTGCGCGAAGCACGCGGCTGGAACCGGCCATCCGACCACGTTCCGGTTACGGCCCATTTCCGTTTCTGAAGCGCTGTCTCTTTAAAATCAGGAGAAGCGGTTCTGCAAACGGGCCGCGCCCGCCGCGAGTGCGGCGATATTATCGCGAATGCGTGCCGACACGATATCGGCAACCTCCGGAAACTCCTCCACAAGCCGGTGAAAGAGAATGCGCGTTATCCGGATGACCTCGGAATCCTCCGCGGCAATAGCGGTGAATTTCCTCTCACAGAGCGTGAAAAGCGCCAGCTCCGAAAGAAGCGCCCCCTTGCCCGGTGTCGCCTGCAACGCGGGTTTTCCATCCCGCCCGGCCGTAAATAGCTCGAAATGGCCTGACGTCACCGCGAAGGCGCACTCGGCCGGGGAATGTTCCCGGAACAAAGTCTGACCCGCCGCCACGCGGCGGCGTTCCGCGCCGAAGGCGATCAGCCGCAACTGATCGTCGCTGAAGCCCGCAAACAACGGCACTTGCCCCAGAAGCATGATGTCATCCGTCAAGGCCATGTCGATTGCTACTCCAGAAAACCGCCTGCACCACTATAGCGGTTTTCGGATATCGGCCTTCAAAATACAAGATGTTAGAATATTCTGCGTCCTCTCGGACGCAGAAAGGGCGTTCGTTCAGGGAACGATCTTGTATCCGCCGTTCTCGGTCACCAGAATTTCGGCATTGGAGGGGTCTCGCTCGATCTTCTGGCGCAGACGATACACATGCGTTTCGAGCGTATGCGTCGTCACTCCGGAATTATAACCCCAGACCTCTTCCAGCAAGACGTCGCGGGTAACGACGGCGCTCCCGGCGCGGTACAGATAACGGATGATCGCCGCTTCCTTTTCCGTCAGCCGGATTTTTTTGCCGTCTTCAGTCGTCAGCAGCTTCTGGCTGGGTTTGAACTGATAGGGGCCAACGGTGAAAACCGCGTCCTCGCTCTGCTCGTATTGACGCAGCTGCGCCCGGATGCGGGCCAGAAGGACGGCGAAGCGGAATGGCTTCGTCACATAATCATTGGCGCCCGCTTCGAGACCGAGAATAGTGTCGGAATCGGTATCGTGCCCGGTCAGCATGATGATCGGTGCCTTGAAGCCACCCTTGCGCAGCAGCTTCACCGCCTCGCGGCCATCCATGTCAGGAAGACCGACATCCATGATCAGAAGATCGACCTGGGCAGTCTTTGCGGTCTGCATCGCCTGCGCAGCGTTTGCGCCGCTCAGAAGCGAGAATTCCTCGTAGGGAGATAGTTGCTCAGTCAGCGTCTCCCGAAGATCGTCGTCGTCGTCCACCAAAAGGATAGTGCGAGCCGTCATTCGGATTCTCAGCCTTTCTTACTTTAGCGCATCGGCCCAAAAATCGCCGTTGATTTTCGGAAAGCGCAATGCGTAGTTTAAAAGAGTTAGAGCATCCATTGTGCCTCCGAAATAAGGCACGGCGCTCTAATTGTCAGCCAATTCAGCGGTTTGCCGATAAAAGGTCAACCCATTGCCATGATATTACGAAGTGCTATGACTTCACGTTAGATAACCTGCAAAGCAAAATCTCGTGAAAAACATGAGCAGACAGCCCGTAAAGCAACATAAACGCGCATCGACGCTCATGGTTCGGCCGGCGCCTTTGAAAATAAGCCGGGCCATCGTTCAGCTCGGGCATCTCACCTTTCCCGCAGCGATCGGGCGCAACGGCCGTACCGTGCTCAAACGCGAGGGAGATGGAAAGTCACCGATTTCCGTCACGCGCCTGCTGCACGGATTTTATCGCGGCGACCGAACCCCCGCCATCGCCACGACATTGCCGATGCAACGGACGCAGCAATCCATGCTTTGGTGCGACGAGCCACGCAGCGCCAGTTACAACAGGTTGGTCAAGTCCCCTTTCGCACTGAGCCACGAGGAGATGATGCGAAAGGACGGCCTTTATGACGTTTGCCTCGTCCTCGATTGGAACATCACGTCGAGGAGTCGGAACCGCGGTTCGGCAATCTTCATGCACATGATCCGCCCGGGATACGAGCCGACCGCCGGCTGCGTCGCTCTCCATCCCCGCGACATGAGGCGCATTCTGCCTCATATGCGCAAGGGTACGAAAATTCGCATCCTGTAGATCAGGCACAAAAAAACCCGCCATTCTTGGCGGGTTTTTTTAAAAAAGGAGAAAGCCGGTGATTACGCGGCTTCTTCCTGAGAATCGTCCTCTTCGACGGCCTTGCCGCGCTTCGGACCCTTCGCAAGGTTGACTTCCACCAGGCGAACAGCCTCGGTTTCAGACATCTTGTTGACAGCAGCAATTTCGCGCGCCATGCGATCAAGAGCAGCTTCGTAAAGCTGACGCTCGGAATAGGACTGCTCCGGCTGGTTTTCCGCACGGTAAAGATCGCGCACAACTTCAGCAATCGCGATAAGATCGCCGGAATTGATTTTCGCATCATATTCCTGGGCGCGGCGCGACCACATGGTACGCTTCACACGCGCCTTGCCCTGCACCACTTTCAGCGCCCGCTCGACAAAATCGCCTTCGGAAAGCTTGCGCATGCCGATGCTCACGGCTTTAGCGACGGGAACTTTAAGACGCATCTTGTCTTTTTCGAAATCGATGACAAAAAGCTCAAGCTTCATGCCGGCAACTTCTTGTTCCTCGATGGCAGAAATGGTACCGACACCATGAGCGGGATACACAATCGCTTCACCGGTTTTGAAACCGTGATGTGCTGGAGATTTCTTCTGCTGGGTCGTCATTCGTTCTAAAAACTCCCTGTTACATACCCGGCAACGCCGGGGTTGGGTCGGTCAGGCCCTGATGAGACGGGGGAACCGTCAGGTGACTCCGCACTGGTCCAGCCGTGCACGCAAAAACACACCTTCCCGCATTGCGGGCTTCGATAACGTAAACGCTCGATATGTCACGGAAACCGCGTGCAAAAGAGGTGTTGCTTTCGTGGTGTTTTTGGGCACACAAATGCCACGCTGTGGATCAGTATCGTTGGTGTACCACAAAAATAGGCACAAATCAATAATTTGCTTCGACCGTGGCCGCAACATCACATGGCGGCCAAAGAACCACCTATAAATGGGCTACCGGAATACTGTCAAATGCTTCGTAACCGGTCCCTACCGTATAAGAAGCAAAAAAATTTCACTTCCCAAGTGAAGAAACACGAAAGCCTCTTAAACTCTTCGTAATTACACGCCAATATCCGATTCGAATGAAAAGGCAAAATCCGCAAATTGACGGTGCTTTTTTACGTTAAAGTGTGATTTTTGGAGGAATCCACATCAAATGGGCTACAGAAATAATCCAAAACGCGAAAAACAGATCGAAAAAGCACGACAGCAGGCAATTGCCGAAAACGCGCCATTTCTTGATCCGGGTATACTCTATGGAAGAGCAAGCGCCGACGACATAGAATATTATTCCGCCGAAATGCTGGCCGCAAGCGCGGCGCACAGTTTCGAGGCTCTTTCGCGCTGGACTGGAGACGCGCCCCATATCAGCATCGCCCAGGTGGAGGGCGTCACCCCGCGGGATATTCCGGTAACGGTTCTGACGATTATCGGCCGCAATATGCCTTTCCTCTACGATTCCGTCATGGGTGAGGTCACAAGCAGCTATCGCGGCCTCTATCTCGCGGTCCACCCCATTCTGGTGCCGGATGCAACGGCGCAGGCGGGTTATCGCCTTGCGGAGCCTGATGACGATCCCGCCGGGAATATCAGCCTCATCCAGCTGCACATCGCCCCACTGACCCAGCAGGCCGCAACGGCGCTGGAAGAAAGATTGCGTTTCGTGCTGGCGCAGGTTCAGTCCGCCTACAGAGACTGGCGGCCCATGCTGTCGAAACTCGACGAAGCCCTAGACGAATTGTCAAAACGCGGCTCCTCGCGGCGCAAGACCGAGCGCGCGGAAGCCGTCGAGTTTCTCAACTGGCTTCGAAACGACAATTTCACCTTCCTCGGCATGCGCGATTACACCTATTCCGGAAAGGGAAAGAACGCGAAAATCGAGCGCGGTGACGGCATCGGCCTCGGCAGTTTGAGCGATCCGGATGTGCGCGTGCTGCGCCTTGGCAAGGACGCCGTGACGACGACGCCTGAAATCCTCGCCTTCCTCGACGGTCCGGATTTCCTCATCGTCACCAAGGCAAATGTGAAGTCCATCGTGCATCGCCGCGCTTATATGGATTATATCGGCATCAAGCGCTTCGACGAGGATGGCAATGTCATCGGTGAATTGCGCATCGTCGGCCTTTTCACCGCCACCGCCTATACGCGTTCGGTAAAGCACATCCCGCTGCTGCGTGCCAAAATTGCGGATGTCGAGCGGCATTTCGGTTTTGATCCGAACAGCCACTCCGGCCGCATTCTGCAGAACACGCTGGAAGCCTATCCGCGCGACGATCTCTTCCAGATCGAAACGGATCTTCTGATCCGCTTCATCGAGCAAATCATGGAACTGAGCGACCGCCCACGCGTGCGCGTCCTCGCACGTATCGACCGTTTCGACCGCTTCGTCTCGGCCATCATCTTCGTGCCGCGCGAGGAATACAATTCCTATGTGCGCGAGAAGATCGGCGACTATCTGAGCAAGATCTATGACGGGCATATTTCCGCCTATTACCCGGCCTTCCCCGAAGGCGCTGTCGCCCGCGTCCATTTCATCGTCGGCCGCACGGAAGGCAAGACGCCGCGTATCGCGCAGGACAAGCTGGAGGATGCCGTCAGCGATATCGCAGCACGCTGGATAGACCATTTCGTTGCCCTTTCCGAACCGGGTGCACCGGTGCTGGAGGTGGATCAGGCCTATCAGGAAGCCTTCACGCCGGAAGAGGCGATTGGCGACATGGCGGATATTCTGGCCACCGTGAAGGGTGAGCCGGTCCGCATCGAGTTTTACCAGCAGGAAGGCCAGTCAGCTGAGACGCTGTCGCTGAAGATCTTCCATCGGGATGGCCATCTGCCACTGTCGCGCCGTGTGCCGCTGCTGGAAAACCTCGGTTTCAACGTCATCAGTGAGCGCACCTTCGACATCGGCGTCATCTCGGATGGCGAAAAGCGCGACATCGTGCTGCATGATATGGAACTCGCCGTCGCCAAGGGCGTGACGCTGGATCTGCCGCAATACGGACAGAAACTCGAAGAAGCATTCCTTGCTGCCTTCTCGGGCAAGGTCGATAATGACAACTTCAACCGGCTGATCCTCGCCTGCGGCCTAACCGTGCGCGAAGTGTCCGTCCTGCGCGCCTATGCGCGTTATCTGCGCCAGACCGGAATCGTTTATTCCCAGGAGCATATTTCCGAAACGCTCTTTAAATATCCGGCCATTTCACGGAATATTTTCGCGCTGTTCAAGGCTGGCTTCGATCCGTCCATCGACGAGAAGAAGCGGCTGAAGAAACTGGCAGAGATGCACAAGACGATCGAAGCGGCATTGAGCGGTGTTCCCAATCTCGACGAAGACCGCACCTTGCGGCGTTATGTCAACGCCATCGACGCCACGCTTCGTACCAACTACTTCCAGAAAAACACCGATGGCACGCCGCGTGACCTGTTGGCGTTCAAGTTCGATCCCAAACATCTGGACGGCCTGCCCGATCCGCGTCCCTTCCGCGAAATCTTCGTCTACGGAACCGAAGTAGAAGGCGTGCATCTGCGCTTTGGCAAAGTGGCGCGCGGCGGTCTGCGCTGGTCGGATCGCGGCCAGGATTACCGCACGGAAGTGCTCGGTCTCGTCAAGGCGCAGCAGGTCAAGAATGCGGTGATCGTTCCCGTTGGCGCCAAGGGCGGCTTTTTCCCGAAGAACCTGCCTGTTGGCGGCTCCCGCGACGAGGTCTTCAATGCAGGCCGTGAAGCCTACAAGACCTATATCCGCACTCTTCTGTCCATCACCGACAATATCGTCGACGACGCCGTCGTACCGCCGGCCGATACGTTGCGGCTTGATGGGGACGATCCCTACTTCGTCGTCGCCGCCGATAAGGGGACAGCGACATTCTCCGATACGGCAAACGGCCTCGCCCACGACGCCGGCTTCTGGCTGGACGATGCCTTCGCATCGGGTGGTTCCGCCGGTTACGACCACAAGAAGATGGGAATCACCGCACGCGGTGCCTGGGAAACGGTAAAGCGTCATTTCCGCGAAATGGACACCGACATCCAGACCACGCCCTTCACAGTGGCAGGTGTCGGCGACATGTCCGGCGACGTTTTCGGTAACGGCATGTTGCTGTCGGAAAAGATCAGGCTGATCGCAGCCTTCGATCATCGCGACATCTTCATCGATCCGGATCCCAATACCGACAAATCCTTCGCTGAGCGCAAGCGGCTTTTCGAATTGCCACGCTCAAGCTGGCAGGATTACGACCGTTCAACGCTCTCTAAAGGCGCAATGATCATCTCGCGTTCCGAAAAATCGGTGACGCTGACGCCGGAAGCCGTCGCTGCCATCGGCATCGACAAATCCGTCGCTACACCCTTCGAGATCATGACCGCCATTCTGAAGGCGCCAACCGATCTTCTGTGGTTCGGCGGCATCGGCACCTATATCAAGGCGGCGGTGGAAACCAACGCCGAGGTGGGTGACAGGGCGAACGACCCCATCCGCGTCAACGCCACCGAGCTGCGCGCCAAGGTCATCGGCGAAGGCGCCAATCTCGGCATTACCCAGAAGGGCCGTATCGCCTATGCGCTGGCGGGTGGGCGTTGCAATTCCGACGCCATCGACAACTCGGCCGGCGTGAACTCCTCCGACGTCGAGGTCAATATCAAGATCGCCCTCGCCTCCGCGGTCAATAGCGGTCGCCTGACGATGCCGAAGCGCAACCAGCTTCTTGCCTCCATGACGCCGGAAGTGGCGCAGCTGGTGCTGCGCAACAACTACCTGCAATCGCTGGCAATCTCGCTGACGGAGCGGCTTGGGCTTGCAAACCGGGAAGAACTCGGCCGCCTGATGAGCGCGCTGGAGGCAACCGGCCAACTGAACCGCAAGGTCGAAACCTTGCCGAGCAATGCCGAGCTCAGCGAAAGATATGCCACCGGCAAGCCGCTGACCCGGCCGGAAATCGGCGTGTTGCTTTCCTATGCCAAGCTGACACTGTTCGACGCTCTGGTGGCAAGCCCGCTGCCCGACGAACCCTATCTCCAGCATCTGCTCGCAGACTATTTCCCGGCCAAGATGCAGAAGAACTATGCAGACGATATCAAGGCGCATCGCCTGCACCGCGAAATCGTTGCGACAGCGCTCGCCAATGCCGTGGTAAACCGCGGCGGCCCTGGCTTCGTGCAGAAACTCGCCGATGCGAGCGGCCTCCTGTCGGCGGATGTCGTCAAGGCAGCGGTGATCGTGGAGGACGGTTTCGGCCTCAAACGTCTTTGGAGCGAGGTCGACGCGCTTGACGGAAAGATCGGCGGAGAAGTCCAGAACGGACTTTATGCCACGATCACCCGCATCTACTCCGATGCAAGCAGGCTTTATTTGCAAACCGGGAGCGTGGGCGCTGGAACGAGCGACATGGCAACCGAAATCGAGCGCCTGAAAACTGCCATCAAGACGCTATCGCCGGCAGCGGCGAAATATCGCCGCGAGCTTGGGGTCACGGAAATCGACGGTGTTCCCTCTGGCCTTCTGGAAGAGCTGGATACGCTTTCCCTGCTGGTCTATGTGCCAGAGATCATGCGTATCGCCGAAAATGCGGGCACGACGCTTGCCCGCGCCGCCGAAAGCTACGCCACGGTATCCTCGACCTTCCGTGTCGCGCGGCTGCTGGATGCCAGCCAGCGCATCACGCCGGCCGATCACTACGAGAGCCTGGCTCTTCTGCGCAGCCAGGACCAGATCGCCTTGTCGAGACGCCGGATCGTCATCTCGGCCCTCACCGAGTATGCGAAGGAAAAGGACCCGGTTCAGGCCTGGTATGCGGCCGACCGCGTGCGCGTCAATCGCATCGTCTCGGAACTCGGTGCACTGAGCGAAAGCGGCGATACCAATCTCGCCCGCCTGACAGTGGCGGCAGGGCTGCTTGGTGATATCGTTCAGACGCGCTGATCGACCATTCGACAAACGCCATCCGGGTGACTGGCCCGGATGGCCATAAATGAAGCGTTTGCGCCGGCATCACGCATTTTATCCCCCATATCCGATAGGACGATGAATGACTGTCCCCTCCCCAAATGCGGAAACAGTGGTTGCCAAACGCGGCATCTGGGGCTGGGTCATGTTCGATTGGGCGGCACAGCCCTTTTTCACGGTCGTTACGACCTTCGTTTTCGGACCCTACTTTGTCGCCCGCCTCACCGATGATCCTATTTCGGCGCAGGCGACATGGAGCAATATGGCGACGGTCTCCTCGATCATCATCGCCCTCTTCTCGCCCATCCTCGGCTCCATTGCCGACCAGTCCGGCGCGCGCAAACCGTGGATCGCCTTTTTTGCCGCCATCAAGATCGTCAGTCTTTTATTCCTCTGGTTTGCAGCACCGGGTTCGCCGATCATCCTGCCCATCGTCTGCATGATATTCGCATCCATCGCGGCGGAGTTTTCGATCGTCTTCAACGATTCCATGATGCCGCGACTGACCAATCCGCAGAATGTCGGACGCATTTCCAATCTCGCCTGGGGGCTCGGTTATCTCGGCGGCATGGTGGTGCTGATTGCCGTAGTGACGCTTCTGGCCGCAAATCCACAGACAGGGCTGACTATCGCCGGTATCAAGCCGCTTTTCGGTCTCGATCCCGCAACCGGCGAGGACGCCAGAATAACCGGCCCGATAGCTGCAATCTGGTATTTGCTCTTCATTCTGCCGATGTTTCTGCTGACCCCGGATGCGGACAGGGGCCTACCCTTCGGAGCGGCGATCCGCTCTGGTCTTGCGGAGCTCAAGACAACCCTGCGCGAACTTCGAGACAGACCTGTCCTGTTGCGGTTCCTGATTGCACGTATGCTTTATCAGGACGGCGTCAACGGCGTGCTCATTCTGGGTGGCGTATTTGCGGCGGGAATGTTCGGTTGGGCGACGATGGAAATCGGCCTCTTCGGCATCCTGCTCAACGTTGTCGCCATCGTGGGCTGCTTTGCGGCCGGGCGCGTCGATCAGAAACTTGGCTCGCGGATCACCATCCTCATCAGCCTGGTTCTTCTGCTCATCGCGACGGTCGGCATCATCTCGACAGAAAAGGGCTCGACACTGTTTGGCTGGATCCAATTGCCGACAGCGGACAATGGCGGCATCTTCGCAACCGGCGCTGAAAAGGCCTATCTGCTCTATGGCATATTGATTGGCCTCGCCTTCGGTCCCGTTCAGGCCTCGTCGCGTTCCTATCTGGCGCGCAACATCACCATTGCCGAGGCGGGACGCTATTTCGGCATCTATGCGCTATCGGGCCGCGCCACCAGTTTCATGGCGACGCTGTCCTTTTCAATAGCAACCTACCTCAGTGGCTCCGCACACATCGGCATGGCCACCCTCATCGTGTTTCTGGGGTTGGGGTTTGTTCTGTTGTTGCGCGTCCCGGAACGGGCAGCAAACTGAAGAACCGGAGAGAGCATTTGAGGGGTCTCACCCGAAATGCTCCAGCCTCCTTCAGAGCTGATCGAGTTTTTGCTGCAATGCGCGCAGCTGCGACTTCAGCTCATCTATTTCGGATGCATTCGGCTTGCGCGTTTCCTTGGGCGCCTGCGGCATTGCAAAAGGTGTGAACCCCTGCATTGCCTGCCGGAACAGTTCCGTATTGCGGCGGATCTGCTCTTCCATCATTTGCAATGGAGCTTGGAAATTCCGGGCAAGCGACCCGTCACCGAACGCCTTGGCCATATGCTCCTGCATCTGGCTCTGCTGATCGGAGAAGGTTTTCATCGAATGTTCGAGAAATGTCGGAACGACCATCTGCATCTGGTCACCGTAGTAGGAGATCAATTGCCGCAGAAACGCCGTTGGCAAAAGCGTATTGCCGGTTTTGGCTTCCTGTTCAACAATGATCTGCGTCAGAACCGCATGAGTGATGTCTTCGGATGATTTGGCGTCCTGAACCTTGAAGTCCTCGCCGCGTTTAACCATCTGCGCCAGATCATCCAGCGTCACATAGGTGCTGGTTCCGGTGTTGTAGAGCCGCCGGTTGGCATATTTTTTAATGATTGTTTCGCCGTCGTGTTTTGCCATGCCCGCCTCCTCGCGATGATGGTATTTTCTTGTTTTTTGGTGTTATTGCTCTTCCCGCGCGAAGTGTATGCGCAAAACAAGCCTCGTGACAAATGTTTTGTGCATCGCAACAGTTTGTTTTTTGCGCAGCAATTTTCCGCAAGATTCCGGCTTGATTTAGCAACATCTTTTAAAGCAACTTTCGGCATTTGACTTGTATTCAAAGCTTTGCCAGTCTCCGCCCGCAAGTGAGGAGAAACAGATGACGCCTTCAATCGTGATTGCCAGCGCTGCGCGCACTGCCGTCGGTTCTTTCAATGGTGGCTTTGCCAATACGCCCGCCCACGAGCTTGGGGCAACCGTCATCAACGCCGTCTTGGAGCGCGCCGGTGTCGCAGCCCGTGAAATCGATGAGGTCATCCTCGGTCAGGTGTTGACGGCAGGCGAAGGGCAGAACCCGGCGCGCCAGGCGGCGATGAAAGCCGGCATTCCGCAGGAGGCAACCGCCTTCGGCATCAATCAGCTATGCGGTTCCGGCCTGCGCGCCGTCGCACTCGGCATGCAGCAGATCGTTACCGGCGACGCGGCCATCATCATTGCCGGCGGGCAGGAATCCATGTCCATGGCGCCCCATTGCGCGCATTTGCGCGGTGGCGTGAAAATGGGCGATTTCAAGATGATCGACACCATGCTGAAAGACGGCCTGACGGATGCCTTTTACGGCTACCACATGGGCATAACCGCCGAGAACATCGCCCGGCAATGGCAGCTTTCCCGTGATGAACAGGACCAGTTCGCTGTCGCATCGCAAAACAAGGCCGAAGCCGCGCAGAGCGCCGGCCGTTTTGCAGATGAGATCGTGGCTTTCTCGGTCAAGGGCCGCAAGGCAGATATCATCATCGATGCTGACGAACATATCCGTACCGGCGTCTCGCTGGAAACCATGGCAAAGCTGCGCCCCGCCTTCGACAAGGAGGGCACGGTAACGGCCGGCAACGCCTCCGGCCTCAATGATGGCGCGGCTGCCACACTTCTGATGTCGGAGCAGGAAGCGGCAAAGCGCGGTATCAAACCGCTGGCGCGCATCGCCTCCTGGGCGACGGCGGGTGTCGATCCGCAGATCATGGGAACCGGCCCCATCCCCGCCTCGCGCAAGGCGTTGGCCAAGGCAGGCTGGTCGATCGGCGATATCGGCCTCGTTGAGGCGAACGAAGCGTTTGCCGCACAGTCCTGCGCTGTCGTGCGTGAGCTTGGTCTTGATCCTGATATCGTCAACGTCAATGGCGGTGCGATTGCCATCGGCCATCCGATTGGCGCATCCGGCGCCCGTGTGCTGAACACGCTGATTTTCGAGATGCGCCGCCGCAACGTATCGAAGGGCCTCGCAACGCTCTGCATCGGCGGCGGCATGGGTGTTGCCATGTGCATCGAGGCGCTCTGAAAACCGCCGTGCGGCCTTCCAAAAAGCAATTCCGGTTCAGCGGCCAATAGGGTAGAAGCGGTCTCCCATTGGCCGCATTTCTGTGGCCGTTGAGCACGGCTAAAACAGTTCAGGAAATGGAGGCCATATGAGCCGGGTTGCGTTGATTTCGGGCGGGACAAGCGGCATAGGCGCAGCAATAGCCCGCGCCTTGCAGGCAGCCGGCTACCAGGTGGCCGTCAATTACGCCTTCACGACCGATAGGGCAGAGGCCTTCCAGAAAGAAACCGGCATCCCCGCGTTTCAATGGGACGTGCGAGACTATGATGCCTGCGTGAAAGGCATAGCCCAGGTTGAAGAGGCCTTCGGCCCCGTCGAGGTTCTCGTCAACAATGCCGGCATCACCCGCGATGCGATGTTTCACAAGATGACACCGCAGCAATGGCGCGAGGTGATCGACACCAACCTCACCGGCGTCTTCAACATGACGCATCCAGTCTGGTCGGGTATGCGCGATCGCGGCTTCGGTCGCATCGTCAATATTTCCTCCATCAATGGCCAGAAGGGCCAGGCAGGCCAGGTCAACTATTCCGCCTCAAAGGCTGGCGATATCGGCTTCACCAAGGCGCTCGCCCAGGAAGGCGCAAGCCGCAACATTACCGTCAACGCCATCTGCCCCGGTTACATCGGCACGGAGATGGTGAGGGCTATACCGGAGAAAGTGCTGGCCGAGCGGATCGTGCCGCAAATCCCGGTCGGGCGCCTGGGCGAACCGGAAGAAATCGCGCGCTGCGTCCTGTTTCTCGTGTCGGACGAGGCTGGTTTCATAACCGGCTCCACGATGACCGCAAATGGCGGGCAATATTTCGCCTGAGATCGGCACCCTTCTAACGGGAAGGAAGCAGGTAAACTTTTCGTGATATTTGCCCTGATGATATCGCCACGCACAAAAACTTGATCGAAAAATACCGCAATATAGGAACTGCTAAACTAATGAAAATACGACAGTTTTCGTATAGTTTAGAATGAATCCAGAGTTCACTTTCGGATATCCTCGGAGGTTTTTCTTGACAGTGGGTGTCCTGTTTTGGTTTAAGAACGAAAACAACGTGTTGCGTCATACAGGCAGTCGATCATGCTGGTTTGCAGCTGCAATTACATCACCGACCACGATATCCGGGACGTCATTAACGAACTCCTCGATGAGGACTGTTGGCAGCTTATCGTTCCGGCAAAAGTGTATCATGCCATGGAAAAACGTGGCCGCTGCTGCGGCTGTTTCCCGACTGTCGTCGACCTGATCATACAGACAACTGAAGAATATCACGCCCGTCGCCACTCGACGGAAGCAGATGTTTTTGATTTTATGTCCCGCTTGAAGCGATTCCATGAAGAGAACAGGAGAGCGGACATTGAAAGGCGACACAAGAGTCATCGAGCGGCTTAACGAAGCCCTTTTTCTAGAACTCGGTGCGGTAAACCAGTATTGGCTTCACTACCGACTTCTGAATGACTGGGGCTACACCAAGCTTGCAAAGAAGGAGCGTGCGGAATCCATCGAAGAGATGCAGCACGCCGACAAGATCATCGATCGTATCATTTTCCTGGAAGGTCATCCCAACCTCCAGACCCTGGCTCCCCTGCGCATCGGTCAGAACGTCAAGGAAGTGCTCGAAGCCGATCTGGCGGGCGAATATGACGCACGGACGTCCTACAAGAAATCGCGCGACATCTGTTCCGAGGCCGGAGACTATGTCTCGATGAAGCTGTTCGAAGCACTGCTGATCGACGAGGAAGGTCACATCGACTTCCTTGAGACCCAGCTCGAACTTCTCGGCAAGATCGGTGCGGAAAAATACGGCCAACTCAACGCCGATTCCGCCAACGAAGCAGAATAAGCTTTCGCAATCGACCAAAGAAAAGGCGGCCAGTGGCCGCCTTTTTTATTACTTGCCGGCAAGGTGCCGGAATTCCGCAACCACTTTCTCGTAGACCGCGCGCTTGAAGGGCACGATGAGCTCCGGCAGGCTTTCCATCGGCTTCCAGTCCCAGGCGTCGAATTCAGCCGTATGCCCTGTTGGAGGTGGGTCGATCTGGATTTCGCTTTCGTCGCCACCGAAACGGAAGGCAAACCAGCGTTGCGCCTGCCCGCGGTACTTGCCTCTCAGGCCGATGCCGATCAGTTCGGGCGGCAGATCATAATGGATCCAGTCGCTCGCTTCCGCCAGCAACGTCACCGTTTTCATCCCCGTCTCTTCGTAAAGTTCGCGAATGGCGGCCGTCAAAGGCCGTTCACCGTCATCGATGCCGCCCTGCGGCATCTGCCACAATTGCGGTGAACCGTCATATTCCGAATTGCCTTCCCTGATGCGCCGGCCGGCCCAGACAAGGCCTTCGGCGTTCAGAACCATAATCCCCGCACAGGGACGGTAAGGCAAATCTTCTGCTTTGATTGTCATTGGAAACCCGCACTGTCTGCGCGCCGAAAAGGCGCTAAGGAATGGCCGCGCAGAAGGTTTACTGCCCCGCCTGCTGCGAGACAAGCGCAGAAACACCAACGATCTCAATACCGCGACCGCCCGCTTCCCGCGACCACTTCGAGATTGCAGCGATGCTTTCGTCAAAAGCCGAGGCAACGCCGATCGCCTGACCGTTACGTCGCGCGATCCGCTCCAATTCGTCCAGCTTGCGCAGGATAGTGGCTTCGGTGACCTCACCGTCAAGCAGAACATCGGCAAAGCCCTGCGGCGCGGAAATGGCTTTGGCAATCCCGCCGCTCAGCGACTGCGCCGAAGAGGCATCGTCCAGAAAAAGCAGCCCGCGCTTGCCGATATCGCGCATGACCGGCTCGAGCGCCGCCTGCTCGGAAAGGAAACGCCCGCCGAGATAATTCATGATGCCAGTATAATTGGTAATTTTCGCCATGGAGCGATGCAGCCGGTCGATATTGACCTTCGCGGGATCGCCCGCCAGCAGCGTGTCCGGGCCGGGATTGGTGCCGGGATACCCGAAGGGCTCCAGCGGTATCTGGAGAAGGATTTCATGCCCCTCACGGCGTGCTTCCTGCATCCAGCGCTGCAGGCTGTTGCCGCTTGCAGCAAAACCGAGCGTCACCTCCGGCGGCAGTTCCCGGATCGCCTTTTGCGAACCCGTCTGGCTGAGGCCGAGACCACCGACCACGATCGCCACCCGGGTGCCGCGCGCGCCGGACCATGGCCGGGCATATTGCTCCATCGGCCGCAAACCATCGGCACCGACGACCGGCAATCTGCCGAATGCGGTTTCTTCCAGTAATGCATCATTCGGCCGCGTGGCCATGCGCGGATCCTGACCGTAGGTCTGGCCGCTCATCAGCACCGGTCCGTCGCTGTCACGGGGGCGAGGAGAATAGACCGATACCACATTGCCATCCGGCATCGTCGCCTGATTTATATTCGCGCCGGAGCGGCCGCTTTCCGGCTTCAGACCAGCCGTGTCGTCAGGATCCGCCACATCGGCTGCTGCCGTTTTCGGAGCATCTTCGGGGAGCTGGGGCTGGGTGTCCGGCCCGGAAGCCGTCTTCTGGAGATTGCCGGGCGACAGGGCCGTATAGACGGAAAGCCCGCCGATCGTCAGAACTGCAAGCGCGGACAGAACCATAATGACGGAAAAGCGCCGGTTGATACCGGCGCTTTTTTTCTGTCGACCCAGAAGCGGTTTTCGCAGGTCAGAAGGCAATGAACGATCCGTCCAAACGGTTAGGCAATCGAGAAAATGCGCCGGCTGGCCGGCGCATCCATCTTACTGCTTGTTGACCACAGCCTTGTCCGGGTTCGGCGGGAACGACGGATCGGTCTTGGCACCGCGCAACAGGTCCAGCGCATAATTCAGCTGGATATCGTCCTTGGCTTCCGGCGGAACGTAAGCTGAAGAACCCGAACCTTCGTCCGTTTCGCTCTGGCCCTTGATATGGCCGGTCAGGCTGGATTCACCTTCTGTCGTGACACGACCCTGCAATTCCGGCGGCAGCGGCTGTTCGACCTTGATATCAGGCGTAATGCCCGTGCCCTGGATCGATTTGCCAGACGGCGTGTAATAAAGCGCCGTGGTCAGACGCAGCGCGCCGGCCTCGCCGAGCGGGATGATCGTCTGGACCGAACCCTTGCCGAAGGAGCGCGTGCCGACCACAGTCGCGCGACGCAGATCCTGCAGCGCACCGGCGACGATTTCAGACGCCGAAGCAGAGCCACCGTTGATGAGCACGATAACCGGCTTGCCATCGGTCAGATCGCCAGCTGTCGCATTGAAGCGACGGGTCTCGTCCGGGTTACGGCCACGGGTCGAAACGACTTCGCCACGCTGGAGGAAGGCGTCGGAAACATTGATCGCCTGATCGAGCAGACCACCGGGGTTGAGACGCAGATCGAGCACGTAGCCCTTCAGCTTGTCAGCCGGCACATCCGTCTTGATCTTCTTGATCGCCTTTTCGAGATCGTCATAGGTCTTCTCGGTAAATGAGATGACGCGGAGATAACCGACATCGCCCTCGACACGGGACTTGACCGCGCGTACGGCAATGACATCACGCATGACGGTGAATTCGAGCGGCTTGTCGGCGCCCTGGCGGATGATCGTCAGTTTGATCGGCGTCTTGACCGCGCCGCGCATCTTCTCGACCGCCTGCTCCAGCTTCAGACCGCGAACCGGCGTACCGTCGATTTCCGAAATATAGTCGCCGGCAAGAATGCCTGCGCGCGAAGCCGGCGTGTCGTCCATCGGCGAGATGACTTTGACCAGTTCATTTTCCATGGTCACTTCGATGCCGAGACCGCCGAACTCACCCTTGGTCTGGGTGCGCATGTCGTTGGCGTCCTTGGCATTCATGAAGCTCGAATGCGGATCAAGCGAGCTGAGCATGCCGTTGATGGCATTCTCGACCAGCTTCTCGTCATCCGGCGGCGTCACATATTGCGCACGCACCCGTTCGAACACGTCGCCAAAGATTGACAGTTCCTTATAGGTCGAAGGCCCGGCCGCCTGTGCCGGCATGCTCGCCGAATAAATCACACTCATCGCCGTGGCGCCCATAAGCCCACCGATAAGGAGAAGCGAAACCTTACGAATCATTGTGCGCCCTTCCGGTATTTTTTGCGGTCCACCAAGGTTGGGAATCAACCGGCACACCATCTTTCCTGAACTCAATGTAGAGCGTTGGCCGGTCGGTTTCCAGCGCCAATGCTGCTGCACTCGCTACTCTTTTTGCACCCATGGAGGCGATTGGCTCTCCGGAGAACACAAACATTCCCTGTCGTGTCCTCACATTGTCCATTCCCGTCATGACCACATGGTATCCGTCACCCGTATTGAGGATGATCATTCGGCCGTAACTGCGAAAATCTCCGGCAAATACAACAAAGCCGTCTGCGGGTGCCGTCACGATGGCCTCAGGCCCGGTCGCGACGACAATTCCCTTGGAAAAGTGGCCCGTACCATCCGCATCGCCGAACCGGCGCAACACATCTCCAGCCACCGGCAGGTCCAGCTTTGCCTTCAAACTCGCGAAGGGATATGCGGGCGCAATACGGTTTTTATCGGGCATTCCCGCCTCGGCTGCGGCACGCTCCTTCTCACGTTCCGCTTCGGAAAGACGGGCCACGCGCTGCTCTTCCGCACGCGCCCTTTCCATAGCTTCCCGCACCGAACTGATCTCACTTTCAAGCGAACCGACCAGACCTTCGAGGCTGGTCGCCTTGCTTGCAAGCTCCTCGGATCGCTTGCGTTCCGCCTCCAGCGCCGCGGCCGTCTGCGAATTTCTGCGGTCGTTTTCAGCAAGCAGCAAGTCGAGGCGTTTTTCCTCTTCCAGACTTGCCGTCATCATACCCGTAAGATCGTCCTTTTCGCGAGCGATTGCCTGCCTGACGTCGGTCAATTCTTTGAGAGCAGAAACCAGCTTGTCGGTCTCACCGCGAATGCCGGGCACGACGGCGCCGAGAAGAATGGCGCTGCGCACCGAAGCCAGCGCATCATCAGGCGAAACGAGAAGGGCGGGGGGAGGGTTTCTGCCCATACGCTGCAGCGCCGCCAGAACCTCCGCCAGCACACCACGCCTCTCGCGCAGGGATGCCTTGACGCCATCTTCGCGGACCGAAAGCTTGGCCAGACGATCCTCGCCATCGCTGATCTTGGTTTCCAGCGCCTTGCGGCGTGCAGCCGACGCTATCAGCTCCTCGCGGATACGGGCGCTGTCCTGATTAAGGGAAGCAATGCTCTCCTCGAGATTTCGGGTCTTGTCTTCCGAAAGTCCGATGCTGTCGACCAGCTCTTCCAGATCCTGGCGGTTCTGATCACGGCGCTTTTCCAGCGTCTGAAGCGCCTCCGGCGACGAATCACCCTCACCAGCAGGCGCGGCACCCGCATCATCGCGCGAAAAGGCGCGTTCAACGGGGGAAATCCCCAGGACAAGGACAGCGAAAACCGCGCCCGCAAGGGCAGCGTGGCGTTTTCGTTGAGACCTCTTGTCCATTTGAACTTTCTTTGATGCCGAAGCAGGAGCGCCGATACTAGGGATTTTGCCCCAATCTTCCAAGAGGCCAGAAACAGGCTGGCTTCAAAGCCTTCACGCCTTTCCGTCTCGCGAAGCTTCATGTTGAAATTGAGACAATTTTCCACATGAAGATCACGCTCAAACGCGATGATAGGGATGACCGGAGAGGATGGTGACGGCGCGGTAAAGCTGTTCGGCGATCAGAATACGAACGATCTGGTGCGGCCATGTGAGCTTGCCGAGATTAAGAACGGCCGCCGCTCTATCGTAAAGTGCAGGATCTAGGCCGTCGGCGCCACCAATCGCGATCACGAGGTCGCGCTTGCCGCTATCACGCAGATCGCCAAAAAACGAGGCAAAGGCCGGGCTATCCAGCGCCTTGCCGCGCTCGTCCAGGAGCACGAGCACGGTACCATCAGCCAGATGTTTTTCCAGCATCGCCGCTTCTTCGCGCTTGCGCGTCTCCGCGTTCGATGCCCGGCTTTCCGCGACCTCAATCACGCGCGAAAACTCCAGCCCGATCGCCGGGCCGGTCTTGGCAAGGCGTTCGATATAACGGGTCGCAAGATCCTTTTCCGGGCCGGATTTCAGCCGTCCCACCGCAAAAATCGAAATCCGCATCGCAAACCTGCATCCATCGTGACCCAACAGGGTCACGCTCTTAACAGCATAGCCTACGGATTCCTATGCGGCCGGCTTGCTTTCCGACCACACACATCGACCCGAAATCAAAAATGATATTCGGGAGGCCCGATGTGCGACGTCAAAGGCTCACCGCATCAATGCAGCGTGTCTTCCGGCATTTCCGGCGTCGCCCACATTTTTTCAATGTTGTAGAAGACACGGATTTCCGGACGGAACACATGAACGATGATATCTCCGGTATCGATCAGCACCCAATCTCCGGTCTCGAGACCTTCGACGCGGGCGCTTCCAAACCCTTCATCCTTCATATCCTTGAGAAGATGCTCGCAGATCGCCGAGACATGCCTGTTCGATCGCCCGGAGACCACCACCATGTAGTCCGCAAGCGCCGATTTTCCGGCAATGTCGAGAGATACGATATCTTCAGCCTTGGAGTCCTCGAGGCTCGCGAGGACGGTTTCGAGGGCGTGGTCGGCGGCATCGGCGCCACTGTCCTGACCCTTCGGGATAGCAACAAATGCTCTTCCCTTGGCGTGTACTGTTGTCAGAGGTTTTCCCTTTCCAAGAATGACAAAACAGGCACTGGCGACGCGAATCTGTGCGTCACCAGATTAAGGTGGCACCAAAGCATTAACTTTTCAAGATATGGAGCCTTCAACGGCTGTCGCATACATCATTTGTGATTATTGCGGAGCGCCGTCGAACTGAGCGTGGAACGCGGACCATGGATAAAGACCCAGGCAGGCGCCTTTTTTTTCCACAAAACACCCGCATCATCCTCATCGATCCGCGCCTGGCTATAGGCCTGCGCCATGGTGGAGGAGAGGTAGGAGAGGGTGGAACCCGGCCGGTCGATCACCGCAATCGGAAAGGTCTCGGCGATCCTTCGCCATTGTTGCCAGCGATGGAAGCTTTTCAGATTGTCGGCTCCCATGATCCAGATGAAGCGGACATGCGGATTTTTTGCTTTCACCTTGGCAAGCGTATTGGCCGTGTAGCTGATCCCCAGCGATTTTTCAAAAGCCGTCACCTTGATGCGGGGATCGCTGACCAGCCTTTCGCAGGCAGCGATACGATCCTCCAGAGACGCCAGTTCCGAGCGGCTTTTCAGCGGATTGCCTGGCGTCACCATCCACCAGAGCTGGTCTAGACCCAGCCTGCGGAGCGCTATTTCGGCAACAAGGGCATGGCCGGCATGCGGCGGATTGAAGGAGCCGCCAAACAGCCCGACGACCATGCCGCGCTCCGCATGCGGCATGGTGAGATAACGTCTGTCGAGGCGTGTTTCGACCAGCAACTATCAGGTCCGCGTCTGACCGGTGCCATGCACGCGGTATTTGAACGACGTGAGCTGCTCGACACCAACCGGGCCGCGTGCATGCATCTTGCCCGTGGCGATGCCGATTTCCGCACCCATTCCGAATTCACCGCCATCGGCAAATTGCGTGGAAGCATTATGCAGCAGAATGGCCGAATCGAGTTCGTTGAAGAAACGCTCGACCACCGCTGGGTCCTCGGCGATCACCGCCTCCGTGTGGTTGGACGAATAGGTGCTGATGTGGTCGATCGCGCCGGAAATACCGTCCACGACAGCAACCGAAATGATCGCATCGAGATATTCGGTGCGCCAGTCATCTTCCGTTGCGGCTTTCAAGCCCTCGACAACATTACGCACGGCCTGCGAACCGCGTACTTCACAACCGGCCTCGATCAGGCCCTTGACGAGCGGTTCAAGATGCGTGGCAACAACAGCGGCATCCACCAGCAGCGTTTCCGCCGCGCCGCAAATGCCGGTGCGGCGCATCTTGGCATTCACGACGATGCGTTTCGCCATGTCGAGATCGGCCGATCCGTCGACATAGATATGGCAAATACCTTCCAGATGCGCAAAGACCGGAACCCGCGCCTCAGACTGCACCCGCGCAACCAGGCTTTTGCCGCCGCGCGGCACAATCACGTCAACCGCGCCATTCAATCCACCAAGAAGCGCGCCCACGGCAGCGCGGTCGGTGAGCGGCACCAGCTGAATGGCATGCTCGGGAAGACCGGCGATCTTCAGGCCCTCGACGAGGCAGGCATGGATACCACGCGATGAATGTTGCGAATCCGAGCCGCCGCGCAGGATGACCGCATTGCCCGCCTTGAGGCAGAGCGCGCCGGCATCTGCCGTCACATTCGGACGGCTCTCGTAAATCACGCCGATGACGCCAAGCGGCGTGCGCACGCGCTCGATCTTCAGACCGTTCGGGCGATCCCAGGCGGCAATGACTTCGCCAATCGGATCAGCCAGCGCGGCAACCGAGCGGATGCCTTCGGCGATACCGGCGATCCGCGCATCGTCAAGCGTAAGCCTGTCGATGAAGGAAGCGGCAAGGCCGCTATTATCCGCCGCCGCCAGATCTTTCCTGTTGGCGGCAAGGATCGTTTCCCTCGACGCCTCGATGGCGGACGCCATGGCGAGAAGCGCACGGTTTTTCTGATCGGTACCTGCGATGGACAACGGTCGCGAAGCAGCTTTTGCCTGTGCACCGATGGTCATCATCAGTGCATCAATATCATGGCTCTGCTTCACGGCCTGTTCAGGCATGGACCTCATCCTTTTCAGTATTTTTAACTTTCACGGCGGCACCCGTCATCACCAGATCGTCGCGATGGATCATCGCCGCACGCCCGACATAGCCGAGTATCGCCTCGATCTCGTTGGACTTGTGACCGATGATAAGACGCGCCTCTTCCGCATCGTAGCCTGCAAGGCCGCGCGCGACCTCTCGGCCCTCAACACCGATGATGGCAATCGCATCGCCGCGTCCAAAATTGCCCTTCACCACCCGCACGCCTGCGGGAAGCAGGCTTTTACCGGCATAGAGCGCTTTTTCCGCACCCGCATCCACATGAATCTCACCTGCCGGCTGCAACTGACCGGCAATCCAGGTCTTTCGCGCCGTCACCGGTGTGCCTGATGGCGCAAACCACGAGGAGCGGGCGCCGTTTTCGATGGCCTTCAACGGATTGAGCGTCTTGCCGGAAGCGATGATCATGCCGCAACCGGCAGCGGTCGCGATCTTGCCGGCATCGATCTTGGTGCGCATGCCGCCGCGTGAAAGCTCGGAAGCCGCACCGCCTGCCATGGCCTCAATCTCGGGCGTAATATCTGCAATCGTCTCAAGGAACTTCGCATCCGGATCAAGATGCGGCGGAGCCGTGTAAAGCCCGTCAATATCAGACAACAATACCAGAAGATCGGCACCGGTCATGGTGGCCACGCGGGCGGCCAGACGGTCATTGTCGCCGTAGCGGATTTCGGTGGTTGCCACCGTGTCGTTTTCATTGATGATCGGAATCGCACCGATCTTCAGCAGCTGGTTGATGGTGGCGCGCGCATTGAGGTAACGGCGGCGCTCCTCGGTGTCGGACAGCGTCAGCAGAATCTGGCCAGCAACGATCTCATGCCGCGACAGGCTTTCCGACCATGCCCGCGCCAGAGCGATCTGGCCAACGGCCGCCGCTGCCTGGCTTTCCTCCAGCTTCAACGCGCCGGAGGGCAGACCGAGCACCGTGCGGCCGAGCGCGATGGCGCCAGAAGACACCACCTGAACATCTGCGCCGTTTTTCTTCAGCGCAGCGATGTCCTCGCAAATGGCGTCAAGCCAATCTTTTTTGAGCCCGCTTTTCCGGTCCACCAGAAGTGCCGAACCGATCTTGATGACGATCCGGTGGTGGCTACCCAGCGGTTTGCGGGTGAGGCTCATAGGCGATCGTCCTCTTCCTCGGCCTCGCTATCCACAGGCATAGAGCGGTCGGGAAGGGCAGTCTCGCCGCCATTGCTTGCCGAGACGATGATATCGCGAAGGGCGCGCAGCGCCTCCGTCATACCAATGTGGGCAGCGGCAGACAGAAGGAGCGGAGGACGGCCGCAGGCCTTTTCCAGTTCCTTTGCCTTCTTTTTCAGTTCTTTTTCGTCCAGCACGTCGATTTGCGAAAGCGCCACGATTTCCGGCTTGTCGGTCAAGCCGCCACCATAGGCATCCAGTTCGGCCTTGACAGTCTTATAGGCCTGCCCGACCTTTTCTTCCTGCGCGGAGACGAGATGCAGAAGCACACGGGTGCGCTCCACGTGGCCGAGGAAACGGTCGCCGATGCCCACACCCTCATGCGCACCTTCGATCAGGCCGGGAATATCGGCCAGCACGAATTCACGGCCGTCAATGGTCGCGACGCCGAGGTTCGGATGCAGCGTGGTGAAGGGGTAATTGGCGATCTTCGGCCGCGCGCGCGTCACGGTCGCGAGGAATGTCGACTTACCTGCATTTGGCAGACCAACGAGACCGGCGTCAGCGATCAGCTTCAGGCGAAGCCAGAGCGTCTTTTCTTCGCCCGCAAGGCCCGGATTGGCATGGGTCGGCGCCTGATTGGTCGAAGACTTGAAATAGGCGTTGCCGAAACCGCCGTTACCGCCAGCGGCAAGACGAAAACGCTGGCCTTCCTTTGTCAGGTCGACGATCAGCGTCTCGTTGTCTTCCTCGAAAATCTGCGTGCCGACAGGCACTTTCAGAACCACGTCGGAACCCTTGGCGCCGGTGCGGGTCTTACCCATGCCGTGCTGTCCGATCGAGGCCTTGAAATGCTGCTGGAAGCGGAAGTCGATCAGCGTGTTGAGACCGTTGACCACCTCGATCCAGACGTCGCCGCCGCGTCCGCCATCGCCGCCATCAGGGCCGCCGAACTCGATGAATTTTTCGCGTCGGAAGGAAACGGCGCCCGCGCCGCCATCACCGGACTTGATATAGATTTTTGCTTCATCGAGAAATTTCATCGGACTGCCGTTCTGTCGGTTTGCGGGCACATCAGCTCAAGGCGTTGTGCCAAACAAAAATATCGTCGTTTCGAATACAAGCGCTTCTCCACAAGGTCAAAGACTATCGTGCGGGAAGCGCCTGCGTGAGACAAGGCCGGTTTGCGGCAACCGGCCTTGTTTTGATTGTCAGCGGTGCTGCGGAACGAAATCCTCAGCCGTGATCGCCGTATCGATATGCGCCACCATCGCAGCACGCGCCGTGGCGTAAATCTGGTGGCAGCCGGTCACCCGGAAGCCCAGTTTTTCCTGCACGCGCAGCGAAGCCGGATTATCCGCAAACACACCGGAATGGAGAACCACACCGGGCATGCGGCGGAAGAACCGCTCGACCACGGCGGCCACCGCCTCGGTCATGTAACCCTTGCCCCAGTAGAACCGGTTCAGCCAGTAGCCGAGATGCCACTCGCCATGCCGCAATTCGACCGAGACGACGCCTATCAGGGTATCGTCACCGCTTGTGATGGCGAAATCCCAATCGGGCAGGGTGCCTGAAGTACGCAGGACCAGCCATTCCAGCGCATCCTGTCGATGATACGGCGCGGGAACACGGGCCAGCATCCTGGTCACGGCAAAATCGCCAAGCGATTCCGCAATGCTGCCGGCATCGGAAAGCCGCTGCGGACGCAGCACCAGACGCGACGTCTCGATGACCGGGCAGGGGCCGGGCGGCGCGACCGTCGCAGTTGCCCGGTGACGGGTAAGCTCGATCGTGCTCATCCCATGTCCCCCCAGCTCTTCAGCGAAACCCAGGTCTTGCGGTCCAGCCTGTACCATTCTACCGGTACCATGCCGCCCAGTGCCAGCGAACCGACCATGCCGGAGCCCTGGAACTGGAAACCGCACTTCTGGATGACCCGGCGCGAGGGGATGTTGGTGACCCGGCAGCGGGCATCGATCTGGTCGATTTCACGCGTGCGGAAGGCCATGTCGATCAGCGCATGCGTGGCTTCGGTCATGTAGCCCCGGTTCCAGTAGGGTTCCCCCAGCCAGTAACCGATTTCCAGCGTCTTTTCGTCTTCCTGCGGTTCAAGCGCGCAGCAACCCAGAAACTCGCCATTGTCCATGCGGGTAATCGCATAGACGCACTTGCCGATCTCGCCAGCATTGGTGCGTCGCACGAAGTCCGCGGCGTCTTTGGCCGTGTACGGGTGCGGCATACGCGACACCATGGTCGCGATATTGGCATTGTTGGCAAGATGGGCAAGGGCGTCGATGTCTTCTTCGTGAGGCTTACGTAAAACCAGCCTCTGCGACAGTAAAACGGGGCAATCGCTCCTCGACCGATCGGGCCTCGGCCGCTCTTCGGGTGACCGTGATTGGTCAACCCTCAACAATTCAGCTTGCATGGTTCAGTCCCTCCTGGGGGTTAAAGAAAAAGGGGAGTTGGGTGGTACCCCATCTCCCCTGTTTTCTTGACTGAACCTGATACGTCTCAGCCGGGTCGATGGGACACCGGCTGCATATGACGCTTACCGGCTTATTCTGCGGCTTCCGCTTTCGGGGCCACGGATACGAATACGCGGCCGTTGGCCTTCGTACGGAAGTTCACGTTACCTGCGGTCAGTGCGAAAATCGTGTGGTCCTTGCCGATGCCAACGTTGGCGCCCGGATGCCACTGGGTTCCGCGCTGACGCAGAATAATGTTGCCTGGAATGACAGCTTCGCCGCCGAACTTCTTTACGCCAAGGCGCTTGGATTCGGAATCGCGACCGTTACGCGATGAACCGCCAGCTTTTTTGTGTGCCATTGGAGTTCTCCTTTAAACCTTGTTTCCCGTGTCGCGCCGATCAGGCAGCAACGATGTCCGTGATGCGGACGACAGTGTGATGCTGACGATGGCCGCGCGAACGCTTGGAGTTCTGACGACGACGCTTCTTGAAGGCGATGACCTTCTTGCCGCGATTGTGCTCGACAACTTCAGCCTTGACGATGGCACCCTTGACAAAGGGAGCACCGAACTGAGCGTCGGCGCCTTCGCCGATCACGAGAACTTCGGTGAATTCTACGGTTGCGCCTGCCTCTGCTTCCAGCTTTTCGATGGTCAGCACGGCATCGGCCGCTACGCGGTACTGCTTACCGCCGGTCTTGATGACTGCGAACATTTGTTATCCTTTCATGTTCGTTCCGGCTCTGCTCGCCAAAGCAAGCTGGCCGTCTTTTTATCAGTCGGAGTAGCGGAAATCCGTCAGGACTGAATGCCCTTTTGAAAGTCTGCCGGTGAAGCCGCCTTTGAGGGGCGGAATAAACAGAAGGCGCAATACGCCATCAATTTGGGTGCGAATTACGCGAGACATCAGTTTATGTCAAGATGACGGATGTTTGAAAAGTAACTCTAACGCCAAGAATTTCATGCTTTTTTGGCAAGCGAAGCAGTCAGGTCTCGAAATTTGCGCAGCAAGTGTTTATATGGGCCTTCAACAAGGAGCAGAAATGGCCCGCATAGACCAGACCGACGATTGGCGGGACCGCCATGCGCCGACACTTTCCGCCTTCGAGTCGCTTGCGATCGAGGCATATGGCCACCTGCCAGAAGAATTCCGTGCATTGACCAAGGATCTCGTCATCGAGATCTCTGATTTCCCGACAGACGAAGTGTTCGAGGACATGGCGCTCGAAACACCGTTCGACCTGCTGGGATTGTTCGAGGGGCGCGGTATCTCCGAACGTTTCACCATGGAAACCGGCGAGATGGTGAACCGCATCACGCTTTATCGCCGCCCCATTCTCGACTACTGGGCCGAGAATGAGGAAACGCTGGGCGACATCATCACCCATGTCCTCATCCACGAGATCGGCCATCACTTCGGCCTGTCGGATGACGACATGGAGCGGATCGAGGAAAGCGCCGACGAGGCCGCGGCGGAGCGCTGAGCCCGCCGACAGCCACGCCTCTTATTGCTCGCCGAGCTTCATATCCGGGTGGTATTCCTTGCCCTCGACCACCTTGGTCACGGCCTGGCCGCAATGCATGACGCCGCTTGCGGCGTTGAAGGCGTAGCTGGGCGAACCGGCAAGTTCCCACCCCTTGTTCAGAGCTTCGGTGACCCGGTGACAGAACTTCGCGTCATCGGGACCTGTAATGAAACGATAGACCTTCACGTCTTTTGCGCCTTTCGTTGTGCGATGATATCGGCCATGGCGACCAGCCTTTCGGCTTGGCTCACATGCAGCCGTTCGATCATCCGCCCGTTCATGTTGATGACGTTCAATTCCACAGATTCGGGTTTTGCGAAAGCGTCAATAATCGCCCTGGCTTCAGCGACAGCGGCCTCATCGGGGCCGAAGTGGCGATTGGCGGGCTCGATCTGGGCCGGGTGGATCAGCATCTTGCCATCGAAGCCCATGGCGTGGCCCTGCTCGCACTCGGTGCCAAAAGCCGCGATATCGCGAAAATCATTCGACACGCTATCGATGACATCAAGCCCATAGGCGCGGGCGGCAAGCACCACCTGCATCATCCATGGCACGAGGTAGGTTCGCCCGGGCACGGAAGGAACCCGTGTCTCCTTGCGCAGATCGTTCAGTCCGAGGACGAAAGCGGCAAGCCGTCCATCCGGCGTATGGGCAGCGTCAGCAATGGACGCTGCGTTCAACACACCGAGCGGCGTCTCGATCATCGCCCAGATTTTCAAGCCCTGGGGCGCATCGGCCTCCGCCAGAAGGTCGGCCACATCGTGAATATCGGCGGACTGCTCTACCTTCGGTAATAATACCGCATCCGGCCGGCAGGAAAGCACGAGCTTTAAATCCTCCATACCATCCGGCGTTGACAGCGGATTGATACGGATAATGATCTCGCGTCCCACAAAGGGCGCATCCGAAAACAGCCTGCCCAGATTCTCTCGCGCCGCGCCCTTCACATCGGGTGCAACGGAATCCTCCAGATCGAGAATAACCCCATCGCAATCGAGATCGCGGATTTTTTCGAGCGCCCTGACATTGATGGCCGGAACCGATAGCAGCGAACGGCGCGGTCTCACAGGAATATTTTCGAAAAAATTAGTCATGCCGCACTTGTGTCAAGCTTTTGTGACATCTGCAACACGACAATCCACTGAATCCTCTTGCAAGCCGGAAGAAGAAGGCCCACATTCGTCTGGAAAGAAAGGTTGAATCATGCAAGGCATCCGTTCATTTTTCATTGCCGCATCCGGCATCGCACTTCTGGCTTTGGTGGCTCTGTTTACCGCCTCGCTTACGGTCGCTTTTATCGGCGTGCTCGCCGTTCTCAGCGCTGCCCGTCTGCTTTCGGCGCGTGTGAAGCCGGCACCCATTCCGGTCAAGCCCCGCAACCAGCGCGACATGCGCGTCTGGAACGACGGCAAAGGCACGATCATCGATCTCTGAGATCGTTAATCCTGTCAAAATGCGAGAACGCTGCACGCGGCGTACCGAAGAATGCGGGTTTGCGCTTCTAAAGCGATCCGTTTTGCAGTATTTCCCGACAGAAAATATCCGGCGGGCGTCAGTCCACGCCGGATTTTGTGACTAGGGAAACACGGGAAGCGACAGATGGAAAAATTCACCAAGCTGACGGGCGTTGCTGCGCCCATGCCGGTCGTCAATATCGACACCGATATGATCATTCCCAAAGACTATCTTAAGACCATCAAGCGCACGGGTCTTGGCACTGGCCTTTTTGCTGAGTCACGTTATCTCGAAGATGGCTCGCCCAATCCCGATTTTGTGCTGAACAAGCCCGCTTACCAGAACGCCCAGATCCTCGTCGCGGGCGATAATTTTGGCTGCGGCTCCTCGCGCGAACATGCACCATGGGCGCTTCTCGATTTCGGCATCCGCTGCGTGATCTCCACCAGCTTCGCCGATATCTTTTATAACAACTGTTTCAAGAACGGCATCCTGCCTGTCGTCGTCAGCCCCGAGAATCTCGAAAAGCTGTTGGACGACGCATCGCGCGGCTCGAACGCCGTTCTGTCCATCGATCTGGAACGCCAGGAAATCAGCGGCCCTGATGGCGGCACGATCACCTTCGAGATCGATGAATTCAAGCGCCATTGCATGCTGAACGGCCTCGACGACATCGGCCTGACACTTGAGCATTCCGGCGCTATCGACACGTTCGAAAAGGCAAATGCCTCGGTCCGCCCCTGGGCCTGACCGCAATTCTATCCTCTTTTAAAAGCCGATCCGGTACAAAACCGTACCGGATCGGCTTTTGCTTTGCTTGAAAAGCCGTTGAGGCGGGGATAAGAAGCCCCCGATCCCGTTCGGCTGGCGATAGACTTGTGAGGCGGCAGGACGGAAACGAGTTTGACGCCGCGCTCGCCGCAATAGAAAACCCTTCATGATGGTTTCCGGCGCGCCGCCCAAGGAGGGTTCTCATGACAGTCCGCACGCTTTTCCTTCTGCCCGGTGACGGTATCGGCCCCGAGGCCATGGCCGAAGTCCGCAAGCTGATCGACTATATGAACAGCGCGAAAAATGCCGGCTTCACCACGCAGGAAGGCCTGGTCGGCGGCTCCGCTTATGATGCCCATGGCGTCGCGATTTCCGACGCAGATATGGAAAAGGCCCTTGCCGCCGATGCGATCCTGTTTGGCGCCGTGGGCGGCCCAAAGTGGGATGGCGTTCCCTACGAACACCGCCCGGAAGCCGGCCTGCTTCGCCTGCGCAAGGATCTCGAACTTTTCGCCAACCTGCGCCCCGCCATCTGCTACCCGGCACTTGCCGAAGCCTCCTCACTGAAGCCGGAGCTGGTAGAGGGTCTCGATATCCTCATCGTCCGCGAATTGACGGGCGGTGTCTATTTCGGCGAGCCCAAGCAGATCATCGACCTCGGCAACGGCCAGAAGCGCGGTATCGACACGCAGATCTACGACACCTTCGAGATCGAGCGCATCGCCAGCGTCGCTTTCGAACTGGCACGCACACGCGACAACCGCGTCTGCTCCATGGAGAAGCGCAACGTCATGAAATCTGGCGTTTTGTGGAACCAGGTCGTCACCGAAACCCACGCTGCGAAATACAAGGACGTTCAGCTGGAGCATATGCTGGCCGATGCCGGCGGCATGCAGCTGGTGCGCAAGCCCAAGCAGTTCGACGTGATCGTGACCGACAACCTCTTCGGCGACATGCTTTCCGACGTCGCTGCCATGCTGACGGGCTCGCTCGGCATGCTGCCGTCGGCATCGCTTGGTGCACCGGATGCCAAGACCGGCAAGCGCAAGGCCATGTACGAGCCGGTGCACGGTTCGGCACCTGACATTGCCGGCAAGGGCATCGCCAACCCCATTGCCATGATCGCGTCCTTCGCCATGTGCCTGCGCTATTCGTTCAACATGGTTGATGAGGCAACGAAGCTCGAAACTGCAATTGCGAACGTGCTCGACAAGGGCATCCGCACCGCCGACATCATGTCCGACGGTTCCCGTCAGGTCAGCACCTCCGAAATGGGTGACGCGGTTCTCGCAGAATTCAAGGCGCTTTCGGCGTAACACTCACCGAAACCGGTTGGGCAGGCGGCGCGGTCGCTTGCCCATCTTCCTTTGGCAAAAGATGTTCATATCTTTTGTCAGTCAGCGTCTTCAAAAAGGCGACGATGGCGTCCACACGCTTGTCGTCCAGCGCCGGTGCGGAAGTCAGCTCTGTCATGGCGATATTATCAGGTACTTCCGGCGCATCCCAGGTTTTACCCGTTTCAGGGTTGATCTGCCGGCTGGGTTTCTTGCTTTTGTATTTCACGTAAAACAGCACCACCGTGCGCAGATCCTTAAACACGCCATTGTGCATGTAGGGACCAGTGACAGCGACGTTGCGAAGGGTAGGCACCTTGAACTTGCCGCGCTGAGCCGGATCGCCGGCCACGGCGGGATTTTGCGCCAATCCGAGATCGACCGCATCCGGCTTGGAGCCGTTGGCTGCCCTGACCGACGTGTTGGCCGGAACACCGATGTTGAAATATTTGTGGTTGGTGAAGAGGCCGTCTTCCAAACCCTTGGCGCCACGGATTTCATGGCAGGTATTGCAATTGGTGAACTGCGTCGAGGAGATAAGAACCCGGCCCAGCTCCTCCTGATCGGTCAGCTTTTCTTCGCCGCGCAGGAAACGGTCATACCTGGAATCGAAGGTGGAGAATTCATCGGAACGCTCGAAGCTCGCCAGCGCCTTGGTCATCGCAGCAAAGGCGCGTTCGTCACTCTGAAAAACATCGTTGCCGAACTGTGTGCCGAACGCCGCAACATAATCAGGGTTTTCCTTGAGCCGTTTGACGACAGAGGCTTTATCCGGCATGCCCATTTCGATCGGGTTGAGCGGTGGTCCACCCGCCTGGTCTTCCAGCAGGGAGGCACGACCATCCCAGAATTGCCCGCCGACATACTCTCCCGCAGCGTTCTTGCCGAATGGCGGCGTGAACCGGGCATAGGCTGCAGTCGGCGCATTACGGTCGCCCAGCGAAATCCCGTCATCGCCGAGAGAGACGTCCCGGCCGACCTTGTCGCTTTCGCGCGCATCGGAAAAACCCGCCGCCTGCATATGGCAGGTGGAACACGCCATCGTGCGGTTCATGGAAAGATTGGCATCATCGAACAGCGCCGCGCCGAGTTTTTCAAGCGTTGCATAATCTTCGCCGCCGTGAGCCTGCATCTGACCAGCACCGATCTCGAGCGGAACCGGTATCATGGCCACGGCAAGGGCGGCAGAAATGAATAGGCGCAGTCTTTTCATTGAAATAGCGTTTCGGAAACTCGGGACGACAGTGGTTATATAGCACTTACCTATCGCACCAGACTACAAACTTTCTCAGCCCGCTCCACTTTGACGCAACCCCGCATCCGGACGCCAAATTGCTTACCCGGCTTTGGCTATCGCGTGGAAGAAAGTGCCTGAAACAAGACCCCGCCTGCCACCGGAGGGGCCGAGCGGACGACCCTGCCCGTCAGCAATCTGAGCGAAAGGCTCATCGTGACCCGGATCGATAACACGCGCATAGTGAAACTCGTGGCCGCGCAGAACCTCACCCGCTTTGCCCAGCGGCCCATCTGCCACGATTGCAGCCTGCCGGTAACCTAGGTTCATCTTGCGCGTGGCAAAACTGGTGGCATGTGACAGAAGCCCGGTCATGGCATGGGTGACGCCATCGGCATCTTCCAGCGCCGCTCCCAAAACCATATAGCCGCCGCACTCGCCATGCACCGGCTTCGTCTCGGCAAAACGGACAATCCCCGCTTTAAACCCGGCAGCATCGGCAAGCCTTCCAGCGTAAAGTTCAGGATAACCACCTGGCAGCCAGCAAATGTCGCAGGTCTCATCGGGCGCCTCGCTGGCCAGCGGTGAGAAGGGCACGATCTCCGCCCCCTCTGCATGCCAGTGGTTCTTGAGGTGCGGATAAAGAAAGGTGAAAGCCGCGTCGTCCGCAAGCGCGATGCGCTGGCCGGGCGGCGCAATCGCTGCCTCCACCGAGCCGGAGGGCACATCCACAGGCGCAGCGAGCGAAAGCAAGGCATCGAGATCAATGGACCTTTCCATCGCATCCGCCAGCCGTTCTATATGCGCGTCGATTTCCGGATGTTCGCTGGCCTGCACCAGGCCCAGATGCCGTTCCGGCAGGATGAGTGACGGATCACGCAGGACGCATCCTGCGACAGGCAGACCGATTTTTTCGATGGCCTCCGTGCACAGCGTCCGGTGCCTTTCGCTGCCGGCGCGGTTCAGCACCACCGCCGCCATGGTCACAACAGGATCATAGTGAGCAAAACCATAGGCAACAGCAGCGGCTGTCTGCGATTGACCCGACACATCCAGCACCAGCAGCACGGGAATGCCGAACAGCCGGGCCAGATCCGCCGCAGAACCGGTGCGGTTTTCCGCCACGGGGATACCGTCGAACAGGCCCATGGCGCTTTCGATCAAAACGAGGTCGGCACCATCAGCCTGTTGGAACAACAGGTGTCGAAGCAATTCCGGCTGCATGGCCCAGCTGTCGAGATTGAGGCCGGATGTGCCGGTGGCGAAGGCATGGAAGCCGGGGTCGATATAATCCGGCCCCGTCTTGATGCCGCGCACCTTGATGCCGCGCCGGGCAAAGGCCCTGAGCAAGCCGATTGTTACGCTGGTCTTGCCGGATCCGGAGCGCGGTGCGCCGATGATGATTGCCCGTGTGGTCATAAGGTCGGCACCCCAAGTCGGTCGCGCATCGAAACAATCTCGCCAATAACGATCAGCGCCGGCGCCTCGAATTTTTCCCGTTTTGCATCGTCAGCTATGCTTTCCAGTGTGCCGATGAAAATACGTTCTTGCGCGGTCGTTGCCGACATGATGACGGCGACCGGCGTCTTGCCCGAACGACCGCCCTGCATCAGAAGACCGGCGATCGAGCCTATGTTCTTAAGCCCCATATAAACGACGATGGGTTCCTGTGTCTTCGCCAATGCCAGCCAATCCAGATCCTCTTCGGTCCCGGCGGCATGGCCGGTGGCAAGCGTGACAGCGCGGCTGATACCGCGCATGGTGGCGGGAATGCGCGCTGAAGCAAGGGCTGCAAGCGACGAGGTCATGCCCGGCAAGATGCGAAATGGGATGCCGGCGCCGACAAGCGCCTCCGCCTCTTCGCCGCCACGCCCGAAAATAAACGGATCGCCACCCTTAAGCCGCAACACCTTCTTACCCTGTCGGGCGAGATCAATCAGCGAGGCAGTGATGTCGTCCTGTGTTGCCGACGGCTTGCCGCCGCGCTTGCCGGCAAACACGATTTCAGCCTGGGGCCCGAGGGAAACGACATCGTCGCTCACCAGCGCGTCGCGCACGATCACATCGGCCTGCGAAAGGGCGAGCGCCACTTCGAGCGTCAGATAACGCACATCGCCCGGACCCGCGCCTGCGAGCCAGACATGCCCGGCCTCAAAGACCGGACCTTTTGCGGCGATGCTGTTCAAAACCTGCGCTATCGACATTCTTCTCGGCTGCTTTTTTAACGATGACGGAAATAGCCGTCCCGGCTATAGGAATTCATATGGAAACGGATGGAAAGACCCTTCGCCGCGGCTGGACCACGGGCACTTGCGCGGCAGCCGCCACGAAGGCGGCCTGCGCTGCCCTTCTGACCGGCGAGTTTCCTTACCCTGTCGAAGTCGAACTTCCAAGCGGCGCGAGGCCGGCATTTTCTCTCGCCACCGAGGAAAAAGGTGAAAACTTTGCAAGAGCCGGCGTCGTCAAGGATGCAGGCGACGATCCCGACGTGACCCATGGTGCGCTGATCGAAAGCACCGTGCGACGGGGAAAGCCCGGCAGCGGCATAACCTTCAAGGCCGGAAAAGGCGTCGGCACCATCACCCGGCCTGGATTGCCCCTTCCGCCGGGCGAACCCGCGATCAATCCCGTACCGCGCAAGATGATCGAAACCGCCATTCGCGAAGTAGCCGGTAACGATGCCGATTTCGAAGTCGAGATTTCCGTTCGGGACGGCGAGAAAATCGCGGAAAAGACCCTGAATGGCAGGCTCGGTATTGTCGGCGGCATTTCCATCCTTGGCACCACCGGCATCGTCATCCCGTTTTCCTGCTCGGCATGGATCCACTCCATCTGGCGCGGCATCGATGTGGCGCGCGCCACCGGCTGCACCCATCTGCTCGGCGCGACCGGCAACACCTCGGAAAAGGCGGGGCAGGCAGTGTACGGCCTGCCAGAGACCGCACTGATCGACATGGGTGATTTTATCGGTGGCATGCTGAAATATCTGCGCAGCCACCCCGTCGAACGGGTAACCATTGCCGGCGGCGTCGCCAAGATGACGAAGCTCGCCCAGGGCATGCTGGACGTGCATTCCAAGAAAGGCCTGGCCGATCTTGATGCGCTGGCGGTACTCGCAACCGAGGCTGGCGGAGATGAAAATCTTGCCCTCGCCATTCGTCAGGCCAACATGGTTGCGCACGCCTTTGAGCTGGCCGAACGCGCGGGGATAGACCTCGGCGCGATCGTTGCGGAAAAAGCCTGGGTAACAGCGGCTGCCGCTTTGAAGGTGGCCGGCATCGAGCTTGATATTCTGGTGTTCGATCGTCAGGGAACGCTGAAGGGACGCACCGCCTCCACGCCGTCGCATCAGCCCTTCGCATCTTCCTTCGGGGAGCGGAACCGCCGGACATAATCGGTACTATAAAGTGCGCTCTCGCGAAAATCCGTCGAGGCAAGCCCGTGCCCGACGAAGATCAGCGCCGTCCGCTCCACCGGTTCGGCCGCCAGTTTTCCTTCGATGTCGAACAACGTGCCGCGAATGACCCGCTCATCCGGCCAGGAGGCGCGGACAACGATGGCGACTGGGCAATCGGAACCATAAAGCGGCGTCAGTTCTTCCACCACCTGGCCGATGGCATGGATGGCGAGATGGATGGCAAGTGTCGCCCCCGTCGCACCGAAGGCTTTCAGCGTCTCGCCCTCGGGCATTTTCGAAGCGCGGCCCGAAATACGGGTCAGAACAAGGCTTTGCGCCACTTCCGGCACCGTCAATTCCCGCTGCAGGGTGGCAGCGGCGGCAGCGAAAGAGGGCACACCTGGAGTCACGGTATACTCGAGACCCAGCCGTTCCAGCCGGCGGATCTGTTCACCCATGGCGCTCCAGACGGACAGATCACCGGAATGCAGCCGTGCCACATCCTTGCCGGCCTTTGCCGCCGCAACGAACTCCGCCTCGATCTCATCAAGCGACAGTGCTGCCGTATCGACAATGCGTGCATCCGTCGGGCAATACTCGATCAGCGCCTTCGGCACCAGCGAGCCCGCATAAAGGCAGACCGGGCAGGCAGCGATAAGATCGCGCCCGCGCACCGTGATGAGATCGGCGGCGCCCGGACCGGCGCCGATGAAATGAACCGTCATTTTTGTTCTCCATGTTCGATGGCGCGGTCATTTCGCGCGTCGCTCGTCGTGGCGATGGCTACCGTCACATCGCCAACCACGAGACGCGCCGCGACCAGCCGCGCATTTTCTCCGACGGCAGCAAGTGCCGCCGCTTCACTGACGCTGGGCGTCCCGGCATGATCAAGGCTTGCCTGTGAAAATGTCATTGTTTTCGAAGCAGCCGCCTCGAGCTGTTCCTTCGATACGATTTCAAGCGGCAGCGCCAGACGTTTCGCCGCTTCCGCAAGACCAGCTTCTTTTGCCTTGAGCGGCGCAGTCGCCAAGCATTCAACGGTCATGCCAAAAGCAAGCTCGGCAGCGTGCACGGCTGCAATAATTGCATCTGAACCCGTGCCCTTGCGGCAGCCTATACCAGCGACAGTCACCATGGCTTGACCCAGCTCCATTGCGTCACCGGCATGGCCGGACGCCAGCCCGACATGGAGCCGACAGCAACAACGCGCGACACATCGAGACGGATCATCGAACCGCCGAATCTGGCATGGGCCGCAAGCAGCACCGCTTCCATTTCAAGCGTCACCGCATTGGCAACCAGCCGCCCGCCTAGCTTCAAGGCCTCCATAGCAGCCTCAAACACGCCCGTTTCGCTGCCGCCACCACCAATGAAGATCGCATCCGGTTGAGGCAGGCCTTCAAAAGCCGCAGGTGCTGCACCGATCATGACTTCAAGCCCCGGAACGCCAAATGCCTCGGCATTGCGGGCGATACGTTCGGCTCTTTCCGCGTGCTGCTCTATGGCGATGGCACGGAGCGAGGGGTGCGACAGCATCCATTCAATACCAATCGAACCCGAACCGGCACCGATATCCCACAGCAGCTCGCCCCGGCGCGGAGCCAGCGATGAAAGCGTCACGGCACGGATTTCACGCTTGGTGATCTGCCCGTCATGTTCGAACAGGCTGTCATCCAGCCCCTGCACAAAAGGCAGGACGCGTGCGCCCTCCGCAGCAACGACATCGATAGCCACGACGTTCAAAGGATCGATGTCGTCAAAGGTAAAATCGACCGCCCTGATTTGCCGCCGCCTCTCCCGCTTTCCGCCCAAAGCTTCGAGCAGGACAAATTCCGACTGGCCGAAACCGGATTGAGACAGCAATTCCGCAATGAGAGCGGGCGCGCGCTCATCCGAAGTAAGCGCGATGATCCTCGCTCCGGGATGCAGATGCGGTCGCAAAAGATCGATGGAACGCCCGTGCAACGACACGCATTCGGTCGACTGCAAAGCCCAGCCAAGCCGCGCCGCGGCCTGGGAGAAGGCGGAAGGTGAGGGATAGCAGACTGTCTCCTGCGACGGTATTCGCCGCAGAAGTGTGACGCCGGCGCCATAAAAGAACGGATCGCCAGAGGCGAGCACGCAGACCCGTCTACCGCGCAACGCCACGACATCGCTCATCTCCGCATCGAACGGCACCGGCCAAGGGCGCGCCTCGCCACGAATGGCTGCAGCCGCCAGTTCCAGATGGCGTTTGCCACCGAAAACAATCTCGGCCGCCTCTATTGCCGCCACGGCATTCCGACCGAGCCCATCCAGCCCATCTTCGCCTATGCCGACGATGAAAAGCCATGGCTTGCCTTTCTTTTCAGTGGAAGCCTTCTTTTGAGTGGAAGCGTTGCCCGTTCCGGAATATTCAGACGTCATGACACGCTCCATACTCATCCTTGGCGGCACGGCGGATGCCCGCATTCTGGCCGGCAAGCTGGCGGTGGACTCCGGCTACCGAATCCTGCTCTCCATGGCCGGTCGTACGCTTTCGCCAGTGGAACAGCCGGTGCCGATGCGCAGTGGCGGGTTCGGTGGTGCTGCGGGTTTGGCGGATTTCATCCGCACCGGGAATTTCGATATTCTGGTCGACGCCACCCATCCCTATGCGGCGAGGATTTCCGCAAATGCAGTGGAGGCGGCGAGACTTGCCAAAGTTCCGCTTGTAGCACTTTCTCGCCCCGCCTGGGACCGCCAACCGAATGACAAATGGCAGAGGGTCGATACCGTCGAACAGGCTGTTATCGCGCTCGGCGATGAAGGCAAGCGGGTGTTTCTGGCGCTCGGCCGGCAGGAACTTCTTCCTTTCGAGGCCGCACCCCAACACAGCTATCTCATTCGCAGCGTTGATCCGGTAGAGCCGCCGCTGAAGGTGCCGGATGCTCGCTATATTACCGCGCGCGGCCCCTTTGCGCTGGATGAAGAGATCCGCATGCTGGAGGAAAACCGTATCGGCACTGTGGTTTCCAAGAACTCCGGCGGCAACGCCAGTTACGGCAAGATCGAAGCGGCGAGGCGGCTTGGCCTGCCGGTTGTCATGATCGAGCGGCCGCCACAGCTGAACGCCGCAATCCTCGATGGCGCGAACGTGCCGGATATAGCGACTGCGCTCACCGCCATCCGCCATCAGCTTTCTCTTTTCGAAAAACGTGGCGAGTAAACCAGCGGATCTTTGTCCGAACGCTCGATAAGACGGGTTTCCACCGAACCGACGATGATGCAGGTGGCCATATCCGCCATGTCGCTCGATGCTTCCGACAAAGGCACGACCCGGATGCGCTCATCCGCACGGCCTGCCGCACGGCCAAAGATCACCGGCACCGAGCCGGGCAAATGTGCGCGCAAAAGATCGAAGGCGGTGCCAAGCTGGTGCGGGCGCGCCTTGCTGACGGGATTATAGAAAGCCATCACGAATCCGGCTTCCGCAGCCGCGATCAGCCGCTTTTCAATAATGCCCCAGGGCTTCAAATTGTCCGACAGCGAGATAGCGCAGAAATCATGCCCGAGCGGCGCGCCGGCTCGTGCAGCAACCGCAAGCATGGCCGTCACGCCCGGCACGACCGAGAAGTCTATTTCGCGCCACTCGCGCGGGCCATGTTCAATCGCCTCGCAAACAGCCGCCGCCATGGCAAAAACGCCGGGATCGCCGCCCGAAACCACGCAGACCTTGCCGCCCCCGGCTGCAAGCCGCAGAGCCTGTTCGGCACGGGAGATTTCCTCGCGATTGTCAGAGGCATGGCGACGTTGGTCGGGTCTGAGCGACAACCGATCGAGATAGGGAATGTAACCGAAGAAATCCTCCGACGCCTCAACGGCGGCTAGCGCCTCCGGTGTCACCTGCGCAGAACTGCCAGGGCCAAGGCCGACAACGACCAGCCTGCCGGTCATGGCGCTTCACCGCCAGCGGGTCTGGTTTTCCAGCCAGGTACCAGAACCAGAGAAAAATAAGGGGCGGGTGATGCGTCCCGCTCGATCAGCCGCACCGCATGGCTATTCGCCATCGTGCCGCGCTCCACGTAAAGCGCTTCATTAAGCTTGCCGGCCTTTTCAAGCGCCCGGCGGATTTTCGGCAGGTTGCGGCCGACCTTCATGATCACGGCGCCATCCGTGCCGGACAGACGCTCTGTCAGAACATCTTCGGCAAGCGTGCCGGGAAGCACGCTCAAGATATCGTCACCCTGCACCAGCGGTAGACCGGCCATCGACCAGCAGCCGGACATGGCGGTAATGCCGGCAACGACCTCCGCCTCATAGGAAGGCGCAAGCCGCAGATGAAGATGCATATAGGAGCCGTAAAATAGCGGATCGCCTTCCGACAGCACAGCGACATTCCGCCCGGCATCAAGATGAGCGGCAATATCCATGGCCGACTGATCAAAAAATGCGGCGATCGCACCGCGATAATCCTCGCCGTTTTTGTCGCTCTCGACGGTTACCGGATAGACCAGCGGCATTTCCAGTGTGCCCGGACGAATGAAGGCCTCAACGATACCGCGACCATTGCCGCTGCTGCCTTTCTTGCAGAAGAAGGCGAGGACATCGGCATTTTCGATGGCGCGCACGGCTTTCAGCGTCAGAAGCTCTGGATCGCCGGGGCCGGTGCCGACGCCCACGAGTTTACCCTTGGAATTTTCGAAAAGAGCCGCGCTCACAGACCTGCCCTCGCAACGGCGTTGACGGCAGCGGCCGTCATGGCCGATCCACCCATGCGTCCCTTGACGATGGCATAGGGAATGCCGAGCAAACTAGCCTCCAGCGCATCCTTCGATTCCGCCGCACCGACAAAACCGACCGGCATGCCGATGATGGCAGCTGGACGTGGAGCGCCTTTTTCAAGCATATCCAGAAGATAGAACAGCGCTGTCGGCGCGTTGCCGATAGCAACGAGAGCACCGTCCAGCTTTTCCGCCCAGAGATCGAGTGCGGCGGCGGAACGGGTATTGCCAATCGTTTTCGCAAGCTCAGGGGTGCGCGGATCGCGAAGGGTGCAGATCACGTCATTATTGGCCGGAAGGCGGGCGCGGGTCACGCCGTGGGCGACCATTTCCGCATCGCACAGAACGGGCTTGCCCGCCAGCAAAGCACCACGTGCAGCGACAACGAAATCCGGAGAAAAACGGAAATGGCTGGCCGCTTCCACCAGCCCGCAGGCATGGATCATGCGAATGGCGATATCCGCCTGATCTTCGGTAAAAGCGGACAAATCCGCTTCCTCGCGAATGATGGCGAAGGAGCGCTCGTAAATCGCATTGCCGTCGCGAATATAGTCATGGTCGGTCATCGGTCATCCTGTCGAAGCGCGGCAACGATTGCCTCCTTACCCAGACGGGCAAGCAGGTCGGCAGCGTTTTCCCCGGGCTTATGTTCTTTTTCGCAAAGACGGGCAAGCCGCGAAAGCGCCGTCCTCTGTTGCTCGAAAGGTAAAATACCGTCCTGCGGGTCGCAGGCGCGGCCCGAAAACGAAAAGGCCAGACCATCGGCGGTGCCGGAAAAGGCCAGAAGCGACGGGGCGGGATGCGCGCAACCCTTTCCGCAGCCGGAGAGATGCAGTGTGAAGGAGCCATCGAGCATGGAGGCTAATTCCCGCGATGCAAAGGCCGCCAGATCATGTGTGGGAAAGAAAGCCGAAGCGCATCCCGGCGTGCCGGGACAGACAGCGATGGAAGACCGCGCATCACCTGCCCTTGTGATGAAACCGGCACTGTCCGCAGTCTGCATCAGCGCATCGCAAGCATCCCGCGACCCGAAAAATAGCAGGCTATGATTGAGCGACGGCCGCAATGTTTCGATATCAAATCCGTGCGCCAGTCCACAGAGCCGCGACAGATCGGAAGCACGAACTTGCGCGAAAGCAGGAGTGATACCGGCAGCAAAGGTACCATCACCGGCCGCCATCAGCCCCAGGGGCGAAGAAGGCGCAGGCGTTTCGCCTTCGCTCTCGCTATCTACCAGGCGGTCTCCGCAAATCGCCTTTATCGTCCGCAAATCCAGATCGCGGCCACGGGCAAGCGGTCCTTTGCCCGCCAGATGGACGAGCAGCAACAGGACCACATCCGCCGCCTTGTCGGCTTCAACAAATCCCGCCCGTAGCGCCTTGCTCTCCGGACCTCCGACAAGCAATTGCCAGAAAACTCGATGATCGAGCCGCACCGCCTTCAGACGGATATCGGCCAGCAAATCGCCCATGGAAAGACGGCCGCCCCCATCGATGATGACGGACATTTTTGCGGCGAGGTTGTCATGCAACGCCAGCGCGGCAGCCTCTCTGCGAATCTCATCCGCAATAGCACTGCCATCGGCGATTTCCCGATCGTCCCGACCGGCAAGAGGTGAGGTCTCGACTGCCAGTCCGTCGCGAAGCGGCAAACCGAGCGCCAGAACATCATTCTCCAGGTCGCAGGCGCTTTCCCGCGTCAGGCCGCGAAATTGCAGGCTGCCGCGTGCCGTGATGTCTATCAGCCCGTTGCCGTGCTGCTCGGCAAGTTCGCAAAGTGCTATCATATCATGGGGCGCAATATCCGCCTCGAATGCGATGCGCGACAGGTATCCGTCACCGGTCAGCATCGGGGTCGATAAGGCCGGACACGTCCCACGGCGGCCAAACGGCTGGACCGGATCGGAAGGGGCCGTCCTCATGCGCCGACCCTTTCAGAACGGGGCAGGATCAGCATTTCAAGTTCCGCATCCACCGCATTGCGGCGGCTGTGCCACAACCCGCGACGACGGGCAGATAAAAAGCGCGTCGCCATGACCTCCGCCGCATTCGGATTTTCCCGCAGGATGAAATCGCGCACGTCCTCATTGCCGAAATAGGCGTCGTAAAGCTCCTCGATCAGCGAGGAAGATACCGCATGGGTGGTTTCCGCAAAACCGATCAGCCGGTCAACCGTCTCGGCAAATTCCGCCGCCCCGCGCGGGCCGTGCCGCATCTGGCCGGCAATGAAGCGCGGATTGACGGCGCGGGCCCGAACAACGCGCGTCAGCGCCTGCGAAATGGATCGCGCGCGCGGACGCGCGGGATCGGTCGTATCCAGCGCCACAATATCGGCAACGCCGCCAAGGAGTGCTTTTGCGGCGGAAAAACCACCGATGAAAGCGACATCTGACGAGCCGTCGAGAAGATCCCGGCCCGGATCGTCACCGGTGTGAACGAGAAGATCGGCACGGCGTACCAGCTCGACAAAACCGGCATCCTCGAAAATCTCAAGCCCATCCGCACCACCAAAGGCATGGCTTGCCGCATCCAGATACGCTTGCCCTAGTTCCTCACGTTCCTCCCATTTTCCGCTGGCGAGTTTCTCTTCAGTGCCCGCACCATAGGTGCCGGGTGCGGAGCCGAAGATGCGTGCCGGTATATGCCCGAGTGCCGCCGCTTCTTCCGCCAGCGGATTGTCACCCGGCGCTTCCTCCCGCCGCGCGACAGCCTTGGCGGCGGCGTCTAGAAGAGCGATCAACGCCGGAAACATGTCGCGGAACAGCCCGGAAATCCGGAATGTGACGTCGACACGCGGCCGCCCGATACTGGCCGGCGGCAGAACCTCGATGCCTGTGACGCGGCCCGTCGCCGGGTCATGGATCGGTCTCGCTCCCATCAGATGCAGCGCCTGCGCCACATCCTCGCCGCCATTGCGCAGGCTGGCGCTGCCCCAGAGATCAAAAACCAGATGTTTCGGCCAGTCGCCATGGGATTGCAGATGGTGCCGAAGCACTTCTTCGCCCGCCATGCGGCCCAGCTCGAAAGCCGTCGGCGTCGGCATGGTGCGCGGATCGGCAGCATAAAGATTGCGGCCCGTCGGCAGGACATCGAGACGCCCGCGCGCGGGTGCGCCGGAAGGACCGGGGACAATATGGCGGCCATCGAGCGCGGCAAGCAGCGCTGTTTTTTCCGCCGCAGCACTTTCAAGCCTCAGAAGATCGGTCTCTCCTTCGGGGCTGCGGCCAAAAACATGCTGGCCATCCTTGATGGCGAAGTCCTTCAGGTCGCAGAGGAAGGCGTCGATGCGCGACAGCGCCGCATCGGCATCGTCCTTCGCACCTACACCGGCATCCGCCGCAAGACCGGTTTCCAGTGCCTTCTCTACGATCAGTTTCGCCAGCCGGTCACGGCGGCGGCGGTCGAGCCCATCCGCCTGCGCATATTCGTCGACGAGCTGTTCCAGAGCCGATTGTTCCGGCGAAAGCCCGGCATCTACCAGCACAGGCGGAACATGGCCGATCGTGACGGCAGCGATCCGCCGTTTGGCAACCGCCGCTTCGCCCGGATTGGAAACGATGAACGGATAGACCACCGGCATAGACCCGGTGACGATTTCAGGAAAACAATCGCGGGAAAGCGCAACTGTCTTGCCGGGCAGCCATTCCAGCGTGCCATGCGCACCGACATGCACAATGGCATGCGCCCCTGCGACACGCTGCATCCAGGCGCCGAAAGCGACCAACGCATGACGTGGCGGCAGGGCAGGGTCATGGTAATCCACCCGCCGATCCTCATTTCGCCCACGATCCGGTGCCAGGGCCACGAATATCTGGCCGAAACGGGCGACGCGAAAACGGAATGCGCCGTCGGTTAGTGCGTCGTCCTGTTCGGCCGAACCCCACGTGCTATCCACGGAGGCGGCAACCCCTTCAGGCAAACCCAAAAGAAAATCACGATAGTCTGAAAGTTCGACAGCCGCTTCCTGCTGCTCGACACAACGCAGCAAAGCCCGCGCCGTTTCGGGAATATCCGAGACCACATATCCTGCCGCGGCCAGATCGCGCAGCATTTCAAGCACGCTTTGCGGCACATCAAGACCAACGGCATAACCCGTGCGCCCCGGCGCAGCACCGGGATAATCCGGCATCAGAATGACGATCCGCCGTTCCTGTGGCGTGGACTGTTTTAATTGCAGAAAGGCAGCGATTCGGTTTGCCACCTGTTCGACGCGATCAGCCTCCGGTACATTGATGAGGCTGATACCGCCATCAGTCCGCACCTGCTTGAATGAGATTGCGCCAGCAAGAATCCGGCCATCGAGTTCCGGCAGAACTACATGCATGGCAAGATCGGAAGGGTTGAGACCGCGCGCATTTTCCGCCCAGCCGTCCCGTCGCGTCGTCGCCATAACCACCTGAAACACCGTCACGCCGAGGCGGTCAAACAGGGTTTTACCGCTGTCGTCCATCTGGCTGGCAAAAGCCGTGGCGGCAACGATGGCGGCGGGCTGGAGTTCGGGCAGTACGGTTTCGAGAAAGCGGATCGCCTCCCCATCCTTGAGGCCGCTGACGAAAATCGGCAATGGCGCAAAACCGCGCTGAGAGAGCGCGTTAAAAAGCGCATCCACGGGCGCCGCATCGGCCGCAAGAAGCATGGAGCGGTAAAAGAGAATGGGAAGGACAGCTGCAACGGCGGGAAAACCGGCGCAGGCTTCCGCCTGATCCACGACGCCTTTACCCGGCCGGTAAAAGCCGGCTTTCGGCAGCGGTTGAGCCTCGATATCTGGCCATGCGCCACCACCTACAAGGGCAGCAAGACCAATGGCAAGCCGGTCCATATTTTCCCGCCCACCCTCGCGGAAGAAGGCGAGGACGGACGCCAACGTCTGGCGATCAACAGTCGAGACTGCTTCGAGCTTTTCGTCTCTCTCACTGCATTCACCCGGCAGGAGCATAAGTTTTATGCCACGTCGCCGCGCCATCGTGCTGAGCTGATCGACGCCATAGCGCCAGCGTTCCGCGCCGCCGAGAATCCGGATAAGGATGACACGGGCATGTTCGGCCGTCTTTTCAATCCACAGATCGACCGACATCGGATGCCGAAGCTCGGAGAGGTTGGCGGCAGACAGGGACGGAAGCGCGCCCTCTGCCTGCCGCCATGCCTGTTCCAGCCCGGCAAGATCGCTTGCCGAAAAAGACAGCATCACCACGTCCGATCGCGGCTGGTTGAGATCAACCGGCTCGATCAGGTCGTCCAGAGACGAAGATGTGGTGGCGAGAATGTGCATTTCTATCAGGCGGCCAGCATCTGTTCGATCTTTTCGCGGTTGAGGCCCTTTTCGCCTATGACGACGAGGCGGCTGCGGCGCTCTTCACCGACCGCCCAGGGACGGTCGTAATAATGGTTGACGCGGCTACCGACTGCCTGCACCTGCAGGCGCATCGGCTTGGTGGATACTTCGACGAAACCTTTGATGCGCAGAACATTTTCCGCAGCCGCCGTCTTGGCAATACGAGCCGCCAGCGCTTCCGGATCGATCACGGCCGGCAGGTCGATGACGAAGCTGTCGAAATCGTCATGTTCGTGGTCGAGTTCACCATCGTGATGGGTGCGGCGGTTTTCGATATCCTCTTCAACCGCAAGACCGAGGCCGATCAGCACGGCCGGATCGATGACGCCATTCGAGGCGACGACGATCTTTGCGGCCCGCGGCAAATGCTCGAGAATATGAGCTTTCGCCTTTTCCAGACCGGCGCTATCGAGCAGATCCGCCTTGGTCAGCACGATAAGATCGGCACAGGCGATCTGGTCCTCGAAAACCTCTTCGACCGGATCGTCGTGATCGAGGGCTTCGTCATTTGCGCGCTGGGCGGCAAGGGCTTCCATGTCATGCGCCACCTGACCCTCGGCAAGGGCAGCGCCATCCACCACGGCAACCACAGCGTCAACCGTCACGCGGCTCTTGATGGCCGGCCATTGAAATGCCTGCACCAGCGGCTTGGGCAGGGCAAGGCCGGAGGTCTCGATGAGGATATGCTCCACCTTCGGCTGGCGGCTCAGAATCTGCTCGATGGCCGGCTGGAAATCATCCGCCACCGTGCAGCAGATGCAGCCATTGGCCAGCTCGACGATGTTTTCCTCCGGGCAGCTCTCAATGCCGCATCCCTTGAGGATATCCCCATCGATGCCGATATCACCGAATTCGTTGACGATGATGGCAAGCCGCTTGCCATCAAGCTTTTCTAGGAGACCGCGCAGCAGCGTGGTTTTTCCAGCCCCCAGAAAGCCAGTGACGATGGTGCAGGGAACGCGGTCCAGAAGGGTGCTCATGATCTCTCCTCGGTAAAATCGAATGGGGGAATGCGCGCCACCATGCAGCGCTTCAATGTGTCGGGGCGGCCGCGCCAAGGCATCAGGCCATCTGCGGAGGCGGCCAGCATTTGCGCGCCCGTGAGCAGGTCTTCCGCATCGTTGGGCGTCAGCCCGCCGAATACATAGGACCAGCCATCGGCACCGCGCAGCACGGCACTGAGGCCGCGTTTGCAATTGGCAAGGCAATTGACGGAGCGAACATCGATGCCGGATTCACGCGCTTTTGCGATGGCAGCTTCCGCAAGGATGGTGCCGGGGCGCGGCTCCGCATTGGGATCGGTGTCGTCGCGACAGCTTCGGCAGACAAAAACGACCACGCCGGAAGCTGTGTTGGCTTCCATTGTCCCGTCCGCACAAGAAGATGTTGTGGTAATATCCAAACCGTTCCGCTTTCCGCGCCTTTAAACTCATCGGGGTGCGGATGTCGAAAACAGCGCACTGAAAAGCGCGGCTGCAAATCAATTCGACCGGCTGACCGGAGCACCCCGCCCGGGAGACGTTTTTTCCTGAAACGGCAGGTCTCCTGGCTTGCGGCTTTAAAACACCCTGCACCACCTTCCCGGGCCAATTTTATGGTCCAGTGGCTTCATAGTGCGGGCTTACCGCTTACAGTTGCGGGGGCAGCCACGGAATGACCCGTTATGGGGTGGAACCGTGTTCCCTCTTAGCTTTTCCCGTTGCCGGGAAAAGACCGTCAGTGCCTTACCCTTAGGCTGAACGGGCGTGACGGTCAATGCTGCCGGCTTGTCGATTGCCGGGTGCGGCAAATTGAGTATAGTCGCCGCTCCGAATGGTGGGGGCATACGGTCCCGCGCCGCTGGACGAGAAGGAAAACGCGATGACACGCGATATCAGCGACAGCGAAGCCGAACGCCACCGGCAGAAAATGGTCAACCGCAAGACGGTTCAGGATGCCGAAGTCGCGGAAAAGACCATCGAAAAAGGTCTGCTGATGATCAATACCGGCCCTGGTAAAGGCAAATCCACGGCCGCTTTCGGCCTCGCTTTGCGCATGCTCGGCACCGGGCGGCGGGTCGGCGTCGTCCAATTCATCAAGGGCGCATGGTCGACGGGTGAACAGCAGGCCCTGACTTTGTTCGGCGACAGGGTGGAATGGCGCACCATGGGCGAGGGGTTTACCTGGGACACGCAGGACCTCAAGCGCGATGTCGCGGCGGCTACAAAGGCCTGGGAGGAAGCGAAAGCACTGATGGCTGACGAGACGATCGGATTGCTGGTTCTCGACGAACTGAACATTGCGCTCCGCTATGATTACCTGCCGCTGGAAGAGGTCGTCGAAACGCTTTCCAACCGTAGATCCGATCTGCATGTCATCGTTACCGGCCGCAACGCCAAACAACCGTTGATCGACGCTGCCGACATGGTGACGGAAATGACCCTCGTCAAACATCACTTCAAGGCGGGCGTAAAGGCGCAGGCCGGGATAGAATACTGACATGACTGCACGTGTGCTGATGTTTCAGGGAACCGGCTCGGATGTCGGCAAATCGCTGATGGTGGCTGGCCTTGCCCGCGCCTTCGTCAGGCGTGGCCTGTCCGTCATGCCGTTCAAGCCGCAGAACATGTCGAACAATGCGGCGGTCACTGCCGATGGCGGCGAGATCGGTCGCGCGCAGGCGCTGCAGGCGCGGGCAGCAGGCGTTCCGCTGTCGGTTCACATGAACCCGGTGCTTTTAAAGCCGCAGAGCGAAACCGGCGCACAGGTCGTCGTACAGGGCAAAATTGTCGGCAATGCCAAGGCAGCCGATTATCAGCACATGAAAGCCGGGCTGATGCCGCATGTGCTGGAGAGCTTCGAGCACCTGAAACAACAGGCCGATCTGGTGCTGGTGGAAGGGGCGGGAAGTGCTTCCGAAATCAACCTCCGCGCTAACGACATCGCCAATATGGGTTTTGCCCGCGCCGCAGATGCTCCCGTGATCCTGATCGGCGATATCGACCGGGGCGGGGTCATCGCCAGCCTCGTGGGCACAAAAACCGTTCTCGAACGCGATGATGCCGCGATGATAGAGGGCTTCATCGTGAACCGCTTTCGCGGTGACCCTACGCTGTTTTCAGACGGCATGCGGATGATCGCGGAAAAGACCGGCTGGGCGTCCATCGGGCTGTTGCCGCATTTTTCCGATGCTGCGAAATTGCCAGCGGAGGACGCCCTTGGGCTTACCGGCCCGGCGCAACAAAAGCCCGGCGCGAAAATCCGCATTGCCGTGCCAATCCTGCCGCATATCTCCAATTTCGACGATCTGGATCCGCTCGACATGGAGCCGGATGTGGAGCTGATCCGAGTGCGGCAGGGCGAGACCATTCCCGCCGATTGCCGGCTGGTTCTGCTCTGCGGTTCGAAATCCACCATAGCTGATCTCGCCGTGCTGAAAAATGCAGGCCTCGACATCGACATCAAGGCACATGTGCGCCGCGGCGGTTATGTTCTCGGTCTCTGCGGCGGATACCAGATGCTTGGAAAAACCGTTGCCGACCCTGACGGCATCGAAGGACCACCAATGACGGTCGATGGGTTGGGCCTGTTGGATGTGACGACGGTTTTGACCGGTGACAAGAGGCTCGTTTCCGTCCAGGGACAAAGTTTCGACGGAATTCCCTTATCCGGCTATGAAATGCATGTTGGCGAAACGACGGGTGCTGCGGGCAACCTGCCATTTTCGACCATTGACGGGCATGCCGATGGCGCAATTTCGCCCGATGGCCGCATCTTAGGCACCTATATCCACGGCCTGTTTGCGGATGACCGCCAACGCGGGGCGTGGCTTGAGCGCCTTGGTGGGCAGAGCACGCAACTGAACTATGATGCGCAGGTGCATGCCGTTCTTGATCGCCTGGCGGCCCATATGGAGAACCACCTCGATCTCGACAGACTGCTTTCTATAGCGCGATAAGGATTGCCAGCAATCCGAACAGCGCGATCAGCAGGAAGTCTGCGATCCTCGCCAGCCTGAGCGCCGTGCGAATATCGCCAGCAACCAGTGTCGCTCTTCCGCCTTCGCCCATGAAACGAGCCTCGATCATCTGCCCGCCATAGGAGCGCGGCCCGGCCAGCGCAAAGCTCAGTGCCCCGGCCAATGCCGCCTCCGGCCAGCCGGCATTGGGAGAGCGGTGATGCCGCGCATCGCGGCGTATCGCGGCAATTGCCCCTTTCGGTGATGCACCCTTCACGAAAAACGCGGCGACCACGAGAAGACCGCCGCTCAGTCTCGATGCCGGCAAATTGACCAGGTCGTCCAGCCGGGCCGACGCCCAACCAAAGGCCTCATGGCGTGGCGAGCGATGACCGATCATGCTGTCGGCCGTGTTGATTGCCTTATAACCCGCACCGCCTGGCAGCCCCAGAAGACCAAGCCAGAGGGAAGGGGCGACAATGCCGTCAGAGAAATTCTCAGCCAGGCTTTCAATTGCCGCCCGGCAGATTGCCGCCTCATCCAGCGCCTGCGGATCGCGCCCGACGATCATGGAGACAGCTTTGCGCCCGCCGTCAATCCCCTCGCGTTCCAGCGCAATGGCGACGGCCTCCACATGCTGTTCCAGACTTTTTTGGGCCGGAAGTGACGCCCCAAGCACCGCAACAAGCAACAGACCAAGGGGCAATAAAAGCAGAACCGATTGCACTAACCATGCAACAAGCACCGTCAGCGCCAGAAAAACGGAAAGCGCCACGACGCCTGCCGCCTTGCGCTGCGAAAATGAAGCACTCTCCCGGTTCCATTTTTTGTCCAGCAGCGCGATAAGCGAACCGATCCAGGTGACGGGATGACCGATGCGTTTGAACAGCCAGTCCGGATATCCAGTCAGGCGTTCGATCAAGAGCGACAGGAAAGCGAGAGCGAAGAACATGGGCGATAAGGTACCGGAAAAAGCGCAGGCTGCGATCCGTCACGGCGGCAATCTCGGCAAGGCGCGTCTGATGTTTCCTGAAGCGCCGGAACCGTGGATCGACCTGTCGACCGGGATCAATCCGCACTCCTACCCGCATTCTCCCGTTCCCGCCAGCGCATTTGCCCGCCTGCCGGAGCCTGACGCGGCCCAAGAATTGAAAAGGCTGGCCGTCGCCTCTTTCGGCGCACCATCCTCGGGGCATGTGGCATTGTCCCCCGGCACCCAGATGCTGATGCCATTGCTGGCTCACCTGGCACTCGAGCGCGGAGCGAAAAGCGGAGCCGTGCTCTCACCCGCTTATGCCGAACATGCCCGAACCGCGCGCATGGCCGGACTGACAGTGACCGAGGTAGACCATATTAGTGGTCTGTCAGCTTACGACTATGCGGTGGTGGTCAATCCCAACAACCCCGATGGTCGCATCACGGATCGAGAAGCTTTGTTGTCGCTGGCCGAGGCGATGCGCCGCAAAGGCGGCCTGCTCGTCGTAGACGAGGCCTTTATCGAGACGGGACATACGGAAAGCCTTGCAAATGTCGCAGGGCGCGACGCGCTGGTGGTACTGCGATCCTTCGGCAAGTTCTATGGCATGGCAGGGGTCCGGCTCGGTTTTGCGCTTGCGCATCCCGACATCGCTGCCGAGCTGGAGGCAAGGCTTGGCCCCTGGGCAGTATCCGGGCCGGCGCTCAATATCGCGACGCAGGCTTTGGCAGACAGGGAATGGCAATCATCCATGCGCCTCCGGCTTGCGGCAGAAGCACAGCGTATGAGTGAATTGCTGGAAAAAGCGGGCCTGAAGATTGCCGGCGGTACGTCCCTGTTTACCCTGGTGCGGGACCACCGGGCCAAAGAACTGTTCGATCACCTTGGCCTGCACGGCATTCTGGTGCGCATTTTTGATGAAAGGCCGAACGACATGCGTTTCGGCCTTCCCGGCAGCGAAGCGGAGTGGCAGCGCCTCACGGAAGCGCTGTTATCCTTCAATCATCCCTTGAACGTGTAGGTCGCAATAGAATCCGGCTTCATTTCAATGGAGAAACCGGGCAGCTTCGGCGGCATGTACGCGGCATTGCGAATATCGCAGGGTTCGATGAAATGCTCGTGCAGATGGTCGACATATTCGATCACGCGGCCTTCCTTGGTGCCGGAAACCACGAGATAGTCGATCATCGACAGATGCTGCACATATTCGCAAAGGCCGACGCCACCGGCATGCGGCCAGACCGGCAAATTGTATTTGGCAGCAATCAACAGAACCGCCAGCACCTCGTTGAGACCACCCATGCGGCAGCTGTCGATCTGCACGACGTCGATTGCACCTTCGGCGATGAACTGCTTGAACATGATACGGTTCTGGCACATTTCGCCGGTTGCCACCTTCACGGAGCCGATGGCTGCACGGATCTTGCGATGGCCGGCGACATCGTCCGGGCTGGTCGGCTCTTCAATGAAGAAGGGCTTGGCGAAGGCAAGTTGCTTGACCCATTCAATCGCCTGATCCACTTCCCACACCTGGTTGGCGTCGATCATCAGATAACGGTCGGGGCCGATCACCTCGCGGGCGATGGTGAGGCGGCGGATATCGTCTTCGAGATCACGGCCAACCTTCATCTTTACATGGTTGAAACCGGCATCGATCGCTTCCTGGCAAAGACGGCGCAGCTTGGCGTCGTCATAACCGAGCCAGCCGGCTGATGTGGTGTAGCAGGCGTAGCCTTCGTTCTTCAGCGTCTCGATACGTTCCTTTTTGCCGCTTTCGGCTTTTTTGAGGATCGCAAGCGCATCGTCCTTCGTCAGCACGTCAGTCAGATAACGGTAATCGACGATATCGGCGATTTCTTCCGGGCTCATATCGGCAACAAGCTGCCAGACCGGCTTTCCCGCCTTTTTGGCCAGCAAATCCCAGACAGCATTTACGACAGCGCCGGTGGCGAGATGCATCGCGCCCTTGTCCGGGCCGATCCAGCGAAGCTGGCTATCACCAGTCAGGTGGCGCCAGTATTTGCCGGGGTTCTCGGTCACCGTGGCGAGATCGGTTCCGACCACCAGATGGCGCATCGCCTTGATGGCCATGCAGCAAATCTCATTGCCGCGGCCAATGGTGAAGGTCAGCCCGTGGCCTTTCAGTTCCGGTTCATCGGTGTCGAGAATGACGTAAGCCGCCGAATAATCCGGGTCGGGGTTCATCGCATCCGAACCATCAAGGCTCTGGGAGGTCGGAAAACGCAGGTCGAAAACTCGCAGATCAGTAATTTTGGTCATGGCCGTTCACTCGCGGTCAGTGTCAAAGGAAATCGTTCAGTCGTGGTGGAAGGTTTCTTCCATCATTGCCCACCACTCGCCCTCCTTGCGGCTTTCGAGTGGTTGCTGGCAGGGAATGGTGAAAGACCACCATTCCTGGTTCTTTGGGCTTGCCGCCATCTTCGCCATATCGGCGCTGAAATCGGTGCCGTGATATTCCCAATATCCGAACAGCAGATTTTCCGGTTCGCGCAGGAAGATCGTGTAGTTGCGGATGTTGCAATCGCTGATGAGCGCCAGAATTTCGGGCCAGACGGCGGCGTGCAGTCTTCTATATTCCGCAATCATGTCCGGTTTGACGCCGATGACCATTCCCATGCGCTGCATACAAAACTCCGTTATTGCTTGATGGTGGCGAGCGCCGCACGCAGTTTCTGCTGCGGCACGTTTAACCCCAGACGTTCCGCCGCTGCGATGACCGGGACAAAACGACGGCGTTTCTTTTCATCGTGATTGCCTGAAATGTCCGCGAGCCGGTGGGCGAGAAAGGGGTTCAGGAAACGCTCCCGCACAGCACTGATATAGGCTTGCGCTTCTTCTCCCATGCCTTCTGCGGCAAAGACCGGCAGAACCTCGTCCCGCCAGAGCGTTTCCAGATCTCCCGAAAGCGCATCGTCGGCCATTGCCTGCCGCACCGTCTCGTCTTTCTCACGGGCATCCCGCAACCATCGCTCCGCCAGATATGAATGGCCAAGATTGAGCAGGAACAGCTTTAGCTTTTCATAGCGGTCGAGATCATCAGTCAGCACCACCGCAGGGTGGGTGCAGGGCAGAACAAGGCCCTCCTGCTTCTCGATTGCCCAAAGCGCATAGGGCTCGGCAACTGCGCCAACCGGATCGATCGGCTCGGAAACGATGCGGTCTACAAGGCTGTTGGCAAAACGGCATTTCTCATTCAGGTAGAAGCCAAAACCCGCCGGCAGCTGCCATTCGTCGGCAAGCTGGCGAACAACCTCTTTCAACCGGTCGCCGTTGCGCGGAACAAGCTCGCAAGGAAAGATCGATACAGGGGCTTCCGGATTGGTCTGAAAACGTTCCAGCAGCAACAGGCAGAGCTTTGCCGGAAAACTCTTTGGTACAAGCGTGAAGTCGTCGGCAAGACCCGGCCCGTCGAACGAATCCAGCTCATAACCGCGGTCACCCGTATTGGACAGAATGACCCCTGCCCCGCAGGCGATGCGCCGCACCTCGGCCCAGTCGGCCGCCGCCGTCAGCGCGCGCGCGACAGCCTTACCTGGAATTTCCTCATCCACCTCTTGCCCGTCGCGAATGCCGCGAATGCGCACCGGATAGGGCGTGCCATCGTTCAATGCTGCCACACGCTTCAGGCTCTCCGCATTGCCGGTCGTCTGAACGATTGCGATGCGCCCGAGGGCCTCGCCTTTTTCCAGCGCCTGCGAAATGAACAAATCCGCATGCGCCAGAAGAAAGCGGCTGGTACCGAATTGCAGGATGGGTGTGTCGGTCGTCATGCGACCTCCACCATGCCCTTGATGACTCCGGCTTTCGGATCGATCAGCCCGGCGAATTTGGAAGGCACATCGGCAAGTGTCATGCGGTGAGTGATGAGTGCCTCCGGTACCTTGCCTTCCCGCAGCGCCTGCAACACCCGCTCGAAATCCTCCGGCGTGGCGTTGCGGCTGCCGAGCAGCGTGGTTTCGCGCTTGTGAAACTCCGGATCGTTGAAGGAGATATCGCTGGCAACGATGGAAACCAGCACATAGGAACCACCGTGGCCGACGAAGGAAAAGCCACGCTCCATGGCTTTAGGATTACCGGTCGCATCAAAAACGGCATCGAAGAAATCGCCGCCGGTGATATCCGACAGGCGATCCTTGTCGCCCTCGCCAAGCGTCACCGTATGGGCAACGCCGAGATGGTCCTTGCAGAAATCCAGCCGGTCGGTGCGCCCGTCAATCATCGTCACCTCACCGCCATCGAGAACGGCGAAAACCGCAACCGCCATGCCGATCGGACCGGCACCGACGATCAGGACCTTCTGACCCTTTTCCACCGACCCACGACGCACGGCATGCGCGCCAATCGCCAGAAATTCGGTCATTGCCGCCTGATCGAGGCTCAAGCCCTCCGCCTTCAGCACGAATTGCTGCGGAACGCTCAGATATTCGACCATGCCGCCATCGCGATGAACGCCAAGCACACCGATGTTGCGGCAGCAATTGCTCTTTCCTTTGCGGCAGGCGCTGCACTCACCACAGGAAATATAGGGTATGACGGTAACGACATCGCCCGCCGAAAGATGGCTGCCTTCCGGCGCCTCTTCCACCGTGCCGGAAAGCTCGTGGCCCATGATGCGCGGATAGGAAAGATAAGGCTGATTACCGGTGAAAATATGCAGGTCCGTGCCGCAGACACCAATGCGACGAATACGCACCAGCACTTCACCTTCGCCACGGGCCGGCTTTGGTAGTTCCTTGGGGACAAGTTGACCGGGGGTCTCGCAGAAAATCGCCAGCATGCATCACCTGTTGGGAAGGGAATAAAAACGAACGGCGTTGCCGCCAAAGACGGCCGCATGGTCGTGCTCAGGCACGATTTCGCGGCAGAAGTCCAGCCATTCCTGATAGTCGCCAGCCAGCCGCAATACCGGCCAGTCGCTGCCGAAGATCACGCGTTCGCCGCCGAACAGTTCCAGAATGGTTTCGGCATAGGGCCTGACGGCTTCCGGTCTCTGCTCGCCACGCTCGGTCAAAAGGCCGGACAGCTTGCAATGGAGGTTGGGAAGGGCCGCCAAAGCTGCCATGTCCCTGCGCCAGTCCCCATATTGGCCCGTGGCGATAAGCGGCTTCGCCCCGTGATCGATGACAACAGGCAATTGCGGATGGCGGCGCGCGAAAGCGAGAAGATGCGACAGATGCGGCGGCAGGACCAGCGCATCGAACACCAGTGCATGTTTCACCAGCGCATCCACGGCGGCATCGAGCGCGGGATCGTCGATCCAGGTCACATCATCCATGCCTTGCAGCATCGGCCGTACGCCCTTGAAGGCAGGATGTTTTGCCCGCCGGGAGATTTCCGCCACAGCATCCGCGGACTTCATGTCCACCCAGCCGACCACGCCCTTGATGAAATCGGTGCTGCCAGCCAGATCGAGCATGAAATCCGTATCGGCCGTACTTTCCATCGTCTGCACCAGCACCGTTCCGGAAACTCCGGCCTTTGCCAGCAGAGGAAACAGATCCTGCGGAAGAAAATCACGGTAGATGGCAGCCAGAGACGGTGGCGGCCATTGCCCGGCACGATCCTTCATCAGCCAGAAATGCTGGTGGGCATCGATGATCATCGCTTCAGGCCTTTGTGCCGGGCACGGGTGCGCCTTCGGAAATCAGGCCACGCTTTTGCAGCTCCGACCAGAATTCGTCCGGAACAACCTGTTCGAACCATTCGATGTTTGCGGCAAGTTGCTGCGCATTGCGCGCGCCGGATACGACCGTGACCGAAGCCGGATGCCCGAGCGGAAACTGTAGCGCAGCCGCCTGCAACGAAACACCAACGTCGTCACAAACGCCCTGAAGCGCATCCACCCGCGTGATAATGTCGGCAGGCGCATCGGCATAGTTGAATTTGCGGTTGCCTGCCAGAATGCCTGAATTGAAAGCACCGGCGACCACGATCGCAACGCCGGTTTCCGCGCAGCGGTTCATGAAGGCAAGGCTCTGCTGCTCCAGAAGCGTATAACGGCCGGCAAGCATGGCAACGTCGATGTCGAAAACATCCATGGCGTCGCCGACGATTTCCCACTCGTTGACGCCGAGGCCGATAGCACCCGTCGACCCTTCCTCGCGCAGCTTGCCGAGTGCCCGGAAGCCGCCGCCAGTGGTCAGCTGCTCCCAGTAGTGCTGGTGCTTTTCGCCATGCGTGAAAGAGCCGATATCGTGCACATAGAGAATATCCGGCTTCAGAACGCCGAGCCGCTGCTGGCTCGCTTCGAAGGAGCGCAGAATACCGTCATAGGAATAATCATAGACCGGCCGGAAAGGCAGCGGCGCAATATAGGCGTCCTCTTCCGGGCCCACAGTTTCATCGGGAACCATGACGCGACCGACCTTGGTGGAGAGGGTGTATTCGCTTCGGTCATGCTCCGTCACCATGGTTCCAAGACGACGCTCCGAACGCGTGTAACCGTAAAAAGGTGCGGTATCGAAATAGCGAATGCCGCTTTCCCATGCCTTGTCAAACGCGCCTTTGGATTCCTCGTAGGGCGTAACGCGGTAGAGATTACCCATCTGCGCGCAACCAAGGCCCATGACCGTGACTTCAACGGCACGGCGCGGCAATTTACGTGTATCGGAGACTTTCATCGCAAGGGCTTCCTGAATTTTTCGGTAGAGCGGATGTTGAAAACCGTATGCGGTATTGACTGAAATCCCGCTTCTGAAATTTGTGAGGCGCGCCACTCAATGAGCGGCGCGCCGGCATGCGTTAATAAAGAACGTTCTTGGCTTCCGGCTTCTCGATATTGTCCTTGGTGACAACAACAACGCCGGTGTCGACGAACTTTTCGACCTTTTCCTTGCTGATGAGCTTCGAAACGGTCTGGATGCCCTTTTCGCCCATCTGATACGAACCCTGAACGACGATGCCGGCCAGCGTGCCGTCCTTGACGAAGCCCTGAAGGTCCTGGTTACCGTCGAAGCCGATGCCGACCACCTTGCCTGCCTTACCGGCCTGGGCGAGCGCGCGGCCTACACCGATTGCGGTGGGTTCGTTGGCGCCGAAGATGCCCTTGAGATCGGAATTGGCGGCCAGAACGTCGGTTGTCTGGTTCAGCGCCGTCGCCATCTGCGACTGCGAATAGAACGGACCTACGATTTTAAGGTTGGAATGCATCTGGATATAGTCGGTGAAACCGCCAACGCGTCCGATTTCCGAACCGGCACCGGCGACGTAGGACATCACGGCGATCTTGCCTTCCTTGCCAACCTTGTCGATCAGCGCCTGAGCAGCCAGTTCGCCGGCTTTCTTGTTATCGGTCGCCAGGAAGGACTGATAATATTGCTCGGAACCCTTGGCGAGCTGCGAGTCGATCAGAACCACGGGAATGCGGGCTTCCCAGGCTTTCTTGACAGCCGGAACCAGCGCATCAGGATCGGAAGGAGCAAGAACGATACCCGAAACCTTACGGTTTACAGCGTTTTCAACCATGTTGACCTGATCGGCGATGGCCGATTCAGAAGCCGGACCCTGGAAGGTCATGGTGTTGCCGGCAGAGTCCTTCATCGCCGCATCGGCGCCCTTCTGAACGTTCTGCCAGAAGGTGGAGTTGACGGTCTTGACGATGACGGCGATTTCGCCGGCCTGCACGGTGGAGACGCTCCACAGCGCGATTGCGGATGTCAGAAGGGCGGTCGTAAGCTTGTTCATTTCTTCCTCCGTGATGTCGGCATACCGGGCCTCCCGTGCCGATCTTGTTTGCGGATAGGGTCCGCAGCCCTGTATCAGCGGCGGTTGCGCAGCTGGTCGATCCAGACGGTGACCAGAATGACAAGACCGATGATGATCTGTTGCGTGAAGGCGGACACGCCATTCATATTGAGACCGTTGCGCAGGATGCCGATGACGAAGGCGCCGATTGCCGTGCCGGAAATCGTACCCACGCCGCCGATGAGCGATGTGCCGCCGATAACGGCGCTGGCAATGGCGTCCAGCTCATACATCACGCCCTCATTCGGCTGGGCTGTGACGAGGCGCGACATCAGCACGCAACCGGTCAACCCGGCGAGCGTACCGGACAGGATGTAGGTGAAATTGGTGACGCGTGCGACGTTTACGCCGGACAGACGCGCAGCATCCGCATTCGAACCGACGGCATAGATGTGACGGCCAAGGATGGAGCGGTTGAGCATGAAGGAAACAGCCAGCGCAATCACCACCATAAGGATGACGGGGTAGGGGATGCCCGGAAACACCACGTTCGGAAAACCGTCATCACCAATATTGACGATGCGGAAGAGGGCGCCGTTGCCGAGTTCACCGAAGGATTCGCCGAGGCCGGAAACCGCTCGCGCGCCGGTGATCTGTAGTGCCACACCACGGGCGATCAACATCATGCCGAGCGTGGCGATGAAGGGCGGCAGCTTGAAACGCGTGACCATGAGGCCATTGATAAGACCGCAAAGCGACCCCGTCAGAATGCCAAGCAGCATGCCGACCGGCACCGGCATACCCAACTCCTTCACCGCAAGCGCAGCAACGACACCGGCCAGAGCAAGCACCGAACCAACGGAAAGATCGATGCCGCCGGTGATGATGACGCAGGTCGCACCAATGCCGAGAAGGGCGATGGAGGTCACCTGAAGCGCAATGGTCATGGCATTGTTGACGGAGAAGAAGGCGCTGCTGGTGGCGGAAAACACCATAACCAGCACAACGAGACTGCCAAGAGCCGCAAACTTCTGGATGATGTCCTTCTGGCGGTCGCTGAAAGCGAAGCTCTTCTTGGGTTCTGCAATATTAGCCATGTCGTTCCTCACTGCGCGGCCCGGCCGTAACCGGACGCGTACCGCATGATTTCTTCCTGATTGGTCTTGGCGGTCTCAAGCACGCCCGTGATCCGGCCCTGGTGGAAAACGGCGATACGATCCGTCAGTCCCAGAATTTCCGGCAGTTCCGAACTGATGAGAATGACGCCGATGCCCTGTGCAGCCAGCTCGTCCATGATCTTGTAGATCGCGAATTTTGCGCCGACATCGATGCCGCGCGTCGGCTCGTCGAAAAACAGCACGCGCGACTGCCGGAACAGCCATTTGCCAATGATGATTTTCTGCTGATTGCCACCTGAAAGCAGCCGCACCGTCTGTTCGATCGAAGGGGTACGGATGTTGAGGAGATCGACGTAACGTCTGGCGACATCGTCGTGCTTCTTGAAGTCGATCAGCCCGAAGCGGTTGGAGACCTCGCCGATATTGGCAAGCGTCGTATTGGCCGCAACCGACATCTTGATCGCAAGACCATCGCTTTTGCGGTCTTCGGACAGATAGGCGATACCCTCTTCGATGGCATCTCGCGGGGAACTGATGGAAAGCTCCCGCCCGTTGAAAACGACCTTGCCAGCATCCAGAGGATCGGCACCGAAGATCGCCCGTGCGACTTCCGTGCGACCCGCACCCATCAGTCCGGCAAAGCCGAGAATCTCACCGCGCCGCAGCGAGAAACCGACATCGTGGAACACACCCTTGCGCGTCAGCCCTTCCACCGAGAAAATAACATCATCCGTAGGGCGCGACGTGCGTTCCGGGAACTTCTCCTCCAGCGAACGCCCGACCATGCGCGTGACGATATCGTCAACGGTGATCGATGCAAAATCGTCGGTCGAAATATAACGCCCGTCCCGCAGAACCGTCACGCGGTCGACGATTTCGGCCATTTCATCGAGCCGGTGAGAAATATAGACGATGCCGACGCCAGAAGCCTTGAGATCGCGGATCACCTTGAACAATAGCCGCGTTTCCTGCTCGGTCAGCGATGAGGTCGGCTCATCCATGATGAGGACTTCAGCATCCAGGGAAAGCGCCTTGGCAATTTCCACCATCTGACATTGAGCGACCGAGAGGCCGCGGACAATCTGGTCAGGGTCGATATCGACGCCCAGCCGATCGAGACAGCGCTTTGCATCAAGCCGCAGCTTCTTGCGGTCGACGAGGAAACCACGGCGCGGCTCGCGGGCGAGATAGATGTTCTCGGCAACGGAAAGATGCGGAACGAGGTTGAGTTCCTGATGGATGATGGCGATGCCGGCGGCTTCGGATTCCAGCGGCGATGCATATTGCACTTTGACGCCCTTGTGCAGGATGGTTCCGTCGCTTGGCTGGTAAACGCCGCTGATGATTTTCATCAGGGTGGATTTTCCGGCACCGTTTTCGCCGCAGACAGCGTGAACCTCGCCGCTGCGCAAGTCGAAATGCACATTCGACAACGCTTTGACGCCCGGAAATTCCTTGCTGATGTTTTCGAGACGCAGGAGGCCTGAACCAAGGCCGCGCGCCGTCTCCTCAGGCGAAAAATCGCCTCGAATTGTCGATGCGCCCTGCGACATCAAGAAACCTCCACCCGCGCTCCCCGCTCCACCGGGGGCAATAATGAGCCAAATGGTTAGGCCGCTTTTTTAAAATGGTCAAGCCAATTAGCCCAAAATTTGAATCCCGCGTCTGGTACACGCAAAATCATCTCAAAAGACTTATTGAAATAACATTGTAAATTCATGCATTTAAGTAATTTCTTGCGTATTGATGCGCTTGGCGCTACGGTAAGGCCAAATTCAGATAACAGACAAGGTTCGTCAGAAAACACATGAATGGTCAGGCCAAAATAGCGGAACCACGCAGGCTTTATCAGCAGATTGCGGACCAGATACGCGAGCTGATCGATCTGGGAGAGTTTCTGCCCGGAACACGACTTCCCGCCGAACGGGAACTGGCACAGAAGCTCGGGGTTTCGAGACCATCACTGCGCGAGGCACTGATTGCGCTTGAAATCGACAACACCGTCGAAATCCGCATGGGTTCCGGTGTCTATGTCTCCACCGAGGCCCTTCAGACAACCCACAACACCAAATCCTTGGGCGACAGCCCCTCCGAACTGATGCAGGCGCGCGCAGCGCTGGAAGGCGCGACAATCGTACTGGCGGCGAGCCGCATGACCGATGAAACGATTGCAAACCTTCGCCAGATTCTCAACACGATGCAGCAGGAAATCGAGGCCGCGCGCAAACCTCTCGATCAGGACCGGCTTTTCCACGTCACCATTGCCGAACAATCCGGTAACAGCGTTCTGGCCCGGCTGGTGGCAAACCTCTTCGATGAGCGCCACAGCCCGATTTCGGCACAATTGCGTGTGAAATTTGAGGATCGCGATACCTGGACCCACGCCCTTCAGGAGCACGAGGCGATTTTGGCGGCCCTTGAGTTGAAAGATCCGCTGCTGGCGCAGGCGGCCATGCATACCCATCTGGAAGGTTCCAAGAGACGCTGGGTAGACGGCTAAATTCAAAACATAGCAGGCAATGTACCGGGGAGGAGAAAAACCCGTGAGTGAGAATTCCGAGGCAACCATTTTGCTGAACGCCAACGACAATGTCGCGGTGGCACGCCGGTCGATACCGGCCGGTGGTGCGACGGGCAGAGGCGATCTGACAGCGCGGGAGCTGATCGGACGCGGCCACAAGGTGGCCCTGACGTTTATCAGATCCGGAGACGAGGTCCTGAAATACGGACAGGTGATCGGCATCGCGACACAGGATATCGAGCCTGGCCGGCATGTGCATCTGCACAATCTCGCCATGGTGCCTTCCGAACACACGCATCAGTTCAGTGTCGATATCGAGGAAAAAGGCATGCTGCCCGAGGGCGAGCGGCGGACCTTCAAGGGTTTTGACCGGGGTCTCGGTGGCGTTGGCACGCGCAACTACATCGGCGTCATCGCATCCGTGAACTGTTCCGCCACCGTATCGCGTTACATCGCCGATTATTTCAACAAGCAGGGCGGCCTTGAAGGGTTCGACAATGTCGACGGCGTTGTGGCGCTGACCCATGGCGGCGGCTGCGCGCTCAATACGAAATCGGAAGGTTATCGTCTTCTGATCCGCACCATTCAGGGTTATGCCCGCCACCCGAATTTCGGCGGTATTCTGCTGATCGGCCTCGGCTGTGAGACCAACCAGATCGCCCCTATCCTCGAACATTACAAGATGGAGGAGGGCGAACGGCTGCGCACCATGACGATCCAGCAGCACGGCGGCACACGAAAAACGATCGATGCCGCCATTGCCGAGATCAAGGCGATACTGCCAATGGTCAATGCTGCCCAGCGCACTGAACAGCCGCTTTCAAAACTGAAGGTCGCGCTGGAATGCGGCGGTTCGGATGGTTACTCCGGAATATCGGCAAACCCGGCCCTGGGATATGCATCAGATCTCATCGTCCGCAACGGCGGTACAACGGTTCTTGCCGAAACGCCGGAGATTTACGGCGCTGAACACCTGCTGACGAAGCGTGCCGTCACGCCTGCGGTCGCCGAAAAGCTGTTGCAGCGCATCGACTGGTGGCGGGATTATACCGCTCGCAACGGCGATGAGCTGAACAACAACCCATCGCACGGCAACAAGCTTGGTGGACTAACCACCATTCTTGAAAAATCGCTGGGCGCAGTGGCCAAAGGTGGCTCCATGCCACTGAAGGCGGTCTACGAATTCGCGGAAACCGTTACTGAACAGGGCTTCGTCTTCATGGATACGCCCGGTTACGATCCTGTTGCCGTGACCGGCCAGGTCGCCGGCGGCTGTAACGTCATCTGTTTCACCACCGGCCGCGGCTCCGTATCGGGATTCAAGCCGGCACCCTGCATCAAGATTGCCACCAATTCCGAAATGTACGAGCACATGAAGGAAGACATGGATCTCAACTGCGGCGAGATCGTTACCGGCGCGGAAACCATCGAGGAATCCGGCAAACGAATTTTCGAGCACATTCTTGCAGTCGCTTCGGGAGACAAGACCGTCAGCGAGATTTACGACTACGGCGACAATGAATTTGTGCCGTGGCAGGTGGGCGCGGTTACCTGACCCGCTTCCAATACGGGCATCGGACTGTCCCACGTGAAACAAAAGGCCCGGAAATCACTTTCCGGGCCTTTTAAATTCTCTGCGCCGTTTTTGCTTAATGGCGGAAGTGACGCATGCCGGTAAAGACCATCGCCACATTGTGCTCATTGGCCGCATCGATCACGTCCTGGTCGCGCATGGAACCACCGGGCTGAATGACTGCGGTGGCACCTGCTGCAATAGCTGCAAGCAAACCATCGGCGAAGGGATAAAACGCTTCAGAAGCCACGGCAGAGCCGCGCGTCAGCGGCTCAGCAAGGCCGAGTGCCTTGGCCGCATCTTCCGCCTTCTGGGCGGCGATACGGGCGGAATCCACCCGGCTCATCTGTCCGGCGCCGATACCTGCCGTCTGGCCGTCCTTGGCATAGATCACCGCATTGGACTTCACGTGCTTGGCAATCTTGAAGGCGAACTTCATGTCTTCAAGTTCCTGAGGTGTCGGCAAACGCTTGGTGACCACCTTCAGTTCCAGATCCTCCACCATGCCGTTGTCACGGCTCTGAACCAGAAGACCGCCGGAAACCGTCTTGGCCGTAATGCCGGCCGCGCGCGGATCTGGCAGGCCACCAGCTGCCAGCAGGCGCAGATTGGGCTTGCGGGCGATAATGGCCTTGGCCTCTTCCGTCACATCGGGTGCAATGATGACTTCGGTGAAGAGCTTGACGATCTCTTCTGCCGTTTCCGCATCGAGCGTGCGGTTCAAGGCGATGACGCCGCCAAAGGCCGAAACGGAATCGCATGCCAGCGCGCGCCGGTAGGCTTCTGCAAGTGTGGGACCCGTCGCAACACCACAGGGGTTGGCGTGTTTGATGATCGCTACAGCCGGCGCATTTTCCGGCAGGAATTCCGCTACCAGCTCGTAGGCTGCATCCGTATCATTGATGTTGTTATAGGAAAGCTGCTTGCCCTGAAGAAGCGTCGCCGTGGAAACACCGGGGCGCTTTTCGCCGGTCAGGTAAAAACCGGCGCTCTGGTGCGGGTTCTCGCCGTAACGCATCTTTTCCTTCAGCGCACCGCCGATGGCACGATAATCCGGCGTTTCGATAGCCAGCGCCTCAGCAAACCAGTTGGAAATCACCGCATCATAAGCCGCAGTGCGGGCATATGCCTTGGCGGCGAAGGTCTGGCGCAGCGCGTAGGAGGTTTGACCGTCATCGGCCTGCAGGGCTTCCACCAGCGCAGGGTAGTCGGACGGATCGGTGACAACAGTGACATAGGCGTGGTTCTTGGCCGAAGCGCGGATCATTGCCGGGCCGCCAATATCGATATTCTCGACCGTCGTCGGGTAGTCGCCACCCTTGGCGCGAACCTCCTCGAAGGGATAGAGATTGATGACGGAGAGATCGATCGCCTCGATACCGTGAGCCTTCATTGCCTCGACGTGATCAGCATCATCCCGGATAGCCAGAAGTCCACCATGCACGTTGGGATGCAGGGTCTTGACGCGACCATCCATAATTTCCGGGAAATTGGTCACATCGGAAACATCCGTTACCGGCAGTCCCGCGTCAGCGATGGCCTTTGCCGTGCCACCCGTCGACAGCAGCTTGACGCCAAGTTTGGACAGGACAGTTGCCAGCTCGATAATGTCCGTCTTGTCAGAAACGGAAAGAAGGGCTGTACGGATTTTGACTTTATCGGGAGCGGGGATTTTTTTGGAAACGACAGCCATCGGGCATACTCCGTTTGACGGGGAGGACAGGCTGGACTGGGATTGATCCAGCAATTGCCGCCGCGTTAACACAGCTTGCCATATTAATAAACAGCGGGGACGCGGAACGGCGAAAACTATGGCGGTTTTTGCCTGAAACTCGCCAGGAATCCTCTACGCCTTGCGTTCGATGATCCAGCGGATTTCCCGAGTATTCGCCAGATTGAATGGCAGCTCGATCTGCTGCGAAGGCCGCATGCCGGATGCATCCGCCATAAAAACATCCTCGGTCACGAAAAGCTCCAGTCCCGGCGCCGAAAACAGCCAGGTGGTTCCATCCGCTGCCTCAAGATAAACCGACTCCTCGTCCTGTTGGTATAGCTGGATGTGCGGGTGGATATGGAACCGCGATACAGCCGATATGGATTGCAATTGCGCCTTCACCACATTCTCGTCGGCCCGAAGCAGATCACGGCCCTTTATCTTCGTACCGGCAACATTCAGCTCAATTTCCCGATCGTGATAGCAACCGAAATTCTGCAAATAACCGTCATGCGACGCCCACAGGACATCATTGCCATTTGCATCCGTTCCGCGGCGGCTCTCCACCTGACTGACACCGGAAACCATGATCGGCCCGAGCAGTCTCGAGCGGGACAGTCTGCAAGACGACGTGTCGGCCAGCGTGACCGTTGAATGGGCCGCCGTCGAGCGGCTCGCCCGCTGATATTCGGGTGCTGCGTTTTTCGGGAAGCCCGAATTGACGATGAACCGGCTCTTGCCACAGGACATCTCAAAGGACAGGCAGCCCGAATGGGCGTTACGCGAAAGCTCCGCCGAGCCTGGATGACCAGTGTCCACGATGATGACCGTCTCATCGGTTGCAAGACGATGATAATTGACATCCGGCAGCATTTTGGACGGCCGGCCGGCTGTCTCATCATAACGAAGTACCGACACCAGTTCATTGGCAAGCGTGGCGGTGGCGCCATTGAACAGCGCCAGATCGCCGCCCTGATGGCGGAAAAACCGGATGGCCGGAAACATCCTGTCAATCGCCGGCACCAGCCCCGAGGGCAGATCGTGACCGAGATTGATGTAGCTTTGCCTAAGCGGCAAAAGATCAAGCAGCAAATCCAGCATGACCCTCGGATTGCGGGAAACATGCCCGCCATCTGGAAGAATCTGGCGTTCCATTTCCTGCGCCAGCTTCATTCCGTGCCGAGTAATATGGGACAGGCGGGTCGGCATGGCTATGGACGCGACGGCCAGCGCAATCCTGATCCGCAGCCTCGCTTCCCCATCCGGCGCATATTTGACGATCCTGTCGAGATAACGCACGTGAAACGCAAGACTTTTCAGGAAACGACGATAAAAACCCGCATCGGCCTCATGTAAAACGACGGGAGAATGGGACAGCCAGGCAATCAGCCTCTGTGCCGCGATCTCCGGAGACCAGGCAATCCCCGCAACCCGCTTGCCGTGTATAGTCATCCATTCGGCGACGATACGGCGCGCCCGCTTGCTGGCCTCACTCGATCTATCGGAACGGATATGCCGCAGCCAGCCAAATGCATGCAGCCGCTCTTCAAAAACCAGCGAGGGATAGTCCACCTGAAATGGCGATAGACCGCCGGTTTCGACGACGCGGCCGGCGAGCGCAATCCGGCCCCGCAGCAATTCCTCGGCAAAATACGGATCGATTGCCCTCAGATCAGTCGGCGCCGCCACGAGACCATCGGGAACGCGATTGGCAAACCGGGATATGCGCAGGCGCAAAGGAGCGAGGCCCACACACAGATGACGATACGCCATCCGCGAGAGAAGACCGGCGGCATTGATGCTGCCTGCAAAGGACCCTGACAAGCTGTGTTTCCCGTTTCACATGTTTTGTTTTTATGAGTGAACCGTGATGATCGGAACGTATCGGCAATTATCCAATGATTCGCGGAAGCTTGGCTTTTTTCTACTTCTTACGCAAGACACTGCTAAAAAACCCGTCGATGCCGCCGAACATATCCGGCGTTGTACGAAGATCGCCTTCGGCAGTGACGGCGGCTTCCATTCCTGGCCAATCGTCCTTGCGAACGGCAACACGCTCGAAGTCCGGGTTTTCCGCCAGCACCTGTGCAATCATCGCTTCCCCTTCAGAGGGATCGAGCGAGCAATTGGAAAACACCACAATGCCGCCGGCTCCCACCAGCGTGAGCGCGTGTCGCAACATCTGGCCCTGAAGAGCGGCAAGCTTGGCAATATCATTCTCGTCCTTCGTCCAGCAGACATCGGGATGTTTACGCAACGTGCCGGTAGACGAGCAGGGGGCATCCAGAAGAACGGCGTCGAAAAGCTGTTCCGGCTGGTACTTCAGCATATTGGCTTCAACGGTTTCGGCGTGAAGACCAAGCCGGTCGAGATTTTCCCTGAGGCGGCGAAGACGATTGCCGGACTGGTCCAGGGCAGTCACCTTCGCGCCGGCAAGCGCGAGCTGGGCAGTCTTGCCGCCAGGAGCTGCACAGAGATCGGCAACACGTTTTCCGGAAATATCGCCCATCAGCTTCACAGGCATGCTGGCCGCGAGATCCTGAACCCACCAGGCACCCTCGGCAAAGCCTTCAAGCGCGGGAATCTGGCCTTCAAATTCACCGAGACGGACACTGCCATTCGGCAAAACCGTACCACCCAGCTTTTCCGCCCAGACAGCCGGATCGGTCTTCACCGTGAGATCGATGGAAGAGGGCGTCAACTGCGCTTCGGAAATCCGTTTGGCAACCTCATCTCCATAAGCCGAAACAAGCCGAGCGTAGAACCAGTCCGGCAGCACGGGCACATCCGCGATCGCCTTTTCGATTTCTGCTTTTTCCCGGCCCAATCGCCTGAGGACGGCATTCACCAGCTTGGCAAAACGCCTGTTGCGCGGATCGCGGTGTGCCTGTTCCACGGCAAGATCGACCGCAGAATGATCGGGGACATCAAGGTAAAGCACTTGCGCTGCGCCAACGACAAGGACGTGATGAAGCGACCGGGCGCCCTGCGGCAACGGTCCGTCAAGCAGCATCGACAAGGCGGCTTCGATACGCGGAAGGTGGCGAAGCGCGCTGTTGACGATCGCTCTCACCAGCGCCCGGTCCGCAAGGGATAGCGCGCGATAGACGGGATTGCCGTTTTCGCTGTCCAGCATACCGTCCAGCGAGGTTTTCTTTTCCAGAACGGCCGCCAGAATGCGGGTTGCGGCAACGCGTGCAGCAAGGCCCGGTTTATCCTGGAAAGACGAAGGGCCGTCTTCGCGGCCCCTTGCATGGTCCTGTCCCGGTTTTTTGGACCGCGACGGCTTATTTTGAGTATCGGATGTCAAGACCACGGTCCCTTGCGCTCGTTTTCTTTGCCTCGTCCCCAGCCCGTATTGGGAACGGAGCCTGATTTGCGCTGAGGTCTATCACCCGATGGCGTTCGCGTCGATCCTCGCGGGGAAAACTCCTGCGCCATGGCGTGAAGTGCCGCCACCCGGTTTTCCGTATTCGGATGCGTAGAAAACAGATTGTCCATGCGCTCACCGGACAGGGGATTGATGATGAACATATGCGCCGTCGCCGGGTTACGCTCCGCATCCTCATTATGAATGCTCTGCGCCATGCCCGAAATTTTCTGCAGTGCCGAAGCAAGCCAGAGCGGATTGCCGCAAATTTCCGCGCCCCGTCGGTCGGCAGAATATTCCCGGGTACGGCTAATGGCCATCTGCACCAGCATCGCGGCGAGCGGCGCCACGATCATCGCAACCAGTACGCCGATAAAGCCCAGCGGATTATTGTTGTTTTCACGATTGCCACCAAAGAAAAACGCGAAGTTGCCGAGCATGGAGATGGCGCCTGCCAGCGTCGCGGTCACAGTCATCGTCAGCGTATCTCGGTTCTGCACATGGGCCAGCTCATGCGCCATGACACCAGCCACTTCTTCAGGGGTGAGGCGCTCCAGCAGGCCCGTCGAGGCGGCGACAGCGGCATTCTGCGGGTTTCTTCCCGTCGCGAAGGCGTTCGGCTGCGGGCTGTCATAAATATAAACCTTGGGCATCGGAAGATCGGCATTATGCGAGAGATCGCGGATCATGTGGAAAAATTCAGGCGCATTCGCCTCATCGATCTCGCGTGCACGATAGGCCGACAGGACCATCTTGTCCGAATTCCAGTAGGAGAAAAGATTCATACCAGCGGCAATAAGCAAGGCAATCATCATGCCGCCCTTACCGCCGATCAGAAAACCGACACCCATGAACAATGCCGTCATGAAGGCCAAAAGCATTGCCGTGCGCATCATGTTCATATGTCAAATTCTCCTTGTTACCACTCAGGAAATATTCCGGGGTTTATAAAGCCCATCTGTTTATATAATCTGGTGAACGGCAAACATATTTCAATATCCCGTCATAGGGAGGATTACTCATGCAGGATGCGGATAATGACAACGGCGCGGAAATGCTCAAGCGGCTTTCGCCGGCGGCGGAACGTGCGTTGAAGGAAGCGGAAGAACGGCGCAAACAACAGGCGGATCTTCAATTGCCGCAGGAAACCGGCGGTCGCGGCGGCGCGGAACCTGTTCGTTTCGGTGACTACGAAATAAACGGCCGCGCTATCGACTTTTGAGCACCACGGCATAAAAATACCCGCTAAACGCGGGTATTTTATCAATTAAAACAAATACTTGCTTATTTTTGCTCCAGAAGGCGGCAAACGGCTTCCAGCTGCTCTAGCGTGCGGTATCCGATGCGGATTTGTCCCGATCCGCCTTTGTGGCTAATCTTCACGTCCAGACCAAGAGCATCCGACAGGCTGCGTTCAAGCGCGACCGTATCGGAATCCTTCTCAGCCGAAGGCCGCTTCTCCAAGACGTCACCCTGCGACTTGATGTCGTTTTGCGCCAGGCGCTCGGCATCACGCACCGAAAGACCCTTGGAAACGATAGTCCGAGCCAGACCCGACGGATCGGAAGTGGAAACAAGCGCGCGCGCATGGCCAGCGGAAAGCGAACCGTCCGCCAACATGTCCCGAACCGGATCGGGAAGTTTCAGAAGACGAAGGCTGTTTGCAACATGGCTTCGGCTCTTGCCGATGATTTCACCGAGGTCGTTCTGAGTGTAGCCATGTTCGGCGATCAACTGCTCATAGCCCATCGCTTCTTCAAGCGGATTGAGATCGGAACGCTGGACGTTTTCGACGATAGCCAGCTCCAGAGCCGTGCGGTCGTCTACATCCCGAACGATGACAGGAACGTCCGTAAAACCGGCCAGCTGTGCCGCGCGCCAGCGCCGTTCACCAGCGATTATCTCGTAACGGTTGACGCCAATCGTTCGCACGACCACAGGCTGAACAATCCCGTGCTGACGAATGGATGAGGCAAGATCCTGCAACTCATTTTCGTCAAAGTGTCGACGTGGGTTTCTCTGGCTGCGAGCGATGAACTCGATCGGGATGGCGCGATCCGCACTAACGGCGCGCTGCGGTTCACCCACCGGCACAGGCTGATCCATTTCGCCGATCAACGCCGCAAGACCGCGTCCGAGTCGACGCTTGGAAAGATCATCACTCATAAGATATTACTCCATATAGTCCGGCAAAACGTCAGGCCGCCTTGCGCAGACGCTCTCTCTGGATCACTTCGGACGCCAATTGCAAATAAGCCTGACTGCCAGCGCATTTCAGATCATAAAGAATTGCCGGTTTACCATAAGACGGCGCTTCGGAAACCCGAACATTGCGCGGAATGAGAGTGTGGTAAACCTTTTCTCCCAGATGCATCCGCACATCGGAAACCACCTGCTGGGCAAGATTGTTGCGCGCATCGAACATCGTGAGAACGATACCCTGAATATCAAGCTGCGGATTGACGGAGCCGCGTATCTGGCTAACCGTATCCAGCAGCTGGCTGAGGCCTTCCAGCGCAAAGAACTCGCACTGCAACGGTACCAGCACCGAATGGGCGGCGGTCATGGCATTCATCGTCAAAAGATTAAAAGAGGGCGGGCAATCTACCAAAATATAGGAATAGTCTCTGGCTTCCTGCGTCTCCATGGCGGTACGCAACAGAAAGACGCGGTTGGCAACATTCGCAACATGCATCTCAAAGCCCAGAAGATCCATCGTTGACGGGACGATATCGAGGTTCGGAACTGCTGTCGGAACCGCAACTTTGGAAACGGTATGATCACCCACCAGAAGATCATAGGAAGAAAGCTTGCGCTCTTTGCGGTCGATTCCTAAACCTGTGCTAGCATTACCCTGCGGATCAAGATCAATGATCAGCACCCGCTCACCAATAGCCGCCAATGCAGTAGCCAGATTGATGGCCGTCGTTGTTTTTCCAACGCCACCCTTCTGGTTTGCGACTGCGATAATCCGGTTTTTTTCAGAAGTCATACCGCACCTGACCAGCTCGTCAGTGCCTCTTAGTGAGGTTACTGATTTCAAGAACAACAGAATCTGCCTCAATGGCACTCTGGTGTTTTATCAGATCAAACTGCCAGCGGCCATGCGCTTTCTGCAGTTCGGATTCATAATCCCTGCCTTTATTGAAATATGCCCTGAGATTTGGATTATTCTGCGCCCACGGGTGAATATATTCGAAAAGTAAATTCATCTCGGCGAGGGCTCTCGCCGAAATCGCATCGCAATTTTCAACGGTTTCAGGCGCTTTTTCAATTCTGACTGGATGAACCGCGCCTCTTGCGCCGGTTTCCTTCAGCGCAATTCGCAAAAACGCAGCCTTTTTATTGTTGCTCTCTACCAGATCGACCCAACCATCACCCAGTTCCGCGAGAAAAATCGCTGTAATGACGCCCGGAAAACCGCCGCCGCTTCCCAGATCAATCCATTTTTGCGGTTGAGGGGCGAGCTGAAATATCTGTGCACTGTCCGCGACATGCCGGCTCCAGAGCTCAGTGAGAGTCGAAGGCGCAACCAGATTTGTGGTTTTGTTCCACTTCTTGAAAAGCTCGACGAAATGCTCGAGCCTCTCCTGTGTTTCACGTGAAACACTCTGGCCGTTTATCTTCATGGTCCGACTCGCTATTGGTGCATGCGCAATTTTTCACTTCCCGATGCGGAGCCTTTCCGCAGAAGTGCGAGAAGCAGCGATATCGCAGCAGGTGTCATACCGTCAACACGCGCAGCCTGGGCAATGTTCTCTGGACGTGCCTTTTCCAGCTTTTGTTTCAGTTCGTTGGAGAGACCGGACAAAGACTGAAAATCGAAATCATTGGGGATTTTTCTCTCTTCATCTCGCTTGATATCGACAATATCCGCGCTTTGGCGCTGCATATAGACAGCGTAACTCGCTTCGATTTCCAAAACCTCAGCGACCTTGGTATTAAGCGCCCGTAGCTCCGGCCAATGAGTGGTAAGAGTTTCCATCGTGATATCGGGGTAGGCGAGCATTTCATAAACCGAACGACGTTGACCGTCCTGGTTGAGTTTCAATCCCTGTTTAGCAGCCTGGGAGGGACTGATGGAAATGCTCTTCATCAGCTCGCGACCCCGATCCAGATCTGAGATAAAATCTGCGAAGCGTTTTTGGCGGTCATGCCCGATAATGCCGGCCATCTGACCGACAGGCGTAAGTCGCAGATCAGCGTTGTCAACGCGAAGTGAAAGCCGATATTCGGCTCTCGACGTAAACATTCGATAGGGTTCGCTGACACCCTTGGAGGTGAGATCGTCGATCATCACACCAATATAGGATTCGGTACGACTGAAATGGATAGGGTCTGCGTTCCCTGCATATAGCGACGCATTCAATCCGGCAACCAGACCCTGGGCGCCTGCCTCTTCATAACCCGTCGTGCCATTGATTTGCCCTGCCAGGAACAATCCCGGAATTTTCCGGCATTCCAGAGAAGGCTTCAGCTCACGCGGATCGACATAGTCATATTCAATCGCGTAGCCGGGCTGAATGATGTTGACTTGCTCAAGGCCGGGGATGGTGCGGATAAACTGCTCCTGAACTGAGGCAGGAAGCGACGTCGAAATACCATTTGGATAAATTGTGTGCTCATCAAGGCCTTCTGGCTCTAGGAATATCTGGTGGCCGTCCCGTTCACCGAAGCGTGTAATCTTGTCTTCGATCGACGGACAATAGCGCGGACCAACACCCTCAATCTGTCCCGAATACATCGCTGACAGATGAATATTATCCTGAATGATCTTGTGTCCGGCCGGCGTCGTTCGGGTTACGCCACATTCGATCTGTGGATTGACAATGCGATCCGTCATAAAAGAGAACGGAACGGGATCTTCATCGGCCGCTTGCCGATCCACAGCGTTCCAATCGATCGTGCGACCATCAAGCCGGGCAGGGGTGCCAGTCTTCAATCGCCCCATGGCAAGGCCGAGGCGGGCAAGTGTTTCGGAAAGACCGACAGACGGTTTTTCACCAACACGGCCTGCGGGAATCTTTTCGGAGCCGATATGAATAAGGCCGCGTAGAAAAGTGCCGCTCGTCAACACAACAGCACCACAAGGAATCCGGCTACCGTTCGCCATGATTACGGCAGATACCCGATCATTGGTCATGTCAATATCGAATGCATCGCCTTCAATAATGCTAAGGTTTTCAATCGCATTGATTTCCCGCTGCATCGCCTCGCGATAAAGTCGCCGATCAGCCTGCGTGCGCGGCCCGCGGACGGCGGGGCCTTTTTTGCGATTGAGCATACGGAATTGAATTCCCGCTGCATCAGCAACCCGGCCCATCAAACCGTCCAGCGCGTCAATTTCGCGGACCAGGTGTCCTTTACCGAGACCACCGATTGCCGGGTTACAGGACATCACCCCAATAGTCTCTCGCTTATGGGTAACGAGAGCGGTTTTAGCGCCATGTCGTGCAGCGGCCGCCGCAGCTTCGCTGCCGGCATGTCCACCACCGATAACAATGACATCAAATGACTGGTGCATATCTCTGCGCCTTATCCCAAATCATCGGCTTTGCCGTATCGGCCACCAATGTTTCACGTGAATCATTTTCCTATGCAGAATTCCGAGAAGATCACGCCCAGCAAATCTTCCACATCGATGCGACCCGTAATGCGTCCAAGCGATGTTGCTGCGAGTCTCAAATATTCCGACCTTATCGCAAGGTCCATGGTCTTGGAATTGAGCGCATCACTAACATAGTTCAGCGTCTCTTCAAGTCGTTTTTTGTGACGGGCGCGGGCAGGGACCAATGTCTGTGCAACACCAACCCTGCTTTCAATCTCTCGCTTGATCAATAAACGCAATTCGTCGAGACCGACGCCTTCCCTTGCGGAGATGTTAAGATCAAAAACAGCGTCAACTGTAGAAGAGGAAATCGCGGTTTTTGTCCGTAGATGCAAATGGCGAGCATTTTCCAGCGAAATGATCGATTGTTTCGGAGTCGAATCGTTATCTTGCAATATCAAAATGAGATCCGCGGTTTCCGCTGTCAGAACGGCTCGCCTTACACCTTCCTTTTCCACCACATCCTGCGTTTCCCGAATTCCGGCCGTATCGAATATGCGGACCAGGTAACCGTCGAGATTAATATCAACGCTCAGCACGTCTCTGGTCGTACCAGCAATGTCAGTGACAATAGCAACGTCACGGCCGCTCAGAGCATTAAGAAGCGTAGACTTGCCAGCGTTAGGCTCTCCCACCAGCGCCACCTTGAACCCGTCACGAATGATCTCGCTGCTTCCGCCGTTCTTGAGATGGCTGGTGATTTCACTGTGAAGTTGCGTCATCGCGTCCCACACCTGCGCGGCAACTGAATCCGGCACATCTTCCTCGTCGGCGAAATCCAGCTCTGCCTCGATCAGGGCGCGAGCACGCGTCAACCGGCCTGCCCAGCCATCGTAGAGCGCTGACAGCTTACCGGTGCTCTGCTCCACCGCCAGACGCCGCTGCATCTCCGTTTCAGCCTGCAGCAGATCCGCCAGACCTTCGATCTCGAGAAGATCCATCTTGCCGTTTTCAAACGCTCGGCGGGAGAACTCGCCGGCATCCGCCGGCCGAAATCCTTCGAGCAGTTCGAGTTCGGCAAAAATTGATGCGACAACCGCGCGGCTTCCGTGGCTGTGGATTTCGATGCAGTTCTCACCCGTGAAGGAATTTGGTGCAGGGAAAACGATCATCAGCGCCTGGTCGATGATCTCATTGTTTCGGTTTCGAATCGAACATAGAACCGCCTGCCGCGGTGCGGGAAGGTCACGACCGGTCAACGTGACAAAGGCATCGAACGCTCCGGGCCCACTGATCCTGATAATTGCGACGCCGGCCGGCAATGCTCCACTGGAGAGCGCATAAATGGTATCGGCGGAAGCTGGCATCATTCACCTCGGTTAAAACAGTCAAGCCGCATCCGAATGAACGGATGCGGCTTTAAAGCTTTGTCGATGGGACCGGTAAAACTCCGGATCAGGTATTCATCGATTCGAAGAAATCCGAATTGGTCTTGGTCTGCTTCAACTTGTCGATCAGGAACTCGATGGCATCCATCGTTCCCATCGGCGCGAGAATACGGCGAAGCACGAAAATCTTCTGGAGATCCTGACGCGGCACGAGCAGGTCTTCCTTACGTGTACCGGACTTGAGAATATCGAGCGCCGGGAAGATACGCTTGTCAGCGACCTTACGGTCAAGCACGATTTCCGAGTTACCCGTACCCTTGAACTCTTCAAAGATGACTTCGTCCATGCGGCTGCCGGTGTCGATCAGCGCGGTCGCGATAATCGTCAGCGAACCACCTTCTTCGATGTTACGTGCGGCACCGAAGAAACGCTTCGGCCGCTGCAACGCGTTGGCATCCACACCACCGGTCAGGACCTTGCCGGAAGACGGAACGACAGTGTTATAAGCTCGGCCGAGGCGAGTGATGGAATCGAGCAGGATAACGACGTCGCGGCCATGTTCGACAAGGCGCTTCGCCTTTTCGATGACCATTTCGGCCACCTGGACGTGGCGTACAGCCGGTTCGTCGAAGGTTGACGACACCACCTCACCCTTGACCGAGCGCTGCATGTCGGTGACTTCTTCCGGACGTTCGTCGATCAGAAGAACGATCAGGTAACATTCCGGATGGTTAGCCGTGATGGAATGCGCGATGTTCTGCAAGAGAACAGTTTTACCGGTACGCGGCGGCGCGACGATCAATCCACGCTGGCCCTTGCCAAGTGGCGCGACCAGATCGATCACACGCGACGACAGATCCTTCGATGTCGGAAGCTCCAGCTCCATCTTGAACCGCTCATTCGGATAAAGCGGCGTCAGGTTATCGAAGTGAACCTTGTGACGGATCTTTTCAGGATCGTCAAAGTTGATCGTGTTGACCTTGAGAAGCGCGAAATAACGTTCGCCTTCCTTGGGCCCACGGATCGGCCCCTCGACAGTATCGCCGGTCTTCAGAGAGAAACGGCGAATTTGCGAGGGCGAAATGTAGATATCGTCCGGACCCGGCAGATAATTTGCATTTGCGGACCGTAGAAAACCGAAACCGTCCTGCAGGACTTCAACGACGCCTTCGCCGATAATTTCGATGTCCTGGCTCGCGAGAACCTTGAGGATTGCGAACATAAGCTCCTGCTTGCGCATGGTGCTCGCATTTTCAACTTCCAGGGATTCAGCAAAAGTTAGCAAGTCGGTAGGCGATTTGCTCTTAAGTTCCTGAAGCTTCATTTCAGCCATGAAGGAAAGACCGTTTGATAATGTAATGTCGGGGGAGGGCGTGTTCGCGAATCAGATGCTGAGGGAGAAGCCGCAGATGACTGAATAATTCACATGCCACGAGATGAGTGGTCCGAAAATAGCGATTGAATAGGGCTACTGCAAGAGGAAAGCACGAATTCCGCGAAATTTATCATTGCGACCTCTTAACCGAAGGGTTTCACAACCACAAGTATGACTATGAGGATCATCAGTACCGTCGGAACCTCGTTCATCAACCGCCAGTGACGGGCAGGCCTGATATTTTCATCCCGGGCGAACCGTTTGGCACTGCGGGTGAAATAGACGTGGGCGATGGTTAGTAGCACCACCAGTGCGATTTTCGCATGTAGCCAGCCGCCGGAAAAACCATAAACCGACCATGCGAGATAAAGCCCTAATATCCAGCTGATCATCATCGCCGGGTTCATGATGACCTTGATCAACCGCTGTTCCATCACCTTGAAGGTTTCGGATTGCTGCGAACCGGTGGGTGCATCGGTGTGGTAAATGAACAGGCGCGGCAGGTAAAAAATCGCCGCCATCCAGGAAATCACCGCGATGATATGAAGCGCCTTGATCCACAGATAGAGATCGGCCGGATCGGCGTAAAACAACAAAGCGACAAAAGCGGCAAAGACACCGAGCGCCATACCTGCGCGAAGGGCAGCCCTGTTTCCTGAGCGGGCGGAGGTCTGCTTCTCGCCGCTCATGCCCCGGCTCCGCCGGCACGCACCCGCTGCACCAGCCTTGCAACGTTTTCCGGATCGGCCTGCGGCGTGATGCCATGGCCGAGATTGAAGATCAGCGGGCCCTGTCCCAGAGCCTGCAGCACAGCGTCGATACCGTCCTCCAGAGCCTTGCCACCCGCCACCATCAGCATGGGGTCCAGATTGCCCTGTACCGGGCCTTCCTTCTGCAAGTCCCTTGCGAAACCGAGTGGCACCGACCAGTCGAGGCCGATGGCGTCTGCGCCTGTTTTGCGGCGATAATCCTTCAAAAGATAACCGGCCCCCTTGGCGAAGGCGATGATCTTCGCGGAGGGGCGGCGAGCGCGCACCGAAGCGATGATACTGGCGACGGGTTTTACCGCATATTCCTCGAATTCCTTCTCGCCGAGCACCCCGGCCCAGGAATCGAAAATCTGCACCGCATCGGCGCCGGCATCAATCTGCGCCACAAGGTAGTCGGCGGAAACCTCAGCCAGCAAGGCAAGAAGCTTTTCCATAGCTGCCGGCTCCCGATAACCGAACAACCGCGCCGGCGCCTGATCAGGCGTTCCGTGGCCGGCAATCATGTAGGTTGCGACCGTCCAGGGCGCACCGCAAAAACCGAGAAGCGTCGTCTCATCCGGCAAGGTATGGCGCAAACGTGAGACGGTTTCGAAAACGGGTGAAAGATGCGCAATCACATTGCTCGCATCCAGCCTGTCGATGCCATCCACATCGATCGGATCCATGGCCGGACCCTTTCCCTCGCTGAAGGAAACATTGCGATTAAACCCATCCGGTATCACCAGAATATCGGAAAAGAGGATAGCTGCATCAAGACCGAACCGGCGAATGGGCTGAAGGGTCACTTCGGTTGCCAGTTCGGGATTATAACAGAGATCGAGGAAACTGCCGGCGTTCTTTCGCGTTTCCCTGTACTCCGGAAGGTAACGCCCTGCCTGCCGCATCAGCCATATGGGCGGAGGTGTGACCGTCTGCCCGTTCAACACCTTTAAAACCTTGCGCTCGCTCATGCCACCCAACTTCCAAAAAATAAAATCTAAGAGATTTAAAAGATTTTCTATTTCTTAGAGTCGGTGAGTAGCAAGGATTAAAATCTTTCCAGTCGATATGCCGCAGTCGGGTGTAAGCGCCAAGACCTGAACACGACATTTCATCGCTTCATCGCAATAAATGGGATAATAGATATTTATATAATATTTTCAGATATTTAAGTTCTATCCTCTGAAGCCGTTGCCTGTGGATCATCTGTGGACAGTTTTGAACAAGTTCAGAGTTTCCAGACAATTCACAGGCATGCCTGATAGCAAGGACGCCACTTGCGGATTGTGGAAAAAACCCACTTTATCCACGAGGCGGCTCGGCCCGCGGAACAATTCGGAAGTTTGTCCCGGTTTATCAACAGCGAGAGAAAAACAGCGTGGAGAACAAAAAAAGTTTCTTCCATTTGCACCTGATTTCGGACTCAACAGGAGAGACTCTCATGTCGGCCGGTCGTGCCGTCTCGGCCCAGTTCCACGCTTCGATGCCGGTAGAACATGTTTATCCGATGATCAGGAACCAGAAGCAGCTCGCCCAGGTGGTGGATCTGATCGACAAGGAACCGGGCATCGTTCTTTATACGATCGTGGATCAGCAGCTGGCCGAGTTCCTGGATTTGCGCTGTCACGCGATCGGGGTGCCCTGCGTCAACGTCCTCGAGCCGATCATCGGCATTTTCCAGACCTATCTCGGCGCACCTTCGAGACGGCGGGTCGGGGCGCAGCACGCGCTGAACGCGGATTATTTCGCGCGGATCGAAGCGCTCAATTTTGCGATGGACCATGATGACGGGCAAATGCCGGAAAGCTATGACGAAGCCGATATCGTCATCATTGGGATCAGTCGAACGTCGAAAACACCGACAAGCATCTATCTCGCCAACAGAGGCATAAAGACCGCCAATATACCGGTCGTTCCAAACGTGCCGTTGCCGGAAAGCCTTTACGCCGCCACCCGTCCTTTGATCGTTGGTCTCGTCGCGACATCGGACCGCATATCGCAGGTACGTGAAAACCGGGAACTCGGCACGACCGGTGGGTTTGACAGCGGGCGCTACACGGATCGCGCCACCATCATGGAAGAGCTGAAATATGCGCGTGCGCTCTGTGCCCGTAACAATTGGCCGCTGATCGATGTTACACGCCGCTCCATAGAGGAAACGGCCGCGGCAATCCTTGCCCTTCGCCCGAGGACACGATAATCCGGATCGCACCATTCGGAGCAGATAGTCGATGAAACAAGAGTTGATCCTCGCCTCGTCCAGCGCATCCCGTCAGATGTTGATGCGCAATGCGGGGCTGACATTTTCGGCCATCCCGGCGGATATTGACGAGCGCGCGCTCGACGAGCAGCTGGAAAAAAATGGCGCAAAGCCGGAAGAGGTTGCGCTGGAACTGGCCAAGGCCAAGGCGCTCGCGGTAAGTGCCCTGCATCCGCAAGCACTCGTTCTTGGATGCGACCAGACGATGGCGCTCGGTGCCCGGGTGTACCACAAGCCAAAAACCATGGCCGAAGCCGAAGCACATTTGCTCTCATTATCCGGCAAGGTTCATCGCCTGAACAGTGCAGCCGTTCTTGCCCGCGGGGGTGATGTCGTATGGCAGACGATCTCCAGTGCCGAGCTTTCGGTGCGAAATTTGAGCGCCGAATTCGTCTCCCGCCACCTGCAACGCGTGGGTGAAAAGGCCTTGACCAGTGTCGGTGCCTATCAGCTCGAGGGCGAAGGAATCCAGCTATTTACTTCGATAGAGGGGGATTATTTCACCATTCTTGGCCTGCCGCTTCTGCCTCTCTTAATGAAACTGCGCGACATGGATGTCATCGATGGCTGATTCACGTGAAACATTAACTATAAATGCCTTCGTTGTCGGTTATCCGATCAAGCACTCCCGGTCGCCGATCATCCATTCCTACTGGCTGAAGAAATTCGGGATACCCGGCTCCTATAAGGCCATTGAGGTTGCCCCCGATGACTTCCCCGATTTCATCACGGCACTAAAGGAACAGGGACCTGGTGCAGCGGTTGGTGGCAATGTCACCATTCCGCACAAGGAAGCGGCCTTTAAGTTGGCGGATAGTCCCGACGAGCTGGCGGAGGAACTGGGTGCAGCCAATACCGTCTGGATGGAAGAGGGCAGGCTGCATGCCACCAACACGGATGGCTATGGCTTCGTTTCCAATCTCGATGAGCGCCATCCCGGATGGGAGAAAACCGACCGGGCGGTCGTGTTCGGAGCCGGCGGTGCAAGCAGGGCCGTCGTTCAGTCGCTGCGGGACCGCGGCATTGCCGAAATCCATGTCCTGAACCGCACGGTCGAACGTGCCCGTGAAATGGCCGACCGTTTCGGTGCACGGGTTTTTTCTCATCCTCAGGGCGCGCTTCATGAAGTCATGCAGGACGCCGGGTTGTTTGTGAACACGACATCGCTGGGTATGGACGGAACGGAAGCGCCCGAGATTGATTTTTCGCCGCTGGCTGCAAGTGCTGTTGTAACCGATATCGTCTATGTGCCGTTGAGAACCCCCATCCTCCAGATGGCGCAGACGCAGGGTATTGCGACGGTTGATGGGCTTGGCATGCTTCTTCATCAGGCAAAACCCGGCTTTAAAAAATGGTTCGGCAAAACGCCGGAAGTTGATGACACTCTTCGTTCCCTCATCATTGAGGATATGGAGAAACATTGATGATCGTCATCGGTCTCACCGGCTCGATCGGAATGGGAAAAACGACCACGGCGAAACTGTTTGCCGCGGAAGGTATACCGGTTCTCGATTCTGATGCGGTTGTGCACGACCTCTATTCTGCAGATGCCGTGCCGATGATCGAAGCCGCCTTTCCGGGCACGACCATTTCCGGCAGGGTCGACCGTCTTGAACTCGGTAATATCCTCAGGGAGAATCCGGCTAATTTTAGCAAGCTGGAAGCAATCGTCCATCCGCTTGTTCGTGAAAGACAGGAAGCTTTTCTCCGTAAGGCGAGAGAGGAAAATCAAAATTTCGCCGTTCTCGATATCCCGCTGCTGTTTGAAACCGGCGCGGAAACGAGGGTCGATAAAATAGTCGTTGTTAGTTGCGCGCCGGAAATACAGCGCCAGCGGGTTTTGTCCCGTCCCGGCATGACGGAAGAGAAATTCGAAATGATATTGGCCCGGCAAATGCCCGATGCCGAAAAGCGCCGGCGGGCCGATTTTATCATCGATAGCGGAAATGGTGTCGAAGCTGCACGGGATCAGGTAAGAGAAATTCTGCAGAGACTAAGTGCCGGTTCGGGCAACGGAGAGAAAAATGCGTGAGATCATTTTCGATACGGAAACCACAGGCCTTGAATCGAAACTGGACCGCGTGATCGAAATCGGCGGAATCGAGCTCAACAACCATTTTCCGACCGGCCGCACATTGCATATTTATATCAACCCGGAAGATCGCAAGGTTCACCCGGACGCGCTTGCGGTGCACGGCATCACCGACGACTTCCTGAAAGACAAGCCGAAATTCGCCGAAGTCGTCGACGAAATCCGCGAGTTTTTTGAAGGTGCCCGCTGGGTGGCGCATAATGCGACATTCGACATGGGTTTCATCAATGCGGAATTTGCCCGCCTCGGCATTGCGCCGGTCTCATCTGAATTGGTGACGGATACGCTTTCGCTTGCACGCCGCAAGCACCCGATGGGTCCGAATTCCCTCGACGCACTTTGCCGGCGTTACGGGATCGACAACTCCCACCGCACCAAACACGGCGCGCTTCTCGACTCCGAACTGCTCGCCGAAGTCTACATAGAAATGATTGGTGGGCGCCAGACAGCGCTCGGTTTCGGTTCCGGCTCCAAACAGCAAGCGGTCACTATCGAGGATGATGATGTCCCGAATGAGCCGTTGCAAAGGCCGCATCCTCTACCATCAAGACTGGATGCGGAGACCATCGCGGCGCACGGCAAGCTCGTTCTCGGTATGGGCGACAAGGCGATCTGGAACCGTTACCAGAATTAAGTGCGCCTGGCGCTTAGATGCGCCGTTGAAAAATGACGAGAACCGTCAAATAAAAAACCCGGGCGATGAACCCGGGTTTTGTTTTTTCTGAACTCTAAAAAGAGCGGCGTCGCGTACAATTCAGTTCGGTACGGCCTGAACCTTGGCTCTGGCCTGTTCCTCGGCAACGCGCTGCGAAAACATCTGCGCGAAATCGATCGGATCGATCATCAGCGGCGGGAAGCCACCATTGCGGGTGACATCGGCGATGATCTGGCGTGCGAAGGGGAACAGCAGGCGCGGGCACTCAATGAACAGCACCGGCAGCATATGTTCCTGCGGGAAACCGGCAATGCGGAACACGCCGCCATAAACCAGCTCGGCTGCAAACAGAACCTTGTCGCCATCCTTGGCTTCGGCATTCAGCGTCAGCACAACGTCGAAATCCGAACCCGAAATCGGGTTTGCGTTGACATTGACATTGATGTTGATCGACGGCGCATTGTCACGAGCCTGAAGCGAACGAGGAGCACCCGGATTTTCGAAAGAAAGATCCTTGATGTACTGGGTAAGAATGTTGAGGGAAGGACTAACTGCGCCCTGTGCGCCATTTTCAGCGGTCATTACGTTTCCTCGCGGCGTGATTTCGTGGAAGGCGGTCTATCATTTCGACTTGAGCCTTACAACCCTCGTGCTCTCGCCTCTCTAACCCTTTGCCGTGCTTCAGGGTTTGGGCAGGTTGCGATCATCCGGCTTTTGGGACCAGGGAGAATCCTTGGGCCCTTCGCGGTGAAACTCCTCTTCGTCGAGGTCCACGACCTTGGAGCTACCCTTATTTCCCTGACCATTGCTGAACCCGGAAAAGTCACCGGGTTGCGGGCCGGTATGGCCGCCGGGTTGACCCGACTGGCGAAAAGAACCGGCCACGACGACGCGAGGTCCGAGGATCTTCCAGAAAAAACGTCTCACCGTTTTCGACAGAAGCAGGAGACCGAGTATATCGGTGATGAAACCCGGGATGAACAGCAGGATGCCCGCCACGACGCGCATGGCGCCATTGACCAGCTCATCGGCAGGCTGGGCGCCGGTGCGCCCTGCGGCCTGAAGATTTCTCACCATGCCGATGCCGCCGAGCCGCAGGATCAGCAACCCCAGAAACGACGTGAACAGGACGAGCGCCAATGTCAGCCACAGACCGATTGTCTTGCCGACGATGATGAAACCGGCAATTTCCAGGATTGGCATCATCAGGATGACAATGGGGAGAAAGGAAAAACGCATCTTCTAGCCTTGCGTGTGCATCTCTGGCAGATTGCCGGTTCCCGAGAACACCGATGATTGAATCTGCACATTTGAATGATGATAAGATGCAGACTATATGATGTTCAGGTTTTTGAATTTAAATGGCGGTTTTGGTAAAAGATGGGCTTTAGCGACTTTATCACATTGTTTTTTCTCGTTGCAGCGGTGCTGATCTTTCTTCAGCTGCGCAGCGTTCTTGGTCGCCGAACCGGCAACGAGAAGCCGCCATTCGACCCTTACACGCCGCGCGATGTCGCGAAAGGCCCCGTCACGGACGATAACAAGGTCGTGACCCTGCCCAAACGCTCTGAGGCGGAGGACGAAAACCGCTTTGCCGAGGCGGATGCTCTGGCACCCGTCGATACTGCCTTGAATACATCTCTGCGCGAGCTGATGACCAAGGACCCGACCTTCCGCCCCAAGGAATTCCTGAACGGCGCCCGCATGGCCTATGAGATGATCGTCATGGGTTTTGCCGATGGTGACCGCAAGACGTTGAAGAACCTTCTGTCGAAGGAAGTTTTCGACGGGTTCGAGGCGGCCATTTCCGAGCGGGAAAGTCGCGGCGAGGTGGTTAAGTCCACTTTCGTGGGAATAGAGAAGGCCGATATCACCCAGGCCGGTATCCGCGATTCCGAAGAGCAGATCACGCTCAGAATAGTCAGCCAGCTGATTTCGGCCACCTATGACAAGGATGGCAAGCTGGTGGACGGCGATCCCGATGCGGTTGCGGAAGTGGACGACATCTGGACCTTCTCGCGTGATGTCCGCTCGCGCGATCCCAACTGGAAGCTGATCGCCACTGAATCCGAGCAATGAACACGCCCTTTTCGTTCGAAGAAGTTTCTTTCGGTGATCTACCGGGATGGCAGGACGACGATCCGCGTAAGCTGTTTCCGGCGATGCGGACGATCCTGTCACATCTTCGGAATTCAAAACCCTATAGGACCGGCGCGCTGGGTCTCACCGCCGGCGAACTGGCCTCGCTTCTGGAACTGGCCGATGAGGAACAAGCGGATAGTCCCCAGCAGGCCCGCCGGTTTTTCGAGACGAATTGTGTGCCTTTCAAAATTTCACCACCCGGCGGAAAACGCGGTTTTGTAACTGCCTTTTATGAACCGGAGCTTGAGGTATCGTCAGTCCGCGACGATGTCTGGAAGTATCCGGTCTACCGCCGCCCACCGGAGCTGGTGGATATCGACGACGAAAATCGCCCGAGCGGTTTTGATCTGTCCTATGCTTTTGGTAGAGAGGGCGAGGACGGCATTTCCTATTTTCCCGATCGCCGCGCGATCGACGAAGGATATCTGCAGGGCAGGGGGCTTGAGATTGCCTGGGCGAGATCGAAGGTCGATCTGTTTTTCGTCCACGTTCAGGGTGCTGCCCGTCTTCTGTTTCCTGATGGAGAGGTGAAACGCATCACCTATGCCGCCAAGGCCGGGCATCCGTTCTCGCCGATCGGTCGGTTGCTTCTGGATCGTGGGGAACTGGATCCGAAAACGATCTCGATGCAGACAATTCGCAAATGGCTCGCCGACCATCCGGATGAGGTGGATGGGGTGCTATGGCATAATCGCTCCTATATTTTTTTCCGGGAGGCTGATGTTGCCGGCCTGGATATGGGACCGATCGCCGCCGCCAAGGTGCCGCTGGTCGCGGGGCGGGCGCTTGCGGTGGACAGGCTCATCCACACCTTCGGTTTTCCCTTCTTTATACATGCGCCGTCATTGACCCACCTGGATAATGGCAAGCCCTTCGCGCAGTTGATGCTGGCGCTCGATACCGGCTCGGCCATCGTTGGCCCGGCACGCGGCGACATTTTCACCGGCTCGGGTTTCGAAGCTGGAGAACTTGCAGGCACAGTGCGCAACGACGCCGATTTCTATATGCTGTTGCCGCATGTTGCTGCGAAAAGGTATCGGCGATGAAGGGCAGTCGAAAGCTTGGCAAGGAAGAACGCATTCTGTGGGGTAAGGTCGCAAGAACAGCCCGACCCATCTCCGGCAGGCTGGAGGATTTGCTGGCTTTCGACGATATCGAGGAAGCCGCGGCGGAACCTGTCGTCCCGCAAACGGCAAACGCCGTCTTCCCTAGGATGCTCGCGGAGCCGGTGGACGTTTCGCCCTTTACGCCGGACAAGAAGCCAAAAATTCATCAACCGATGGAAAAGCCGGTTAAGCGCAAGTTGACGCGCGGGCGGTTGCCGCTGGAAGGCCGTATCGATCTGCACGGCATGTTTCAGAGCGAAGCCCATGCGGTTTTGCTCGACTTTCTATTGCGGGCGCACGAACGGGGCCTTCGGCACGTGCTCGTCATCACCGGCAAGGGTCGCTCCATCGGCAGCGATGGTGCGCTGAAAAGGGCCGTGCCCATGTGGTTCGCCAAACCGGAATATCGTTACTTGATTTCATCCTATGAGGACGCATCCGCCAATCACGGCGGCGATGGCGCTCTCTATGTCCGGTTGGCGCGCCGCAAGGGTGAAAAATCATGACGCCCTTTGCAGAAGCCGTGCGGCTGCTTCGTGAGCGCAAGGGTGTGACACAGAAGGAGATGGCGGCGGCAATCGGCGTTTCCCCCGCTTATCTCTCGGCACTGGAGCACGGCAAACGCGGCAAACCGAGCTTCGATCTCCTCCAGCGCATCGCCGGATATTTCAACATCATCTGGGATGAGGCGGAGGAATTGTTCTTTCTCGCCGGCTCCTCCGACCCCAAGGTGGCGATCGACACGGTCGGTCTGCCGCCGCAATATACGGCTTTTGCCAATCGGCTGGCGCGGGATATTCGCAAGCTGCCGCTGAGTGTGATAGAGGAACTGTCAGCGGTGCTACAAAAAAGCCGTTCTTGCGATTGAAACCCCTATATCCCCTGCTTTATGCAGCGTTCTGAGGCATGTGGCCTTTGGGATTGAGTGTAGAATTTCTATAGTCGTATGTCGGATTTGAGTGATTCGCGGGCTTCAGGCCTTCTCACTGAAAACTTGGCCAGGAAATTTTGGAAAGAGTACTTATGACCGAAACATCGTCAAGCGAAGTCGGCGCCAACACTGAATACGGAGCCGATTCGATCAAGGTCCTGAAGGGTCTTGATGCTGTGCGCAAACGGCCCGGCATGTATATCGGCGATACCGATGACGGCTCCGGTCTGCATCACATGGTCTACGAGGTGGTTGACAACGCCATCGACGAGGCGCTTGCGGGTCATGCCGATCTGGTGACGGTGACGCTCAACGCCGATGGTTCGGTGACGGTAACGGACAACGGACGCGGCATTCCGACTGATATCCATTCTTCCGAAGGCGTTTCCGCCGCGGAAGTCATCATGACCCAGCTTCATGCGGGTGGAAAATTCGACCAGAACTCCTACAAGGTTTCCGGCGGTCTGCATGGCGTGGGCGTTTCGGTCGTAAATGCGCTCTCGGTTTGGCTGAAGCTCAGAATCCGCCGCAATGGCAAGCTGCACGAAATCGGCTTCACCCATGGGGTTGCCGATGCTCCGCTCTCGGTCATTGGCGAATATGAAGGCCGCTCTGGCACGGAAGTCACCTTCCTGGCGAGCCCCGACACCTTCACCATGACGGATTATGATTTTGGTACGCTGGAGCATCGCCTGCGCGAACTGGCGTTTTTGAATTCCGGTGTTCGTATCGTGCTCACCGACAAGCGTCATTCTGATATCAAACAGGAAGAGTTGCTCTACGATGGTGGTCTTGAAGCCTTCGTGCGTTATCTCGACCGGGCCAAGAAACCGCTGGTGGACAAGCCGGTCGCCATTCATGGCGAAAAGGACGGCATCACGGTTGAGGTCGCGCTCTGGTGGAACGACAGCTACCATGAAAATGTGCTCTGCTTCACCAACAACATTCCGCAGCGCGATGGCGGCACCCATATGGCTGGCTTCCGCGCGGCGCTCACGCGTCAGATGACATCCTATGCCGAGACTTCCGGCATCATGAAAAGGGAAAAGGTCAGCTTGCAGGGTGAGGACTGCCGCGAAGGACTGACGGCAATTCTTTCCGTCAAGGTTCCCGACCCCAAGTTTTCTTCGCAGACGAAGGACAAGCTCGTTTCGTCCGAAGTGCGCCCTGTCGTGGAAAGTCTCGTCAATGAGGCCCTGTCCACCTGGCTAGAGGAACATCCGTCCGACGCCAAGATTCTTGTCGGCAAGGTGGTGGAAGCGGCCATTGCCCGTGAAGCCGCCCGCAAGGCGCGCGAACTGACGCGCCGCAAGGGTGCGCTCGATATCGCCTCTCTGCCCGGCAAGCTCGCCGATTGTTCCGAACGCGATCCGGCGAAATCCGAACTCTTCCTCGTCGAGGGTGACTCCGCAGGCGGTTCGGCCAAGCAGGGCCGCTCGCGCGAAACGCAGGCCATCCTGCCACTACGCGGTAAGATCCTGAACGTTGAGCGCGCCCGTTTCGACAAGATGCTGTCCAGCCAGGAAATCGGCACGCTGATCACCGCGCTCGGCACGTCGATCGGCAAGGACGAATTCAACGCAGACAAGCTGCGCTACCACAAGATCATCATCATGACGGATGCTGACGTCGACGGCGCCCACATTCGTACCCTGCTGTTGACCTTCTTCTTCCGCCAGATGCCGGAACTGATCGAGCGTGGCCATCTCTATATCGCCCAGCCGCCGCTTTATAAGGTGACGCGCGGCAAATCCGTGCAGTACCTCAAGGATGAGAAGGCGCTGGAAGAATATCTGATCTCGATGGGCATCGAGGATACGTCGCTGACGCTCGGCTCCGGCGAAGTACGCATCGGCGCTGACCTTCGTGAGGTCATTCTCGATGCGGTGCGCATGCGCACGCTGATCGACGGTCTGCATTCCCGCTACAGTCGCTCCATCGTGGAACAGGCCGCCATTGCCGGCGCCCTGAACCCCGAGCTTTCGGCCGATGCTGCCCGTGCCCAGGAAACCGTTGGCGAAGTGGCCCGGCGTCTGGACATGATCGCGGAAGAAACCGAACGCGGCTGGTCCGGCATGGTGCTCGAAGATGGCGGCTTGCGCTTCGAGCGCATGGTACGCGGTGTCAAGGAAATCTCGACGCTCGATATGGGCCTGATCGGTTCCGTCGATGCCCGTCATATCGATCAGCTCGCGGCCCGCACGCGCGATATTTACGTCACTCCGCCGGTTCTGCAACGCAAAGACGGCACTATGGAACTGGCCGGACCGCGTGCGCTTCTGGATGCTATTTTCGCCGCCGGCCGCAAGGGTCTTTCCATGCAGCGTTACAAGGGTCTCGGTGAAATGAACGCCGAGCAGCTGTGGGAAACCACACTCGACGCCAATGTACGTTCGCTGCTGCAGGTCAAGGTCAACGATGCGACGGATGCCGACGGCCTGTTTTCGCGCCTGATGGGTGATGAGGTGGAACCGCGCCGCGACTTCATTCAGGAAAATGCGCTCAGCGTTGCCAATCTCGACATTTAATCCTGTGGGACGTCTCGCGTGACGATTCACGTGAAACGAAACTTTAACGAAAGGCCCGGCGGTCAATTTCCGCCGGGCCTTTTGTCATCTGTGTTGTCGGATATCAATCGGCCTTGCCGGTGAACCGCCCCTTGAAAGCTACGTCCGAAAGGGGGAGGCGCTTGCTGGGCACTTCCCGTTCTGCCAGATCGTCAGGAAGAACAGCCTTGTCGGTCAATGTGCCGATGGCAACTGCGGCCTCCACCTTATATCCATCCGGAACATCAAGCTTTTCCACGATCTGGTCTTTAAATATGCCTGCCATGCCATGGGCGTGGTAACCGAGCAGATGCGCCTGCATGGCGAGTGAAAACCATGCCGCACCGGCATCGAAGGAATGAGTCGCTGAAGGCTTTTTCTCACCCTCTCGTGAAATATTGTGGTCGCGGGAAAGGACGAAGAGCAGCACCGAGGCATTTTTTGCCCATCGCTGGTTTCCTTCCATCAGCAGTTCCACGAAGAGCGGCCAATCCTCGCTATCCTTGTGCGCGTAGACAAACCGCCACGGCTGCTGGTTGGATGCCGATGGCGCCCAATGCGCGGCATCGAGAATGGTCAGCAGATGCTCGTTTGGCATCGCATCTCCATCGAATGCGCGAGGAGACCACCGATCGAGGAAGAGTGGATCGACTGGATATTCGGATTGCCGGGAATTGCTGTTCGTCACGGGCGTGTCCTTTTGATTGTCGGGAGGGAAAAGGTATTTTTCGAAAGTCGAAGCAGTCTAGGGGTGACAAGTATGAATGTATCGTTCATATATGCATCACCTTGTCTGACAACCGGGAGAGAGTTCCATGAAATTGATGCGCGTTGGCCAGCCTGGCCAGGAAAAACCTGCGATCCTCGACGCGGAAGGAAAAGTCCGCGATCTGTCTGCTCATGTCAAAGACATCGGCGGTGAAGCCATTTCTCCGGAAGGCCTGAAGAAGATTGCCGCCATCGACCTCGGCACTCTTCCCGTAATCTCCGAAGAGCGCATTGGCGCTTGCGTTGCCGGAACCGGAAAATTCATCTGCATCGGCCTCAATTTCTCTGACCACGCCGCTGAAACCGGTGCGACCGTACCGCCGGAACCGGTCATTTTCATGAAGGCGACCTCGGCAATCGTCGGTCCGAACGACGATGTTGTCATTCCGCGCGGTTCTGAGAAGACCGATTGGGAAGTCGAACTCGGCGTCGTCATCGGCAAGACCGCGAAATATGTATCTGAGGCCGATGCTCTCGACTACGTCGCCGGTTATTGCGTTTCGCACGATGTTTCCGAGCGGGCGTTCCAGACGGAGCGTGCCGGACAGTGGACCAAGGGTAAATCCTGCGACACCTTCGGTCCGATCGGCCCCTGGCTGGTCACGAAGGACGAAATCACCGATCCGCAGAACCTCGGAATGTGGCTGAAGGTCAACGGCCAGACAATGCAGGACGGCTCCAGCAAGACCATGGTTTACGGCGTCGCGCATGTCGTTTCCTATCTCAGCCAGTTCATGTCTCTGCATCCCGGCGACGTCATTTCCACCGGCACGCCTCCGGGCGTCGGCATGGGCCAGAAGCCCCCGCGTTACCTCAAGACCGGCGATGTCGTTGAACTCGGCATTGAAGGCCTCGGTTCCCAGAAACAGACCTTCGTTGCCGACATCTGATTATCAACAAACGTTCAACTGAAATTGAGGCGCCGGAGGGAAACCACCGGCGCCTTCGATTTTGTGCAGTTGCGAAAAGCTGCTATGGTCAAAAAAAGAGCTTGATCCGCGAGGAGGCGTAATCAGTGTTCTACCACCTCTATGAAATGAACCATGCGGCGATGGCGCCACTGCGCGCCGGTGCCGATATGATGCGCCAAGCATGCAGCAATCCTTTGAATCCGCTTTCCAGCACCGCCTTCGGGCGAAGCCTCGATGCAGGCTTTGAGGTATTCGAGCGGCTGACGCGCCGTTACATCAAGCCGGAGTTCGGTTTGGCGACTACCACCGTCGATGACCGGACCGTTGCCGTCACTGAAGAGATCATCTGGTCGCGTCCCTTCTGTAATCTCGTTCATTTCAAAAAAGAACTCGATGCGGCCCGCAAACCAGATCCGAAGGTGCTGCTGGTGGCGCCTATGTCAGGCCACTACGCCACATTGCTGCGGGGAACGGTCGAGGCGCTGCTGCCATCGGCGGATATCTATATCACCGATTGGATCGATGCCCGCATGGTGCCAGTCACCGAAGGGACATTCGATCTCGACGATTACATCAGCTACGTCATCGATATGCTGCGCGAGATCGGGCCCGGCGCCCATGTGGTCGCCGTTTGTCAGCCTTCGGTTCCGGTTCTGGCCGCAGTGTCCCTGATGGAAGCCGATGGTGACGGTTTCGCGCCTGCATCCATGACGCTCATGGGCGGTCCGATCGATACGCGCATCAATCCCACAGCTGTCAACGGTCTGGCCACGGCCAAGCCAATCGAATGGTTCCGCGACAATGTCGTCATGCAGGTACCGTGGCCGCAGCCGGCTTTTGGCCGGAATGTCTATCCCGGCTTTCTGCAATTATCCGGCTTCATGTCCATGAACCTCGACAAGCACATGACGGCACACAAGGATTTCTACCTGAACCTCGTCAAGAACGACGGCGATTCCGCTGAGAAGCATCGCGATTTTTACGATGAATATCTGGCCGTGATGGATTTGACGGCGGAGTTCTACCTGCAGACAGTGGAAACCGTCTTCATCGAACACGCGCTTCCCAAGGGAAACATGCAGCATCGGGGCAGGGCGGTCGATCCCGCTGCCATTCGTAACGTTGCGCTGTTCACCGTGGAAGGCGAAAACGACGATATTTCCGGTGTGGGCCAGACCAAAGCCGCGCACGATCTTTGCCGGAACATCCCCGATGAAAAGCGTGCGCATTACATGCAGCCCGACGTCGGTCACTACGGCGTTTTCAACGGGTCGCGTTTCCGCAAGGAGATTGTGCCGCGCATGGTGGAATTCATCCGCAAGAACCAGACTGTCTAGCGCTGGAAGCCAGGCGATGCCGCGCATTTGCGTGGCCAAGCCGGTGTCGAATCGGCTATGAACAGTCCATGTTTTCGTTCCTCAGAAAATCCGTGAATTCGCCGGCGCAGAAAAAGGTAGCGCCCAGCCAGCGCACCGTCGAGGTGGCTGGCCGTCATGTGCCCATTACGGTGAAGGAAAACCCGCGCGCCACGCGCATCACCTTGCGCATCGAACCCGGCGGCCGGGCTCTGAAGCTGACGATCCCGATGGGGCTTCACCATGGCCAGGTGGATGATTTTCTCGAAAGACATCAGGGCTGGATTGAAGGCAAGCTTTCGAAAATCAGCCCAGTTGACGGTTTGCGTCATGGTGCGTCGGTTGATATTCGCGGCGTATCCCATCGCATCCATCACACTGGCAGCCTGCGTGGCCTGACTCATATCTCCAAAGACGAGGACGGCACGACGGTATTGAAAGTCAGCGGAGCGCCCGAACACCTGCGCAGACGGGTGGCCATTTTTTTGAAAAAGGAAGCGAAGGCTGATCTGGAGAGGCTTGTTGCGGTTCACGCGAGCGCGGCCGGAAAGCCCGTGCGATCCATCAGCATGAAGGACACCCGCAGCCGCTGGGGTTCGTGTTCCCATGATGGAAATCTGAGTTTCTCGTGGCGTATCGTCATGGCTCCGGAAAAGGTCATCGATTATCTCGCAGCCCACGAGGTCGCGCATCTGCGGGAAATGAACCACGGCCCGAAATTCTGGGCCCTGTGCGAAAAACTCTGCCCGCATACGCAGGAAGCCAAGGAATGGCTGAAACGTCACGGCTCTAAACTCCACGCCATCGATTTTGATTGAAAGTGGAGGCGTGCATCGCCATCTGGATTCACGTGAAACATTCCATGGAAAACGGGTGCGATTTGGCTCGACTCTTGTCGCATTTCGTGTCAGGTCGCGGGTATGAAACCGGATATCAAGATTTGCGGATTGAAGACACCGGAAGCGCTGGAGCGTGCCGTCAGGCGCGGCGCCTCCCATGTCGGCTTTATTTTCTTTGAAAAGAGCCCCCGCAACATCGAGCCCGATATCGCCGGCAGACTGGCGGAAGCCGTCCGTGGCGCCGCAAAGGTGGTCGCCGTTACCGTCAATGCCGACAATGATGATCTGGACGAGATCGTTGATCTGCTGAGACCGGATATTCTGCAATTGCACGGTAGTGAAAGCCCGGAGAGGGTGCTGAACATCAAAGCACTCTACGGCCTTCCGGTAATGAAGGCGCTTTCCGTTCGCGACGCCACTGATCTTGCCAAGATTGATCCCTATATAGGCATAGCCGACCGTTTCCTGCTGGATGCCAAGGCGCCTGCGGGTTCCGATTTGCCGGGCGGCAACGGAGTATCCTTCGACTGGACCATCCTGCGCTCTCTTGACGGAAGTATCGATTACATGCTTTCCGGGGGATTGAACAAGGACAATGTCGCGGAGGCTCTGGCCGAAACCGGAGCTGGTGGACTGGATTTGTCGTCCGGTGTGGAGAGCGCGCCGGGCGTCAAGGATCTTGCGATGATTGATGCATTCTTCGATGTGGTGAATGATTGGTCGAAAGGCCCAAAGGGAGCTTGAAGTGAACGACGCGCCAACACCCAATTCTTTCCGCGCCGGTCCCGATGAGGACGGCCGTTTTGGCATTTACGGAGGCCGCTTCGTTGCCGAAACGCTGATGCCGCTTATTCTGGATTTGCAGGCGGAGTGGGAGAAGGCAAAGACCGATCCCGAATTTCAGGCAGAACTCAAATATCTCGGCGCTCATTACACTGGCCGCCCGAGCCCGCTTTATTTCGCGGAACGCCTGACGGCCGAACTGGGCGGCGCCAAGATCTATTTCAAGCGCGAAGAGCTGAATCACACCGGCTCGCACAAGATCAACAATTGCCTTGGCCAGATCCTGCTTGCCAAGCGTATGGGCAAGACCCGTATCATTGCCGAAACCGGTGCCGGCCAGCACGGTGTTGCCTCGGCGACCGTCGCCGCACGCTTCGGCCTGCCCTGCGTCGTTTATATGGGCGCGACGGATGTTGCCCGTCAGGCGCCGAATGTTTTCCGCATGAAGCTTCTGGGCGCTGAGGTAAAGCCGGTAACGGCCGGCCACGGCACTCTGAAAGATGCCATGAACGAGGCGCTGCGCGACTGGGTCACCAATGTCGATGACACCTATTACCTGATCGGCACGGCTGCCGGCCCGCATCCCTATCCGGAAATGGTTCGCGATTTCCAGGCAGTCATCGGTGAGGAAGCAAAGGCACAGATGCTGGAGGCGGAGGGCCGTCTTCCGGATATGGTCATTGCGGCTGTCGGCGGTGGCTCGAATGCCATCGGCATCTTCCATCCTTTCCTTGATGACAAGAGTGTCCGTATCGTCGGCGTCGAGGCTGGCGGCAGGGGTCTTTCGGGCGAGGAGCATTGCGCTTCGATCACGGCCGGTTCGCCAGGCGTTCTGCACGGAAACCGCACCTACCTGCTTCAGGACGCGGATGGCCAGATCAAGGAAGGCCATTCCATCTCCGCAGGTCTCGATTATCCCGGCATCGGCCCTGAGCATTCCTGGCTGAATGATATCGGCCGCGTGGAATATGTACCGATCATGGACCACGAGGCGCTGGACGCCTTCCAGATGCTGACGCGCCTCGAAGGCATCATTCCCGCTCTGGAGCCAAGCCACGCACTGGCGGAAGTCATCAAGCGCGCACCGAAGATGGGCAAGGATGAGATCATCCTGATGAATCTCTCGGGTCGTGGGGACAAGGATGTCCACACCGTCAGCAAGTTCCTCGGAATGGAAATGTAAGACCATGACTGCACGTATGGACAAGCGCTTTGCCGATCTGCGCGCTGAAAACCGCCCGGCTCTGATTACCTATTTCATGGGCGGCGACCCGGATTTCGAAACCTCGCTCGGCATCATGAAGGCCCTGCCGGAAGCAGGCGCCGACGTTATCGAGCTCGGCATGCCGTTTTCCGACCCGATGGCGGATGGCCCGGCGATCCAGCTGGCAGGACAGCGCGCGCTGAAAGGTGGCCAGACGCTGAAAACCACGCTCGATCTCGCCCGCGAGTTCCGCAAGGACGACGACGCGACCCCGATCGTGATGATGGGATATTACAATCCGATCTACATCTACGGCGTCGACAAATTTCTTGACGATGCGTTGGCGGCTGGCGTCGATGGTCTGATCGTGGTCGATCTGCCGCCTGAAATGGATGATGAGCTTTGCGTGCCCGCCTTGGCGCGCGGCGTGAATTTCATCCGTCTCGCCACGCCGACGACGGATGGCAAGCGCTTGCCGACCGTTCTTAAAAATACCTCAGGTTTCGTTTATTACGTATCGATGAACGGTATTACCGGTTCCGCACTGCCCGATCCCTCGTTGATCTCTGGCGCGGTCGGTCGTATCAAGGCGCATACGGAACTGCCGGTTTGCGTCGGTTTTGGTGTCAAGACGGCCGATCATGCCAAAGCGATCGGTGCCGTGGCGGATGGCGTGGTGGTCGGTTCGGCCATCGTCAACCAGATTGCCGGCAGTCTGACGAAGGACGGGCAGGCAACCGCCGATACCGTGCCATCCGTCACGACGCTGGTAAAAGGACTTTCAACGGGCGTGCGTGCGTCGCGCCTTGCCGCTGCGGAATAAGTGCGCGGCCCAGTCAGGAGTAGTCAGTTGAACTGGATCACCAATTACGTACGGCCCCGGATCAATTCCATGCTTGGCCGCCGCCCGGAGGTTCCTGAGAACCTGTGGATCAAGTGCCCGGAAACGGGCGAGATGGTCTTCCACAAGGATCTGGAAGATAACAAGTGGGTCATTCCGGCTTCCGGTTACCACATGAAGATGCCGGCAAAGGCGCGTCTCGTCGATCTTTTCGATGGTGGCGTCTATGAGGCCTTGCCGCAGCCGAAGGTGGCGCAGGATCCGCTGAAGTTCCGCGATTCCAAGAAATACACCGACCGTCTGCGCGACAGCCGCACGAAGACCGAGCAGGAAGATACCATTCTTGCTGGCGTTGGCCTCCTGAAAGGCCTGAAGATCGTTGCCGTTGTGCATGAATTCCAGTTCATGGGCGGTTCTCTCGGCATCGCGGCCGGCGAAGCCATCGTCAAGGCGTTCGAGCGCGCCATTTCAGAGCGTTGCCCGCTGGTCATGTTCCCGGCCTCCGGTGGCGCCCGCATGCAGGAAGGCATTCTGTCACTGATGCAGCTGCCGCGCACCACGGTTGCTGTCAACATGCTGAAAGAAGCAGGCATGCCCTACATCGTGGTTCTGACGAACCCGACGACGGGTGGTGTCACTGCTTCCTACGCCATGCTGGGTGACGTGCATATCGCCGAGCCGGGCGCCGAAATCTGCTTTGCGGGCAAGCGCGTGATCGAACAGACCATTCGCGAAAAGCTGCCTGAAGGCTTCCAGACATCGGAATACCTGCTGGAGCACGGCATGGTGGATATGGTGATCGATCGCCGCGAAATTCCCGATACGCTGGCAAGCCTTCTCAAGATCATGACGAAGGCTCCGGCAGAAGCAAACGCGGTCATTCCGCTTGCGGCTTCGGCCTGACGGAAAAATATGTCGCCCGGAGGCGGGAAGCGCCTTCGGGATGACGTTACACGTTGCATGATTTCATCTCGGGTGCGGCGGACAAATGGCTAATACAACGCCTGAAAGGCGAACAGAAGATATGACGAAGCCCGCAATCGGCGAGGCCGAACAGATCATCGAAAAGCTGATGCAGCTTCACCCCAAGGGTTTTGATCTTTCACTGGACAGAATTTCCCGTCTTCTGGAAAAACTAGGCAGCCCTCAGAAAAGGTTGCCGCCGGTTATTCATGTCGCAGGCACCAACGGCAAGGGTTCGGTTACGGCCTTTTGCCGCGCATTACTGGAGGCGGCAGGACTTTCCGTGCACGTTCACACCTCTCCGCATCTCGTGAACTGGCATGAACGTTATCGCATCGGCGTTTCCGGCGAAAAAGGCCGCTATGTCGATGATGCCGTCTTTGCGGATGCGCTGCGCCGCATCGAAGCTGCCAACGGCGGCCAGATGATAACGGTTTTCGAAATTCTGACCGCCGCGATGTTTCTGCTCTTCGCGGAGCATCCGGCAGATGCTGCCGTGGTCGAGGTTGGACTCGGTGGGCGCTTCGATGCGACCAATGTGATCAACAACCCGGCCGTTTCCGTTATCATGCCGATATCGCTCGATCATCAGGCCTATCTCGGCGACCGGGTGGAATTGATTGCCGCTGAAAAGGCCGGCATCATGAAGTCGGGTTCCCCTGTCGTCATTGGTCATCAGCAGTATGATGCGGCGCTGGATACCCTCGTTTCCACGGCTGAGCGTCTTGGTTGCCCGGCATCAGTCTATGGGCAGGATTTTTCCGCCCATGAAGAATTCGGCCGTATGGTCTACCAGGATGAATTCGGCCTGACCGATGCGCAGCTGCCACGTCTTCCCGGTCGCCACCAGCTTGCCAATGCCGCTGCCGCGATCCGGGCCGTCAAGGCTGCCGGTTTTGAGGTGACGGAGCGGATGATCGAAAAGGCCATGACAACAGTGGAATGGCCCGGCCGTCTTCAGCGTGTCCTAACCGGAAAAATCGCTGAAATCGCTCCGAAGGATGCGGAAATCTGGATCGATGGTGGTCACAACCCAGGCGCGGGCGAAGTCATTGCCGAGGCAATGGCGGGGTTTGAAGAAAAGACACCGCGCCCGCTCTTCATCATTGCCGGCATGATCAACACCAAGGATCCGGTGGGCTATTTCAAGGCTTTCGCCGATATCGCGGAGTATGTCTTCACGGTTCCAATCGGCGGCACTGATGCCGCAATCGATCCCGTCGTGCTTGCCCATGCGGCCTTTGATGCCGGTCTGGTTGCGGCGCCTACATCTTCGCTGACCGAGGCGCTGGACGAGCTATCGCGTCGCTTCGATCCCGAAGGGCCGCCGCCGCGCATCCTGATCGGCGGCTCGCTTTATCTTGCCGGAAACGCGCTTGCATTGAACGGTACGGCTCCCGAATAAAAAAGCCCGGCATCGCTGCCGGGCTTTTCTTTATTCCATGGAAAGTCGCTTACGCGGCGCCGGAAATCCAGGCCGAAAGCGCTGTCTTGGGCGCAGCGCCGACCTTGATGTCAGCCACTTCGCCGCTCTTGAAGATGGCAAGAGTCGGGATGGAGCGAACGCCGAACTGGGCAGCCAGTTCCGGGTTTTCGTCGATGTTGAGCTTCGCGACCTTGACCTTGCCGGCAAGCTCGGACGAAATTTCTTCGAGGCTCGGCGCGATCATCTTGCACGGACCGCACCATTCGGCCCAGAAATCCACCACGACGGGTTCGGAGGATTCGAGGACTTCGGACTGGAAGTTGGCGGCGTCGACTTTTACGGTAGCCATATCTGGCTCTCCTTTCAGTGAATCTTTTCCACTATCGATGTGATGCGGGCGCGTCGAAATTTCAATGCCCCGGTATCTCACTTTGTCTTTATTGCGGCAAGGGCTTGCATCATGGCATCGTCACCAACCGTCATAAAAGCGGCATTTTCCGTATAAATCAGCGCGCAGACAAATTCCTTGCCGGGATAAAGCGGTGACAGAATTTCGCGATAGATGGCAAGCTGTGCCGTGTGGGAGAAGGGTATCTCGCGCGCGTCGCGCGGCGGAACTCGGTTCGTCTTGTAATCGACCAGTATGACGCGGCCGCCATCCACTGCCAGCCGGTCGATACGGCCGGAAACCGCATAATGCTGCCTGCCGATCGTCATGGTCCCCATAATGGAAACTTCTGCGCGGCTATTGGGCGAAAATGCCGGCTGCACCGCTGGTTCTGACATGACCCGCAAAACCGCCCGTATCAGATGTTCGCGCTCGGCAGACGGCCAGAACCGTGCGGCACGTTCGGCATAACGGCGGGCTGCCTCTTCCCGCTCACTCTCGGCAAAATCCGGTAGGGCCTGCAGCATGCGATGCACCAACCGACCGCGTTGCAATGCCAGCGAGGAGACATTGGCTTTTTCGCCAAAAAGCGGCGAACGCACGGCAAGATCGTCCGCACCGTCATCAATGATGGTGCCCGCGCCGGAAGGGCTGAGTGGCCTCGGCAATGATGGCAGGGCGGGCAAGGGGGTAAGAAGCCCCGCCGGAAGAGCATATTCTTCTTGCGTCTGTGGTTCAGGCAGCCTTTGCGGAGCGGGGGTCGAACGAGCATCGGACTTGCGCCAGACAAGCCCCTGCCACTCTTCACCATCGGCCATAAACTGTTGCGGTTGGCAGTGCTTTTCATTGTCGGCGAGTGCTGCCTTGACGATGGCGTGCCAGCATTCGGGATTTTCCTTCTGGCCGCGATAACCGCAAACGACGAGATGATCGGCGGCACGTGTCATCGCCACATAGAGCAGCCGGCGATATTCGTCTTCCGCGGCCGTCTTCAGGCGTTCCTCATCGGCGCGAATGAGATGATTGGAAAAACCGCTGCCAGGCAGCCAGACGGGGAAGGCATCCCCGTCTGCTTCAACGAAGCGCAGTTTCGGGACATGACTGTGGTTGAAGGCTCTCGAACCGCCATCGACCACAAAAACAACCGGCGCTTCTAGACCCTTGGAGGCGTGCACGGTCATGATCCGCACTTCACCGCGATCCTTGTCCTGTTCGCGTTTCACCTCCGGCGAATCCGTTTCCAGAACGGATAGGAAGGCTTGCAGGCCGGGCAAGCCGGTCCTTTCATGGTCAAGCGCAAAGGACAGGAACTCGTCCAGGACATCGCTCGCCTCGTTGCCGAGACGACCCAGGAACTTTTTGCGCCCGTCATGCAGGGTCAGAACCGCAGCGAAGAAATCATGCACCGTTGCCGTTTTTGAAAGCGCGATGAAGTTCTTGAGCTTGTTGGCGACTGCGAAGAAGCGGCTGTTCTCGTCTTGCGAAAGCGTCTGCAATCTTTGCCACACGCTCTCCGTATCGGATCGCGTGGCAGCGACGTCGAAAACATCGTCTTCGGAGAGATTGAAAAGCGGGCTTTTCAACAGCGCGGCCAGAGAAAGGTCATCCTCAGGCAGCACGACAAAACGGCCAAGCGCCAGAAGGTCCTGCACGGCGATGTGATCGGTCAGGCGAAGACGGTCGGCACCGGCGACGGGAATGTTCTTGCGCCGTTTCAGCTCACGGGTCAGCGCATTGACGAAAGCATGGCGTTTTCTGACCAACACAAGAATATCGCCGGGCTCAATAGCGCGTTCCACGCCCTTTTCGATGATTGTCTGGTTGCCGATCATGCCGGCAATGCGCGCGGCGATCCGGCGGGCAACGATTGTGGCCGGCGCGCTTTCCCGAAGTGCATCGAAAGGTGCCGTCCAGTCTTCTTCGTCCTCGGCGGTTTCCGGCGCCACCATATCCCAGACTTCCACGGTGCCGGGGTGGCCGGCGCGGTTGGAGCGGTGTTCGACTGGCTCGTTATCGGCGCTGAGGCCGCTGGCATTTTTAGGGTCCGAAAAGACCTGATCGACGGCGGCCAGCACATCTTCCGTGGAACGGAAGGACAGCGGCAGGCGGATGCGGTGAAATGCCTGCTCCACCGAATCGACACGCCTTTTGGTCTCGTCACGCTCCTGCGAAAACCGCTCCGGTCGTGCGCCCTGGAACGAATAGATCGATTGCTTTTCATCACCCACGGCAAAAAGCGTGCGCCGCCCCATGCGGGCGCTCTCGCCGCTGAAGAAGTCCGCCGCCAGCGACTGGATGATCGACCATTGCACAGGGCTGGTATCCTGCGCCTCATCGACGAGGATATGGTCGATACCCTGATCTAGCTTGTAATGTACCCAGGCGCCCGCCGTATCGCGGTTGAGGAGATTGGCGGCGCGCTCGATCAGATCCTCAAAATCGAGCTGGCTTCGCTGCTTTTTCAGATCCTCGAAATCGCCGATCAGTCTCTCAGCCAGAACAAGCGCGCATTTCGTCGCCTCCAGCATTCGCACCAGACGATAGCGGTTGCGACAGGCCACGACATGGTCCCGCGCAAGCGTCAGCGCGTCGACGAGATCGGGTGCGGATTTCTGCATGCCCTTGTTGATGACATAGGCATCGGATTTTTTCTCGCCCTTGGCTGTCAACAGCGCAGCTTCGATGAATTCCATGCGCCGCACGGAATCCGTCTGCCGTTTCGCTTCCCGCAGGGCATAAGCGACATCTATGACGCGCGATCCGCCCACTTCATCGGCAAGCGTCAGATAGGTATCGAGGGAAAGCCCCGAGAGACCTGGCAAGGGCCAGAATGCCGCCGCTGCCGTTTCTTCGGTTTCACCCGCGTCTATCTGCATTGCCTGCCGCAATTGGGCATCGATGCCATCAGCCTGTTTTGCATCGATCAAAAAGGCACGAAGGGCGCTGCGATTGGCGATGATGGCGGTGAGTAGCGATTCGAGCCCGCTTTCGTCCGCCAAATCAAGCACATAGGCGAGAGACTGCGCGAGATCGGTGTCTCCCTCCGTCGAAACCGCCGTTAAAAGCGACCGACGTGCCTCGGCCAGCAGGGTTGTTGCGGCGCGGTCATCAAGGACGGAGAAGTGGCCGGCGACATTGGCCTCCAGCGGGAACTGATGCAACAAGGCTTCGCAGAAGGCGTGGATCGTCTGGATCTTCAGCCCACCGGGCGTTTCCAGCGCCTTGGCGAACAGCCGCCGCGCTTCGGCCAGCTTGATGCGATCCGGCATCTTTCCTTCGATGGCAGCGACGCGATCCCCAAGATCGTTATCCGGCAACGTAGCCCATTCCGCCAGACGGTCGAAGACGCGGCTCGACATTTCGGACGCCGCTGCCTTGGTATAGGTGAGGCACAGAATTGCGGAGGGTCGGCACCCGGCCAGAAGCAGACGGATGACGCGCTGGGTCAGCACATGGGTCTTGCCGGAACCGGCATTGGCCGAAACCCAGGCAGAACTTGCCGGATCGGAGGCGAGCCGTTGCCGGTCGCTCGTCCAGTCTATCCAGCTTTGCGGGGTGTCCGTGGCAGGCCCGTGATCGATAGGGTCAATCATCATCGCCATCTCCCGGTTCTGCCGTCGACCATTCCGAAACCCGGGCGAGGTGGTCATATTCCCCACCGTAGGATTGCTGCTCCTCCGGCACCAGCCGCGAGGCAAAGCCGTTTTCGCCATCACGCAGCGAACGCACGAACTTGGCCAGCTGATCGATTGATTCGGTTGCCAGCTCGATTGCCGATTTCGGTGCTTTTTTGCCACCCCGGTTGGAGTGTTCGTTGTTCACCTGGTCGGCAAAAAAACGGGTACCCGGCCGCAGGCGCACATAGATAAGGTTTTCCGGTGTCTGCGAACCCGCCTCGCGGAAGGCGCCCCGCATCAGTGCTGCCGCTTCCAGCGCGAGCTGCGGGTCGAGCAGCGCGCGCGCCTGATTGACTGAAGGCGCAAGCCCCGTTTTGTAGTCGATAATATCCGCCTGACCGCCGGTCTTGATATCTATGCGGTCGGCGATGCCGGTCAGCCTTATTCCTGCCTCGGGGATTTCCTGTCCGGCACGCGCCTCGAAAAAGCTGCGGCGGATGGATGGATGTCGTTCTTTCTCCCAGTCGATGAAGGCGCGTGCCACCGCCTCGAATCGCGGGCGCCAGATGACATCGACATGTGCAGGAAGATCTTCCGCGTCGAAACTTTCATCCAGAATACGCTGCATGGCCTCGAGCGATGCCGGCGTGCCGGGAATATGCCCCTCGCGGGAATAGCGCTCGATGATTGCATGATAGAGCGTGCCACGGTCGGCGGCATTGGGATCGTGGTTGAAGCCATCAAGCGGGTTGAGCTTCAGGATACGCCGCGCGTAGATCGAATAGGGGTCACGGCGCAGCCTGCCCACTTCGCTGAAGGAATAGCTCTTCGGCTGCAAGTCGGCCGGCGGTTTGGGGGCAGGGCGCTTTGCTGCTTCCTGGTCGATGCTCGCATCCATCAGTGCCGCCCAGTGGCGATAGGTCTCGCCGCGCTTCTTCAGCTGGTCGGCAAAATCCTCGCCGCCGAGTGCCAGCAATCGCTGCAGCCAGCGCGATGCGACTGCGGGTGTCGAGCCCTGTCTGAGCGCGCGGCTGTAGAAAATCTGCCGTGTCCCGTTCGCCATCTCGAAATCGTGCGCCAGCTGGCCGATGCGCCGCTCCGGCGGTTCCAGACCGATGGCTGTCTTCATGTTGCGGGACAGAAACGGGTTGTTTGCCGTCTGGCCCGGCCAAAGCCCTTCATTGAGACCGCCGATCACGACAGTGTCGACGCTTTGCAGTCTTGCCTCAAGGGCACCGAAAATGAAAATGCGCGGATGGCGCATGGATCGCGGCTTGATCGATTCGCCAGCCACCAGTGCCGCGAAGATATCAGCCCATTGCGGACCATCCGCATCAAGGATTTCGCCGCTTTCCATCAATTCGCCAAACAGGCCGGAAAGCTTGTCGCCTGCCTCGCCGGACCAGAGAGTGGCAAGATCGTTGTTGTCATCCGCGCAGATGGCTTCGATCACCCGGCCCGTCCGCTCGGCCCAATCGGAAAGCGGCAATTTGTCCGTGAAAGACCGGCCTGAGCGGTCGCGACGCACGAATGCGCTGCCAAGCGGCTCTGTCGAAACGGCGATCCGGCGTGCCAGATCGCGCGCGGCGTCTACGCTTCCCTCGGGCAGCGCCAGCCTCCAGGCAGGCGGATGCCGGTCATCGCGCTGCGCCGCCAGTTGCGCATCGAGAACCGCCTCCAGATTGCCGATTTCGGTTTCGACGCGGCCGCCTCTAAGTGCGATCAATTCCAGCGCCTTTGATGCTTTTGTAAAAGCCTCCAGCGAAAGCCCGAAACGGCTGAGCGGATGTTTCAGAAGGGAAATGACCGGCACCGGATCTCCGGGCCTGAGGGTCGCTTCCAGTGCGAGTTGCGTCAGTCCGGCCTGCGGCGTGGCGGAAAGCGGCGTACCGGCGGAATCGTCGGCTTCGATACCGAAGCGCTGCAATTCCGTCGCCACGCGCCTGGCCAGTCCGCGATCGGGCGTGATCAGCGCGGCCTGAGACGGGCGGCCAGCGCCCGGCGCTTCAAGCGCCAGCCGCAGCGCCACCGCAATTGCGGTTGCCTCTTCGCGTTCGTTGGCAGCTTCTATCAGGGTCGCTGCCGCAAAAGCATCGTCGAAAAATCCGGGTTGCTTGTCCTCACGCCAGCGGTTCCAGTCGCTGGTGGATTTGGCAGGAGCAAGTGCTGCCGAAAAAACCGCCGCGCGTTTTTCAAGATCGCTATCGATAGCGCCAATCTGAACGACATCGTCTCGCATGATATCGAGCTTCTGCAACAGCATGTAGAGCCCGTATTGCGAATGGGTGCGGCTTGAAGGATCTGTAGGGTCCTCGGCAATAGCCTCCCATTGTTCCTCCGGCATCGTAAGATCGAGGCCCGGAAGCACGACGACGCCCTGGGGCAGGGAGGCGACAGAGGCGATAAGGTCTGCTGCTGCCGGAATTGAGCCCGTGGAGCCCGCAACGATGATTGGTCCGGTGTCCGGCAGGTTGGCAAGCCGGTTCGCCTCCGCCCTCAGGATGCCGTTGCGATGTCGGCCTGCGGAAGTTCGATTGAGTTCGGCAAGACGGGCGGGCCAGAACACGCTGGCGATTTTCAGGAAATCCGCCGTCAGCTGCCACCATTGGGCGTGATCGCCGGTATCGAGATGCGCGAGCGCCTCCCATTCCTTTTCTTCCGTATCCATCGCATCGATCACTTCGCCAAGCGCGCGCGCCAGCCATATGGCGTCGGCAGGGCTGGCTGGTGCGACAAGTGGTGAGTCCGAATGGATGGCCCTGATGGCGTCCGGCAGGCTGTTGCGCCATGCCAGAATGAGGCGTGCCAGCTCGATTTGCCGGCCGGTGCCGGAAATCGGCGGCGCCAGATCCATGATCTCAGGATTTTCGATCTCGAAGAAGCCGCTGTCGTCATCGGTTTCGCCGAGCGGCCGGATCAGTGGCAAAATGGCGGAACGGCCGCCCAGAAGATCGACAAACTCTGAGCGCAGCGCGCGGGCGGAGCGCCGGGTCGGAACATAGATCGTCACCTTGGCAAGCGAAAGCGGATCCGCAGGGTCGTATTTATAGCCGGCTGTCAGTGTCCCGTCACACAGCGTTTCCGCGAGCGTTTTGAGGAACGGTGTTCCCGCAGCGATCGTCAGGACGCGCTTTGCGTGATGGGTCAAAGTCATGCAGAGCGCTTTTCCCTGTATTGCCGGATGATACTTTCGGCATCGTCTATCGCATCGGGAGTGCCGACGGTGATCCAGTGGCCATCCAGTGAAAGCCCGAAAAGCCGTTCTTTCTCGATGGCGCTGTCGAAATAGATATTCAGGTTGAAAGCATCCCCCGGCGCATCGTCCAGCAGGTGCGAATCCATGGCTATGGCCCCGGCATAAACCACCGGGTTCGTGTCCCCGTCGCGATACCGCGCCAGTCTACCATCCGACGAGAGGTTGAAATCCCTCTTGCCGTTATGACCGGTGGTACGGTCCATATCGACGCAGAGCATCGCCATATCCATGCGCGTGGCATCGAAGAATTGCGCAAGCTTGCGCAGGTTGCTGACGGCATTCAGCTGTTCGCCAATCCAGAAAAGATCGGCATTCATCACGAAGACGGGACCTGGCTCCAGAAGTTTCAGGCCCTTGGCAAGTCCGCCACCTGAATTCATCAGCTGCGACCGCTCGTCGGAAATCAGGATTTCGGCGTCGGTACGGGTTTCAAGATGGGCGATCATCTGATCGGCATGGTGATGGACGTTGACGACGATCTTCTCGGCGCCGGCCTCGACAAGGGCGTCGAGCGCGTAGTCGATCATCGGTTTGCCGGCGATCTTGACGAGCGGTTTCGGGATCGTATCCGTGATCGGGCGCATCCGGGTGCCGAGCCCGGCGGCCAGCACCATCGCGTTCTTGATCGTCATCGTGGTCAACCGTCTTTCAGTCTTTAAAATTCCATGCCCATATGGACGCACCAGTCTTTGAGCGGTGCCAGTTCGGGATGCGAAAGCGCTGCGGAAAGATAGCGAAACGTCCTTGGCATATGTTTCATATAACCGGGTTTGCCATCGCGTTCCAACAGCCTTACCCAGATACCGGCCAGCTTGCAGTTGCGCTGCGCCGACATGATGGCTAAAGCCTTGAGAAAGGACGCCTTATCGAAGGATGGCTCGTCTCGTCTAATGTCGAGATAGTGCGAAAGGAGGCGTTCCTGCAGTTCGGGCGAAATGGTAACCCGCGCATCCTGCACGATGGAGGCGAGATCGTAGGCCGTCGGGCCGATCATCGCGTCTTGAAAATCGATCAGTCCGACTTGTCGGATGCCTGCATTATGCTCTCGCCAGAGAATGTTCGGCGAATGGAAATCGCGCAGCAGTAGCCCGCTTTCGCAGCCACTGAGCGCGTCTATCAGGCCGTCCCAGAGAGCATAATAGTCACGCTTCTCGGTATCGGATAGTGATTTGCCGCGTTTGTGGGGCAGATACCATTCAACCAGCAGCGACACCTCGATCTTCATCGCCTGTCGATCGAAAGGAGGCACTTCGTAGGTGCTGCCGTCACCGACCGGCAGCTTGCGCGGTGCCGGAGCTTTATGAAGGGCGGCGAGGCAGGCGACGCTTTGCAGATAACGTTCCTCTATCGGCGTTCCGTCAAGCGCAAGCACCCCATCCCGCCCGAGGTCCTCCAGGAGGAGAATGCCCTGATCGGTATCCGCCGCCAGTATTTCAGGCGCGCAAAAGCCGCTATTTCGCAGATAATTGCCGATCGCCACGAAGGAACGGGCATCCTGGGCAAGATGGGCGATTTCCGCGTAGGTCTTGCCATCAGCAACGATCGCACCTCTCAAAGGGCGTCGCCAGTCCATCAGGATAAGGTCCGGACCATCGGTGGAAATGGTCTCATAGGCGCGTGTGGAAGCATCGCCGCTTAGAAAATGGCGGGTCGCATCGCCCTTGCCATTTTTCGCAAGAAAATCGCGAATGGCAAAAACGCGCTCAAGGCGTGCTTTCTGTTTCGCGGGAGCATCGATTACAGCCCGACGCCCGTCACCGGAGTGTTCCAGCCGCAGGCTGATGGTCTGGTTTGGCGGTAGGATTTCGGCGGCGATATCAGGCCACTCGATCAGGCAGATACCGTCTTCCAGCATCTCGTCGATGCCGAGTTCGTCCAGTTCCGAGACGTCAGACAGTCGGTACAGATCAAGATGGGCAACGGGAATACGTGTTGGATAGGTCTGGATGATCGTGAATGTGGGGCTTGGAACTTCAAGATCAGGTGCATCCGCCATCGCCCGGATAAAGGCGCGGGCGAGGGTGGATTTGCCCGCGCCGAGATCTCCGATCAGCGCGAGGCAATCGCCAGCTCCCAAAGCCAGCGCCAGATCTTCGCCTAAACGGATGGTGTCCTTTTCCCCATTGAGGGAAAGGGTGATCGGCAGGATATCGTCACTCATTCTGCGGCGATGGAATGCGGGTGCACGCCCGAAGGAATGCGGCAGGTGACGATGGTGCCGTTGCCGGGCCGGCTGTCGATGCTGACAGTGCCGTGATGGAGGCTGACGAAGCTTTCCACTATAGAAAGGCCAAGGCCAGCGCCGGTCCGCCGTCCGCCGTTGCCGCGCGTCTCGAAGCGGTCAAACACGGCCTTGAGCATGTCTTCGGGGATACCCGGTCCCTTGTCTGCCACCGAGAACAGGAAGTCACCCTCGCTGCGCTGGCATGAAAGCTGAACGGAAGACCCTTCCGGCGCAAAATTGATTGCATTGGTGAGGAGCTTGATGAGGATCTGCTTCAGGCGCTGGTGATCCGCCACCAGACTGCCGAGATGCGCGGGTGCGACGATCTCGAGCGAAATACCGCTTTCCTGTAGCCGGTCGGCAATCTGCACCGAAACGTCATCGAGCAATTCGTTGAGATCGTTTTCCGAATAGTTCAACTGCATGATGCCAGCATCGACGGTCGCGAGATCGAGGATGTCGTTGACGATTGTCAGAAGAACCGAGGAAGAGGTGGAAATATGGTCGAGATATTCTGCCTGCCGGTCCGTCAATTCTCCAATACCCGGGGTCTTCAGGAGATCGGTGAAGCCAATGATATTGGTCAGCGGCGAGCGCAACTCATAAGAGACGTGCTGCACGAAATCGTTCTTCAGCTCGTCGGCCTTGAGCAGTGCGTCGTTCTTTTCCTTGAGCGCCCGCTCGGCCCGCACGCTGTCAGTCATGTTGACGAATGTCAGCATGGTCTGCGCATCCGGCAGCGGAATAATGGCGTAGTCGAGGACCAGGCCGGAAAGTAGCTCCAACGTTCCCTGTCTTGACGGGCGTTCATCGTCAAAGCTGGTAATAAACTGGCTGAAAGAGCGCCAGCCATCCGGCTTGTCGTAGGATTGCGTGCAGGCGGCCTCCACGGCGCGGATGTGGGTTCCAGTTTCCGCCTGCTCGGCGGTAACGCCCCATAGGGCCCTGAATGCCGGGTTGGAAAGGCGAATACGTCCGTCCGCACCAAACACGGCGACACCTTCGGCCAGATGGTCGATGGTTTCGCCTTGCACCTTCACCAAGGTGTTGTAACGCATCTGTAGATCGACCTGTTCGGTCAGGTTCTCGAAGACCCATGTCGCGCCACCCTGCGGGTGGGCGGTCGCGATAACCCGCAACGTCTGGCCGTTGGGCAGATGCCACAGATCGGTCTTGGTATCGAGAGAGCGGTAAACGGAGAGTGCCGTCTCTTTCCAGTTTTTCCAGTTCAGCTGCTCGGGCAATTTGCCGGCGGTGCGCAGCCTATCGAGAAGCTCGGAATTATCGGGGCCGGATTCCAGGAAAACCAAATCGAAGCCCCACAGGGTGGCAAAGGCCTGATTGTAGAATTGCAGCCGCTGCCGGCCGTCGAAAATGGCGACGGGCGTTGCGAGATGATCCAGCGTTTCGGCGTGGCTTTTCAGAACCCGCTTCATTTCCTCGCGGGTGGTTTCCGCCTCGGTAGCATCGATGGCGATGCCTGCAGAACCGCCCGCCGTCTTGATATCGACAACGTCGAAGAAGGTACGGTTTCCGGAAACCACCGTCGAAATGCGATCATGGTAGGGGGAACTCGGCGTCGCGGCCGCACGTATCTTCTGCCGGGTAACGGTGTTCAGAAGCTCGCGTTTCTCCTGAATGGTCTGTTCGGCATCGCGCGCATCCACAGCGTGCGCATAGGCGTGGTTCACCCATATGAGTTCGCCTTCGCCATTGCGCCGCCAGACGGGCTGTTCGATTGAATCGAGAAGTTCCTGAAACGTGGAGACCGAGGCGATCAGGCGCTCGCGCTCCACCTGCAATTCGGCCAGTTCGGCGCGCAGGTTGTTGAGGGCGACGAAACGCGCGAAGGCATTGCCGCCGGAAACCCGGCCTTGAACTTCAATGACTTCGCCGCGCTGCGTCTCGATGGTCAGATCGAAACTCTGTGCGTGGCTGCGAAGTTTTTCGAGGGATTTTTCAAGCTGGCTCGCGGATGATGGCTTCAGCCAGCGCCCGAAGGCCAGAAAATCGTGATCCGCCTGCGGTGCGCCCGTCTCTACGGGCAGCTGCCCCAGAAATTCGGGGCGCTTGTCCACGCCGTCCCAGATGACGATGCGCCGGCTCTTGTCGGAGATAAGCGCCTCGTATTTCGCGATCTTGTGGTGGGATTCTGCCAGCGCCTTGCGGTATTCACCGCTCTCCGCCTCGATATTACCGCGCTGGCGCACCAGCCAGACGACGGAAAACAGCGTTGCCGAAAGCATGCCGACAAAAAGCGAATAGGTGATGGTTTCTCCGGATGAAAACAGCCGCGCGCCGGTCTTTGCGACAAGACCGTCCTGCGCCAGCGCCACATTTGCAGAACCGGCGAGAACCGTGCCGGACATCAGGACGGGAAGCCGTGAAAAGCCTGTCCGCACAGCACTGATCGCCAGCCGGCAACGCGCCATGGCCGCGCCCAATGCCACGCCAGCATGCGTGTTTTCAACGCGTTGAACTGTCTGCTCGCGCAGATCCGAATTGTGAACCGTCATCCCCGGTCTGTCTCCGTCCTATGTGCCGCATCTTCGACAAGACATCCCATTTCGTCCCCGCCGCCCTTTGGCGTGTCCGAATCAAGTTCGATGACAATACCGTCTTCATAAATTTGCGGAAAGGGAGTGCGCAAAAAAGATGCCGCGCGCTTTGTCAAGCGCACGGCATCTACATATTGTGTAATTTCAGTGGATATTAACTATGAAATTAATATCTGTAGTGTTCTGCCTTGAACGGACCCTGCTTCGAGATGCCGATATAATCAGCCTGAAGGTCGGAAAGTTCGGTCAGGCGCACGCCAAGCTTCTCGAGATGAAGTCGTGCAACCTTTTCGTCGAGGTGCTTCGGCAGCACGTAGACTTCATTCTTGTATTCACCCGGCTTGGTGAAAAGCTCGATCTGGCCCAGCACCTGGTTGGTGAACGACGCCGACATGACGAAGGAAGGGTGACCTGTGGCATTGCCAAGGTTCAGCAGGCGGCCTTCGGACAGCAGGATGATGCGGTTGCCCTTCGGGAACTCGATCATGTCGACCTGCGGCTTGATGTTTGTCCACTTGAGGTTACGCAGCGAAGCGACCTGAATTTCATTGTCGAAATGGCCGATATTGCCGACGATGGCCATGTCCTTCATCTCGCGCATGTGCTCGATGCGGATAACGTCCTTGTTGCCGGTGGTGGTGATGAAGATGTCAGCGGAAGACACAACGTCTTCCAGGCGAACGACCTCGAAACCGTCCATGGCGGCCTGAAGCGCGCAAATCGGGTCGATTTCCGTGACCTTCACGCGGGCGCCAGCGCCCTGCAGCGAGGCGGCGGAACCCTTGCCGACATCGCCGTAACCGCAGACCACGGCAACCTTGCCAGCCATCATCACGTCTGTTGCGCGGCGAATGCCGTCTACCAGCGATTCCTTGCAGCCGTATTTGTTGTCGAACTTGGACTTGGTGACGCTGTCGTTGACGTTGATGGCCGGGAAGGGCAGGAGGCCCTTCTTGGCGAGATCGTAAAGACGATGAACGCCTGTCGTCGTTTCTTCCGTCACGCCCTTCAGCGCGTCACGCTGCTTGGTGAACCAGCCGGGGGAAGCCTTGAGGCGCTTGTTGATCTGCGCGAAAAGAATTTCCTCTTCTTCCGAACCGGGGTTGGAAAGAACGTCCTCACCGGCTTCGGCGCGCGCGCCGAGCAGAATGTACATGGTGGCATCGCCGCCATCATCGAGGATCATGTTGGAGAGGCCGCCATCGGTCCACTGGAAGATCTTGTCGGTATATTCCCAATATTCCGTCAGGCTCTCACCCTTGACCGCGAAAACAGGAATGCCGGCCGCTGCAATGGCTGCTGCGGCATGGTCCTGCGTCGAGAAGATGTTGCAGGACGCCCAGCGGATGTCCGCGCCCAGTTCCTTCAGCGTCTCGATCAGAACGCCGGTCTGGATCGTCATGTGAAGAGAACCGGTGATACGTGCGCCCTTCAGGGGCTTGCTCTCGCCGAATTCCTTGCGGCAGGACATAAGGCCAGGCATTTCGGTTTCGGCGATGTCCAGTTCCTTGCGGCCGAATGCGGCAAGGTTGATATCGGCGATGATGTAGTCCTTCTCAAGGCTCATGAAGTTCTCCAGATCAGAAATGCCATGCCTATTGGCCCGGCTTTTAAACGTAGCAGCGGTTTAGCAGGCCAAAAACGATCTGGCAATAACGATATAAAGAAGTCTTTATGTCTTTATATGGCGGTGGGGTCAGGCTTCTTCGCCGAAGCGGTCGGCAACAAGTGCCTCAAGTGCGGCGAGCGCCTCTTCCGCCTGGTTGCCGCTCGCCTCGACATAGACACTGCATCCCGGGCTGGCCGCCAGCATCATCAGACCCATGATGGAGGTGCCGCCAACGGTCATTCCGTCCTTCGACACCGTAATCGTCGCGTCGAAACCCTCGACCATCTGCACGAATTTCGCAGATGCCCGGGCGTGGAGACCGCGCTTGTTGATGATCGGCAATTCCCGGGAGTGAGGCGACATGGGGCTGACTTCTTATTTGCCGCTTAAAACGCGGCTGGCGACGTTGATGTATTTGCGACCGGCGTCGGATGCGTCCTGGAGCGCCTTGTCCATGTTGTCTTCGCTGCGAACGCCTGCGAGTTTTATCAGCATGGGAAGATTGACCCCGGCGATGACTTCGACATTACCGTTGTTCATGACGGAGATGGCAAGATTGGACGGTGTGCCACCGAACATATCCGTCAGAATAATGACGCCATTTCCATCATTGACGCGCGTAACGGCGTCGATGATATCCTGCCGGCGCTGATCCATGTCGTCTTCGGGACCGATACAAACCGTCTCGATCAATTTCTGGGGACCGACGACATGCTCCAACGCATGGCGAAACTCCTCAGCCAGCTTGCCATGGGTGACAAGCACTAGTCCGATCATGAAATGCTCCCTTGCACACGCACTCTCATTGCCGACTATCGCAACGCGGCAATCCTGTCCATCGGTGGGATTTCATCTTGATGAGGAAAATGCGAATCGCAAGCCTAAAATCGCCTGAATCGTGGTCACTTCACGTTCGTTTTAAAAAGATTTTGAGCAAGTGCAGCAAATTTTCCATAGGGCGTAAGACTGGAAAGCGGAATACGCAGAAGCGGAAGATGCCCGCCGCAGGGCAGCAACAACACCTCGTCATCTTCCGGAAGTCTTGGATTTTCCGGTGAAAGAACTGTCGTAACGGCGAAATTTAGTCCGGCGCTCGGGACGCTGTTGACGTTAACGATGCCGCTGCCGCGCAATTCCAGTAGTCCGGCAATCGCTTCCGGCCGCTCGGCGATAATGTTTTCGCCGTCGCGATACACGAAAATCTGATCATCCGCGATCAGTGCCGCCGGCAATCCGCACCGTTGCGCCTCCGTCAGAAAGCTGAAAGCAAGCTCGCTTTTGCCGCTGCCGGACGGTCCGGTGAAGAGAATGCCGGTGTTGTCAACGACAATGGCGGTTGCGTGCAGGTTGAAGCGTTCAGCGTTCATGGGTTTCGGCCGCCGGCAGCGACAGGGTGAAGCGCGCGCCTGATATCACGCCGTATTTGTCGACGACATTTTCTGCCCTGAGGCTGCCGCCATGGGCTTCGGCGATCTGGCGGCTGATGGAAAGGCCAAGGCCGGAATTCTGGCCGAAACCTTCGCTTGCCGGTCGGTCGGTGTAGAAGCGCTCGAAAATCCGGTCGATATCCTCGGCCTGAATGCCGGGGCCATTGTCTTCCACCTGCACGATGCAGCGGTCCTTGTGACGGGAAAGGCGCACGGTGATGCGGCCGCTTTCCTCGGAAACGAAAGAGCGCGCATTCTCGATCAGGTTGGTGACAATCTGCCCGATGCGAAGATCGTGACCGTTCACGACGAAGGAGGTTTTGGCTCCCGCCTTCCGGTCGGCGACATAGTCGATCGCCACGCTCTTTTTCTTTGTGCTGATCTGGCGGGAGATATCCACCAGACCCTTCATAAGAACGTCGAGATCCAGCGGCGATGCATCGACACGCGCCAGTTCGGCATCGAGCCGCGAGGCATCCGAAATATCGCTGATCAGGCGGTCGAGGCGGCGGACATCGTGGAAGATGATCTCTGTCAGCCGCTGTTTGGACTCTTCCGTCTTGGCACGCGGCAGGGTTTCCACGGCGCTGCGCAGCGAAGTCAGCGGGTTCTTGAGCTCGTGGCTGACATCGGCGGCGAAACTTTCGATTGCGTCGATACGGTCGTAGAGCGCCGTCGTCATTTCACGAAGCGCTATGGAAAGGTTGCCGATTTCATCCTGACGCGCCGAAAAGTCCGGTATCTCCTCGCGGGTTCTCGCTCCGCGACGCACGCGGATCGCAGCCGCCGAAAGCCGCCGGAGCGGCGTGGCGATGGTGGAGGACAACAGCAGGGAAAGTACGATGTTGACGAGCGTGGCGATGCCGAACACGCGCATGATGGCGAGGCGCTCCGCATGCACGATCTTGTCGATATCGCCGGCCTGCGTGGACAGGAGCAGAACCCCGAGCACGGCCCGGAAGCGCTGCACCGGAACGGCGACCGAAACGATTAGCTCACCCTTTTCCGTAACGCGAACGACTGCGCCGCGCACGCCGGTCAGCGCATTCATCACCTCCGGATAGATCGAGCCGTCGCCACCTGGCGCTTCCTTGTATTGCGGTAGGCTGCTCGGTTGCAGCATGCGGTTGAACATGCTGGTGAACCATTCACCCCAGGTCTGGGTTTCCGGCGTCACCGGCGGCAGATCGAAGCGCAGGACCTGGCCGCGGGAATAGAGATGGCGAGAATCGAGAAGCAGGTTGGCATCGGCGTCGAAAAGCCGAGCGCGGGTCCGTGTCGGCGAAATCAGCCGGCGCAGCACCGGCGCCACCCGTTCCGGATTGATCGGGAAACTCAAGTCCTCGTCATTGGGGGCGGGCGTGATGCTTTGCCCCGCCTGCAATTCCAGCAGCTTTTCCGGATTGATGGTGATGGAGTTGGTATCCACCGAGGCGGAGGCCGAGATGGCGCCGGCGATGATCTCGCCCTGCGTCAAAAGGCTTTCCACCCGCGCATCGATCAGCCCCTCGCGGAACTGGTTGAGGTAGAGAATGCCACCGACCAGAACGACCGTCGCGGCCACGTTGAAGAAAAGGATGCGGCGCGTGAGGCTGGAAAACACCGCATTGCCAAAAATGCGTCGGACGATCGTCAGCGGATGGATACGATGGCGGCGTTCGCTGCCGCGATCTTCGGCATCGTCACTGTCCGAGACGGTTTCCGGCGTTTTCTTCAACAAGTCTATGTCCTCGCCACCACAATTCCGGTGGTCTCTCCCGATTGCGGCTCGTTCAAGCCGCTTCGCGGAAGCGATATCCTACGCCATAAAGCGTTTCAATCATATCGAAGTCACCATCGACCAGTTTGAACTTCTTGCGAAGCCGCTTGATGTGGCTGTCGATCGTGCGGTCGTCAACATAGACCTGTTCGTCGTAGGCCGCATCCATCAGCGCGTCGCGGCTTTTCACCACGCCTGGCCGCTGTGCAAGCGAATGCAGGATAAGGAATTCGGTAACGGTCAGCGTCACCGGCTCGCCCTTCCAGGTGCAGGTGTGGCGTTCCTGATCCATGGCCAGCTGGCCGCGTTCGAGCGTACGCGCCTGTTGATCAGCCGTCGGCTTCAGCGTGCTGCCGCCGGTCGCAGCGGAAGCCTCGCGGCTGCTGGCGCGGCGCAGGATGGCCTTGACGCGTTCCACCAGAAGGCGCTGCGAGAAGGGTTTTGTGATGAAATCGTCAGCACCCATCTTCAGGCCGAACAATTCGTCGATCTCTTCATCCTTGGAGGTCAGGAAGATAACCGGAATATCCGATTTCTGGCGAAGACGCCGCAAAAGCTCCATGCCGTCCATGCGCGGCATCTTGATGTCGAAAATGGCGAGCTGCGGCGGACGGGCAATCAGTCCGTCAAGCGCGGAGGCGCCGTCCGTATACGTTTCGACCCGGTAGCCTTCGGCTTCGAGCGCGATCGATACCGAAGTGAGAATATTCCGGTCGTCGTCGACAAGCGCGATCGTCTGCATGTAGTTGGTCTCCATCGTCATTTTCTCGTAACTCCCGACATCCACCCAGCCAAGGTTGCGCGCCGCGAGCCACTCTCATGAGTATAAAGGTGGAACAAATTGTGGCAAAGGAAAACTCACAACCAAATCGCCTGGTGTGACTAGGCCAATTCCGGGAAAACGCCGCAGCTGGATTCTAATGCGTCTTCAACCGATTTAAAAAGAAATAAAATCTTTTAAATCGATTAATATATTGAAATCACTAAGTTATTTAAAGTTTCACTCTTGCGTTTCTAAAAGCCGCCACGTATTTTCCGTGAAAATTTCAACGGCCTTATCGTCATTTACAAGGAACGCGTCATGAACGAGCTTGGGGTTCATAATCCTGCCAATGGAGTTGCGGAACTCGGACTGGGCGAGGCCTCCCGTGTCTTTTATAACCTCAACGAAAGCGAATTGTACGAAGAGGCGATCCGCAACGGCGAAGCCGAGCTGACGGCGGATGGCGCACTTCGTGCCGTTACCGGTCAGCATACGGGCCGTTCTCCGAAGGACAAATTCGTCGTCCGCGACGCTTCCACCGAAGACACTATCTGGTGGGACAACAACAAGCCGCTGTCGCCGGAAAACTTCGAGCTGCTGCGTCAGGACATGCTTGCGCACGCCGCCGGCAAGACGCTCTATGTTCAGGATCTGATCGGCGGTGCCGATGAGGAAAACGCCCTGTCGACCCGTGTCGTCACTGAGCTTGCCTGGCATTCGCTGTTCATCCGCAACCTGCTCATCCGCCCGAAGCGGGAGAAACTGGCAGGCTTCAAACAGAAGCTGACCATCATCAATCTGCCGAGCTTCAAGGCTGATCCGGCGCGTCACGGCGTCCGTTCGGAAACCGTCATCGCCTGCGATCTCACCAATGGTCTCGTCCTCATCGGCGGTACCTCCTATGCCGGTGAAAACAAGAAGTCGGTCTTCACGGTGCTGAACTACCTGCTGCCGGCCAAGGGCGTCATGCCGATGCATTGCTCGGCCAATGTCGGTCCCGAGGGTGATTCCGCCGTGTTCTTCGGCCTGTCCGGCACCGGCAAGACCACGCTGTCGGCTGATCCGTCGCGTACGCTGATCGGCGACGATGAGCACGGCTGGGGCGAGCACGGCATCTTCAATTTCGAAGGCGGCTGCTACGCCAAGGCGATCAAGCTGTCGGCCGAAGCTGAGCCGGAAATCTATGCCGCGACCCGCCGTTTCGGCACCGTTCTCGAAAACGTCGTGCTGGACGAAAACCGTGTTCCGGATTTCAACGACAATTCGCTGACGGAAAACACCCGCAGTGCCTATCCGCTGCACTTCATTCCGAATGCATCGGAAACGGGCATTGCCGGTCATCCGAAGACGATCATCATGCTGACGGCGGATGCCTTCGGCGTGCTGCCGCCGATTGCCCGGCTGACGCCGGAACAGGCCATGTACCACTTCCTTTCCGGCTACACGGCAAAGGTTGCCGGGACGGAAAAGGGCGTGACTGAGCCGGAAGCGACATTCTCCACCTGCTTCGGTGCACCCTTCATGCCGCGCCACCCGGCGGAATACGGCAACCTGCTGCGTGAGCTGATCGGCAAGCATGGCGTGGACTGCTGGCTGGTCAACACCGGCTGGACCGGCGGTGCTTACGGCATCGGCAAGCGTATGCCCATCAAGGCGACCCGCGCGCTTCTGACGGCAGCCCTCACCGGCGAGCTGAAGGGCGCCGAATTCCGCACCGATGCGAATTTCGGTTTCGCCGTGCCGCTGTCGCTGGAAGGCGTCGATGCCGCGATCCTCGACCCGCGTTCGACCTGGGCCGACGGCGCAGCTTACGACGCGCAGGCGAAGAAGCTTGTGTCGATGTTCGTTACGAACTTCACCAAGTTCGAAGATCACGTCGACAGCAAGGTGCGCGATGCAGCACCGGGACTGCTGCTCGCGGCAGAATGAATAAGCCTCGTTTATGAGGAGGAGGGGAACCCGGCCTTGTGCCGGGTTCTTTCGTTTCGTGCCTTGTTTTCATTTTTCTCGATCTGTGGCATCACCGGCGCGGAGAAAAAACATGGCCAGCGCCCCGCTTTACATCAGCAACCGAATTACCATCGCCGGCTGGGAGCTGACGGAGCAATTCGTGCTGGCCGGCGGGCCGGGTGGCCAGAATGTCAACAAGGTCTCGACGGCGGTTCAGCTGTTTTTCGACATCGCCAATTCTCCCTCCCTGCCGGAACGGGTGAAGGCGAATGCGCTGCGTCTGGGCGGGCGGCGTGTTTCGAAAGAAGGCGTGCTCATGATCGAGGCGAGCCGGTTTCGAAGCCAGGAGCGCAATCGCGAAGACGCGCGTGAACGGCTGAAGGAACTGATCCTTGAAGCGGCAGCGCCGCCGCCGCCGGTGCGCAAGGCCACCAAGCCGACCAAGGGTTCCGTCGAGCGCCGCCTCAAGGCAAAATCCGGCCGGTCGGATGTCAAGAAAATGCGTGGCAAGCCATCAGGCGACTAGGTCGCGCTGGACGGCAAAATGTTTCGCACTTGTCATAGACCTTCAGATATCGTCTGGTAAATCTCCTACAACCAAGGAGGGTGCTATGGGTCTGTTCAATTTCATCAAGGAAGCGGGAAAGAAGCTTGGTATCGGTGGAGATGATGCCCCCGATGTCGAAGCCGTCAAAAAAGAACTCGCTTCCCACGATCTCGGCACCGACAAGGTTCAGGTCGAGGTGGTGAACGATAAGGTCGTTCTGAAGGGCGAAGTGGCCGACCAGTCGATTTTCGAAAAAGCGGTCATCGCCGTTGGCAATACGCTCGGCATTTCCAAGGTCGAGGCCGGCGAGCTGACGGTGGCAGAAGCGCCGGCGAAGGAACCCGTTTTCTACACGGTCAAGAAGGGCGATAATCTCTGGAAGATCGCTGAAGCCCAGTACGGCAAGGCAAATGGCGGCAAGAACAACATCATCTTCGAAGCCAACAAGCCGATGCTGACCCATCCCGATAAAATCTATCCCGGTCAGGTTTTGCGCATTCCTGACCTTGCCTAATAACGGATTTTAACCGCTGCGATGGAGATGCCGCTTTTGCGGCATCGTTCACAACTTGCGAAGCGCCACCGTGTCGATCAGGTGGTTTTTGCCCTTGCGCAGGATAAGATCGGCGCGTGGACGCGTGGGCACGATGTTCTGGCGCAGGTTCTTCAGGTTGATGTTCTGCCAGAGGCCCTCGGCAATGCTGAGCGCCGCCTCTTCGCTGATCGACGCATAGCGATTGAAGAATGAATTCGGGTCTCGGAAGGCGGTTTGCCGCAGATTCATGAACCGGTTCACATACCAGTTGTGAATGAAGTCCTCATCCGCATCGATGTAGATCGAGAAATCGAAGAAGTCGGAAACGATCGGCACGATCCGCCCGCCCGCCGGCAGGTCGCGTGATTGCAGCACGTTGATGCCTTCGAAGATGAGGATATCCGGCTGGTCGATGACAGTGAATTCGTTCGGCAGCACGTCATAGGTCAGATGCGAGTAGCGTGGCGCCTTCACATTCGGCTGGCCCGCCTTGATCGCCGAGAGGAAACGCAGCAGCGCACCGATGTCGTAGCTTTCCGGAAAGCCCTTGCGCTCCATCAGGTTTTCGCGCCGCAGCACCTCGTTCGGGTAAAGAAACCCGTCGGTGGTGATGAGATCGACCTTCGGGCTGGAGGGCCAGCGGGCCAGAAGCTCCTTCAAAATACGCGCCGTTGTCGATTTTCCAACCGCCACCGACCCGGCAATGCCGATGACGAAGGGCGTCTTGTTGACATCCGCCATGTTCAGGAAGCGGTTGCGCTGTTCGAACAGCAGCTGCGATGCTTCCACATGCGATGACAGGAGGCGCGACAGCGACAGATAGATACGCCGCACTTCGTCCAGATCAATCGGGTCGTCCAGCGAACGCAGTCTTTTGACCTCGTCGGCGGAAAGGGTGAGTGGTGTGTCGGCGCGAAACTTTGCCCATTCTTCCGAGCTGAAGAAGTGATAGGGCGAATATTCATCCGGGCGGAAATGATCGAGTGTGCTCGGCATGCCTCTCTCCCCGCTGCCTGCCTTGACATTCATGATGTCGGCCTCGCTGCCTTTTCCGCAAGTCCGGTCTGTCCGGTCCGGCGCTCCAGCTCGGCAAAGACGTCGGCAAGGGGAATGTCGGCGATCTTCAACACCACCAGCAGGTGATAAAGCAGATCGGCGGCCTCGTTTTTCAGCCCGTCGCGGTCTTTCGCGATGGCGGCGATCACGGCCTCAACAGCCTCTTCGCCCAGTTTTTTCGCCGCACGTTCCTGGCCCGCCGCAACAAGTTTGGCCGTCCAGGATTCATCGGGAGAGGCGGCGGCGCGTGTCGCGACGATGCGTTCCAGATCGGAAAGGGAAAATGCGCTCATGGAAAGGTTCCTGCAATCAGTCGAGACGCATGGCGATGCCATGCTCGGCCATGTAGCTCTTGGCTTGCCCGATCGAATAGGTGCCGAAGTGGAAGATGGAAGCGGCAAGCACCGCAGTCGCATGGCCATCGCGAACGCCGGCTACCAGATCATCCAGCGTTCCGACGCCACCCGAGGCGATGACGGGCACGCGAACCTGATCGGCAATGCTGCGTGTCAGGCCGATATCGTATCCGCTTTTGGTGCCATCGCGGTCCATCGAGGTGACGAGCAATTCGCCGGCACCGCGTTCGACCATCTTGATGGCAAATTCCACGGCGTCGATTCCGGTTGGCTGACGTCCGCCATGCGTGAAGATCTCCCAGCGCCCGTCTTCCCCGTCCTTCGAAACCCGCTTGGCGTCGATGGAGACGACGATACACTGGTTGCCGAATTTGTCGGCAGCCTGCGCGACGAAATCAGGATCTTTCACCGCTGCGGAATTGATGGAGACCTTGTCTGCACCGCAGAGAAGCAGCTTGCGGATGTCAGCCACGGCGCGGACGCCGCCGCCGACGGTCAGCGGCATGAAGCAATGGTCGGCCGTGCGCGATACCACGTCGAAAATCGTGTCGCGATTGTCGGACGAGGCAGTGATGTCGAGAAAGCAGAGTTCGTCCGCTCCCGCCGCATCATAGGCCTTCGCCGCCTCGACTGGGTCGCCGGCGTCGATAAGATCGACGAAGTTCACACCCTTGACGACTCGGCCGTCTTTTACATCGAGGCAGGGAATAACGCGGGCTTTGAGGGTCATGCGCTTATCTCCTTGGCAGCCTTGATGAGGGCGAGCGCCTCGGCAGGATCGATGCGCCCGTCATAAAGCGCGCGGCCTGAAATTGCGCCCTCTAGCTTTGCGGCATCCGGCTGCAACATGCGCTTGATGTCTTCGATGGAAGCAAGGCCGCCGGAGGCGATGACCGGGATCGACACGGCATCTGCCAGTTCGAGTGTCGAGGCCCAGTTGATGCCAGCCAGAATGCCGTCGCGATCGATATCGGTGTAGATGATGGCGGCAACGCCGGCACCTTCGAAACGTTTGGCAAGTTCGATGACGCCGAGTTCTGAGGCTTCCGCCCAGCCCTCAACAGCAACCTTGCCGCCTTTGGCGTCGATGCCGACAGCGACCTGACCGGGGAAACGCTTGCAGGCTTCGATAACCAGAACGGGATCGCGTACCGCCACGGTGCCGAGAATGACGCGGGCAAGCCCACGGCTGAGCCACGCCTCAATATGATCGAGAGTGCGGATGCCGCCGCCAAGCTGCACCGGGTTTGTCGTGGCCTTGAGAATGGCATCTACCGCTTCGCCATTCACCGTCTGGCCAGCGAAGGCACCGTTGAGATCGACGACATGCAGCCACTCGAAGCCTTGGTCCTCGAAGGATTTCGCCTGCGCGCCGGGGTCCGTATTGTAAACGGTTGCCTGCTCCATATCGCCGAGTTTCAGGCGAACGCACTGGCCGTCTTTAAGATCGATTGCGGGAAAAAGAATCATGTCAGGGCTTCCAGCGCAGGAAATTGGAAATCAGGGCGAGGCCGAGCGTCTGGCTTTTTTCCGGGTGGAACTGCGCGCCAGCCATATTGTCGCGACCAACGAAAGCCGTCATCGCGCCACCGTAATTGGTGGTGGCGATGACATCCGCCGGATGTTTCGCCGCCAGATGATAGGAATGCACGAAATAGGCATGCAAGCCGTCAGCGCCGGTCCTGATACCGTCGAACAGGGGATGCTGATGCCGGATTTCCAGCGTATTCCAGCCAATCTGCGGGATTTTAAGCGTCGGATCGGAGGGCGTCATTTCAATGACATCGCCTTCGATCCAGCCAAGCCCCGTGCTGACAGTCTTTTCGAGACCGCGCGAAGACATCAGCTGCATTCCGACGCAGATGCCGAGGAAGGGATGAGCTTTTTTCTCGACGGCTTCGATAAGCGCCTCATGCATGCCGGGCACAGCTTCGAGACCGGCGCGGCAATCGGCATAGGCGCCGACGCCTGGCAGTACGATGCGGTCCGCAGATGCGACGTGATCCGGCTTATCGGTCAGGTCAATGGTTGCATTAATGCCGGCTTCGCGGGCGGCGCGCTCGAAAGCCTTGGTGGCCGAACGCAGGTTGCCAGAACCGTAGTCGATGATCGCGACGCGCATGTCAGCGCCTTCCATTCAAGTCGAAAAGAAACGATCCGGAGGGATCGTTGACGAAGTTTTTGTCACCGCTCTTCTGCGGCGAGGGTGTCCATACCGGCTGCGACAGCTGTCCCGACGGCTCGGTATTTTCGGAAAGATCGGAGAAATATATCTCTTCGGCACTCGAAAGGTCAGGGGCGGAAATGACCGAGGTCATCTTCCAGCCCTTGCCTATCAGGTGCCGGACGAGAAAATCGCGCCCCTCCAGTGCAGTGATGAGGGCAATGGCGACGCTGCACAAAATGCCCACCGGTTCGAATCCGAGTAACATTGATGCCCAACCGGCCAGAACGAGAACTGCAAATACGACGATCGCGGCCAGCCACAGCCGGTTTACGGCCAGCCACAGCCAGGGCGCAATAAGTGCCAGCCAGACGAAACGGTCTGCTATGAAGCGGGTCGTCTTGTGGTCCCTGTCCGGCCCGTTGGGGGCTTCCAGAACGAGATAGCTTGTCATGGGCTTCCTGACAGCTTTGGCGGTCAGGCCAGCATGCCCTTTGTCGAGGGAACGCGGCCTGCCTGCCGGGGGTCGATCTCGGTTGCCGCGCGAAGAACGCGGGCAACGGCCTTGAAGCATGTTTCGGCGATATGATGGTTGTTGGCGCCGTAATGGTTCAGGATATGCAGCGTGATGCCGGCATTCTGGGCCAGCGCCTGAAAGAATTCGCGCACAAGCTCGGTGTCGAATGTGCCGATCTTCGGCGCGGAGAAGTTGACATTCCACACAAGGAAGGGACGGCCGGAAATATCCACGGCAGCCTTGGTCATCGTCTCATCCATGGCAAGATCGAGCGAGGCGTAGCGGGTAATGCCGCGCCTGTCACCCAACGCCTTCGCGATGGCCTGGCCGATGGCGATGCCGGTATCTTCGACCGTATGGTGATCATCGATATGCAGGTCACCTTGAACCTCGATATCCATGTCGATCAGCGAATGGCGGCTCAGCTGGTCCAGCATATGATCGAAAAATCCCACCCCGGTGGAAATTGTCGACTTGCCGGTGCCGTCGATATCCACGCGCACCGAAACCGAGGTTTCGTTGGTCTTGCGGATGATCTCGCCTTTACGTTCTGCCATCTGTGGCCGCTCCGTGAAAATGTCGCCGTTCCTTATCAGCACGAGACACAAATATCCAGTTGTTCCATCGTCTTGCATGATCTGCGCAAAACAGTGCAGTGCGGGCAGGATTTGCAATCGTGAAAAGCAAACTTACATAGATGCCCAGAAGGGCCGGATGCCGGCCCGTTAACCGCAGGCCCGGTAGGGCAGACAGGTGTTTGATGACAACGATTATTACAGTCAGGAAGGGCGGCAAGGTCGTCATGGCTGGCGATGGTCAGGTAAGTCTTGGCCAGACCGTCATGAAGGGCAATGCCCGCAAGGTTCGACGCATTGGCAAGGGTGAAGTGATTGCCGGTTTTGCCGGCGCAACGGCGGATGCCTTCACGCTGCTCGACCGTCTCGAAAAGAAACTCGAGCAATATCCCGGTCAGCTCATGCGCGCGGCCGTAGAGCTTGCAAAGGACTGGCGCACGGATAAATATCTGCGCAACCTCGAAGCCATGATGCTGGTGGCCGACAAATCCACGACACTCGCCATCACCGGTAATGGTGACGTGCTGGAACCTGAACATGGCGCGATCGCCATCGGCTCCGGCGGCAACTACGCCTTTGCGGCTGCCCGCGCCATGATGGATACGGACAAGTCGGCAGAGGAGGTGGCGCGCAAGTCGCTCGATATCGCCGCCGATATCTGTGTTTACACCAACCATAACCTCGTCATCGAAAGCCTCGACGCCGAGTAAGCATATTTCTCACCCCCATTTCTCACCCAAGGGTCCTGTGGGCCGGGCCAGAATGGCCGGCCGGAACAGGAAAGCCGAGAGGACAGAATGACCACTTTTTCTCCCCGGGAAATTGTCTCGGAATTGGACCGCCACATCATCGGCCAGCATGATGCGAAACGTGCGGTCGCGATTGCACTGCGCAACCGTTGGCGTCGCCAGCAGCTCGATGAGAGCCTGCGCGACGAAGTGATGCCGAAAAACATCCTGATGATCGGACCGACCGGTGTCGGCAAGACGGAGATTTCCCGCCGTCTCGCCAAGCTTGCCGGCGCGCCCTTCATCAAGGTCGAAGCGACCAAATTTACCGAAGTCGGTTATGTCGGTCGCGATGTCGAGCAGATCATCCGCGATCTGGTCGAGATCGGCATTGGCCTCGTGCGTGAAAAGAAGCGCGCGGAAGTACAGGCCAAGGCGCATCAGAGCGCCGAAGAGCGGGTGCTCGACGCACTGGTCGGATCGACCGCGTCACCCGCGACACGTGAGAGCTTCCGCAAGAAGCTGCGCGACGGCGAGCTGGACGACAAGGAAATCGACATCGAAGTGGCCGACAGCGGTTCGGGAATGCCCGGCTTTGAAATCCCTGGCATGCCGGGCGCCAATATCGGCGTTCTCAACCTGTCGGAAATGTTCGGCAAGGCGATGGGCGGACGTACCAAGAAGGTGCGCACCACCGTCTCGAAATCCTATACCGATCTCGTTCGCGACGAATCCGACAAGCTGCTCGATAATGACATGATCCAGCGTGAAGCGGTGAAGTCGGTGGAAAATGACGGCATCGTCTTCCTCGATGAGATCGACAAGATTGCCGCCCGCGACGGCGGCATGGGTGCCGGCGTCTCGCGTGAAGGCGTGCAGCGCGATCTTCTGCCGCTCGTTGAAGGCACGACCGTCTCGACGAAATACGGGCCGGTGAAAACCGACCACGTTCTGTTCATCGCATCCGGCGCGTTCCATGTGGCAAAGCCGTCCGACCTTCTGCCGGAGCTTCAGGGCCGCCTGCCGATCCGTGTCGAGCTGAAGCCGCTGACGAAGGAGGACTTCCGCCGTATCCTGACCGAGACGGAAGCAAGCCTCATCCGCCAGTACAAGGCGCTGATGGCGACGGAAGAACTCGATCTCGACTTCACGGACGATGCGATCGACGCTCTGGCCGACGTGGCTGTTCATCTCAACTCGTCGGTCGAGAATATCGGTGCGCGCCGCCTTCAGACAGTGATGGAGCGTGTTCTCGACGAGATTTCCTTCAACGCACCCGATCGTGGTGGCTCTGCCGTCAAGATCGATCAGGAATATGTCAAAAAGCACGTCGGCGATCTTGCCGCCGATACGGATTTGTCCCGCTATATTCTCTGAATATCTTGGAGAGCAAAGACACGAGAGTGCGGCCACATTTGCCGCACTCTTTTATTTTACGGCCTTGTCTCGCATTCAGCCCCCTTTTTGTTTATGGGAAAGGCTGCATTCCGGTTGGAACCGCTTTATGGAATGGTCCGGTTTTCTCTTGGTTCGGGAGAGGTCGGCTTGAGAAAAGGCATTCGCTCGTGCGCAAAACTCTTCTGGCATTTGCCGCCGCTTTGACGTTCACCGTCGTCTCGTCTTCTTATGCCGAGGCCGCGACGGTCGTCCCGCCTGGCAATCGCAATGCCGAACAGCCGGGCATTCCGGGGGCTTCCGCACGTCGAACCAAGGGTTCCAATACGTCTTTCGAGCGTAAATACCAGAAGGTGATCGACCTCCTGTCTTCCGACAAGGCACTGATCGGCAAGATCAAGTCTACCGCCGGGCGCTACGGTATCGATCCGATCCACATGATCGGGGCGATTGTCGGCGAGCATACCTATAACGTCGACGCCTATGACCGCCTGCAATCCTACTACGTCAAGGCCGCCTCCTATGCCGGCAGCAGCTTCCGTTTCGGCTACAAGGACGAAACCATCGCGCAGTTTCTGACGCATTCGCAATTCGCCAGGTGCCAGTCGAAAAAGGATTCCTATAGCCTTTGGAACTGTCGGGAAGACGTCTGGGACGACAGCTTCCGCGGCAAGACGGTAGATGGCGTTGCCTATCCGAACAATCGTTTCAGCGCTGTATTTTTCCAGCCCTTTTATGCCGGACAGACCTTCGGTCTCGGCCAGATCAATCCGCTCACGGCATTGATGTTGTCCGACATGGTGTCGAAAACCTCAGGTTATGAGAAGCTCGACGAAAACGATGCGACCGCCGTTTATACCGCGATCATGGACCCGGATCGCTCGCTCGCCTTCATGGCAGCTTCCATCCGCAAATCGATCGACGACTACAGGTCGATTGCCGACATGGATGTTTCCAAAAATCCTGGTGTAACGTCCACGCTTTATAATGTCGGCGGATCCGCGCAGCGCGCTGCCGCTCTCGCCCAGAAAAATCGTCAGCGCGCCGCAGGTGGAGAACAGCCGCTTTTGCCGGAAGAAAACTATTACGGCTGGCTGGTGAACGATCGCATCAAGGATTTGCAGGCGCTTTTGTAGAAAAAGACGATTATCGTCGGCATTCTTTCCAAAACGGAAATAATATTTGGTTGCCTCTCGCAATTGACGAGCGCCTGCCTCAGCGTCCAATCTGCGCCCTTAAGATAAAGAGGAGGCGCATGTGAGCCGCACCAATAAATTCGGTCTTTCCATTGATGACAGGCTTTATGCTTTTTTGACGGATGACGTTCTGCCGGGCACGGGTCTTGATGCAGAAACCTTCTTCGAAGGCTTTTCCGCCATCGTCCACGAGCTTTCCCCTAAGAATCGTGAATTGCTCGCAAAGCGCGACGCCTTGCAGGAAAAACTGGATGGCTGGTACCGGCAGAATGGCGCCCCGACGGATTTTGATGTCTATGAGGGCTTCCTGAAGGAAATCGGCTATCTGCTGCCGGAAGGACCCGGCTTTAAGGTCGAAACCAGCAACGTCGATTCGGAAATTGCCGCTGTCGCAGGCCCGCAGCTTGTCGTGCCGGTCATGAATGCCCGTTATGCGCTGAACGCCGCCAATGCCCGCTGGGGTTCGCTTTACGATGCGCTTTACGGCACGGATGCCATTTCTGACGCCGATGGTGCGGAAAAGGGCAGGGGCTATAATCCGAAACGCGGCGAAAAGGTCATTGCCTGGGCGCGGAACTTCCTCAACGAATCAGCTCCGCTCGAAACGGCAGGCTGGTCGGATGTGACCGGCTTCAAGATCGTTGACGGCCTCTTGCAGCTTGCAATCGGTGACAGCAAAACGGGCCTGAAAGATGCCGAGCAATTCAAGGGCTTTACCGGCGATGCGGAAAAGCCGGCAACGATCCTGCTTGGCAAGAATGGTCTGCACACCGAGATCGTCATCGATCCCTCGACGGAAATCGGCAAGGGTGACAAGGCGGGCATCTCGGATGTCATTCTCGAATCGGCGCTGACAACCATCATGGACTGCGAGGATTCCGTTGCCGCTGTTGATGCCGAGGACAAGGTGCTGGTTTATGGCAACTGGCTTGGCCTGATGCGCGGCGACCTGACGGAGAAGGTTTCCAAGGGCGGTAACATCTTCACCCGTAGTCTCAACCCGGATCGTTATTACACCGCCCCCGATGGTGGAGCACTTACTCTGCCGGGGCGTTCCCTGATGCTGGTGCGTAATGTCGGTCACCTCATGACCAATCCGGCGATCCTCGACAAGGATGGCCGCGAGGTGCCGGAAGGTATCATGGACGCCGTCGTCACAGCGCTGATTGCGCTTTACGATGTCGGCCCCTCCGGCCGTCGCCAGAATTCCCGCGCCGGTTCCATGTATGTCGTCAAGCCGAAGATGCACGGGCCGGAGGAAGTCGCCTTCGCCAACGAGATTTTCACGCGGGCCGAAAAGCTTGTCGGCATGGCGCCGAACACCATGAAAATGGGCATCATGGACGAGGAACGCCGCACCACGGTCAACCTCAAGGAAAGCATTCGCGCGGCAAAAGACCGGGTCGTCTTCATCAATACCGGCTTCCTCGACCGCACGGGCGACGAAATTCATACCTCGATGGAAGCGGGTCCGATGATCCGCAAGGGCGATATGAAACAGGCGGCCTGGATTGCGGCTTACGAGAACTGGAACGTCGATATCGGTCTGGAATGCGGCCTTTCCGGCCATGCGCAGATCGGTAAGGGCATGTGGGCAATGCCTGACCTGATGGCCGCCATGCTGGAGCAGAAGATCGCGCATCCGAAGGCAGGCGCCAACACCGCCTGGGTACCTTCACCCACGGCTGCGACGCTGCATGCCACGCATTATCACAAGGTCGATGTCGCAGCCGTTCAGGACGACCTGAAAAGCCGGGGCCGGGCAAAACTCTCCGATATTCTATCGGTGCCGGTCGTGCCGCGTCCCAATTGGACGCCCGAGGAAATCCAGCGCGAACTCGACAACAACGCGCAGGGCATTCTGGGATATGTCGTGCGCTGGGTCGATCAGGGCGTCGGCTGCTCCAAGGTGCCTGATATCAACAATGTCGGACTGATGGAGGACCGCGCCACGCTGCGCATCTCCGCGCAGCATATGGCAAACTGGCTGCGCCATGGCGTGGTTACGCAAGAGCAGATCGTTGAGACCATGAAACGCATGGCCGCCGTGGTCGATAGCCAAAATGCCGGAGATTCGGCCTATCTGCCGATGGCGTCCAACTTTGAAGGATCGGTCGCTTTTCAGGCCGCCGTCGAACTTGTGCTGAAAGGCCGGGAGCAGCCTAACGGTTATACGGAACCGGTTCTGCACCGCCGTCGCCTCGAACTGAAGGCGAAGCAGGCGGCTTGAGGCCGACAGGCACTCCAGAGCACGTCTTGTCTGAACGCAATGTTCGACGTGCTCTACCTTAAAACCGCTATGCACTTTTACTGGGAATGCTCCAGAAACAAAAAAGCCGCCGGGAATTCCACGGCGGCTTTTTCTTTGTCTGGTATCTGATCTTACTGGATCACGACAACCTTGGTGCTGCGGCCGGGACGGACGCGGCTGTAAAGGTCGATGACGTCCTGGTTGATCATGCGGATGCAGCCTGAAGAGGCGGCGGTGCCGATCGATGCCCATTCAGGCGAACCGTGGATACGGAACAGCGTGTCCTGTCCCTTTTCGTTGAAGAGATACATGGCGCGCGCGCCGAGCGGGTTGGAAAGACCCGGACCCATGCCTGCCTCGACATACTTTGCGACTTCCGGCTTGCGGTCGGCCATTTCCTTCGGCGGATGCCACATCGGCCATTCCTGCTTCCAGGCGACATAGGCTTCGCCGGCCCAGGCAAAACCAGCCTTGCCAACGCCGATGCCGTAACGAACTGCGCGGTTGCCGGGCAGGATATAATAAAGGAAACGCTCACGCGTATTGACGATGATCGTGCCCGGCCGTTCGTTATTCTGGAATTCGACGATCTGACGACGGAACTTCTCGTTCACACGATTGATCGGGATGGCGGGCAGCGCATAGCCCGCGTCGGTCACAGGGCCGTAAACATCGTTGAAGATCTGGACGGTTTCGACCTTTGCCGGAACCGGGTTAGCGACCGGCACTGACGCCGCTACCTGGCCGGATGATTGGGATGTGGTTTCGGCGCAGCCGGCCAGAGCCAGTGCTGCCGTCAGACCGAGTGCAGTCAATGAGGTACGGATGCGCATATCGTTCTCGCGGAAAATTCGCCAAATTGTGCGAAGGAGTAGGCTTAATTGGATAAATCGGTTATTTTCCATTAAGCCGTTCTTGGCAAGCCGATACGCTGCTGCAGGACGAATGTGACTTTAAAATTGCCGGTTGATTGCCTTTTTGCAACAATAGGCCAAACGCCTCAGTAGCCTTTATCCATGACTATTCTTTCGCTTACCAACAATAATCCGTTAATCGACGGTCGCCAGTCGGACAAGGCGATGCTGGTGCGCCGCGGCGTTCAGGTGCTTTTGCACGAGATGCGACATTCGGTTTTGCCGGAACTGCCGCTTGCAAGCGGACGACGGGCCGATCTCATCAGCCTTTCGGCAAAGGGTGAAATCTGGATTATCGAAATCAAATCCTCGATCGAGGACTTCCGCGTCGATCGCAAATGGCCGGAATACCGCCTGCATTGCGACCGGCTTTTTTTTGCCACCCATCCGGAAGTGCCGGTCGAAATCTTTCCGGAAGAATGTGGGCTTATCCTGTCGGATGGCTATGGCGCCCATATGCTTCGCGATGCGCCGGAGCATAAATTACCGCCCGCAACCCGCAAATCGGTGATGCTGGATTTCTCGAGAACCGCTGCAACCCGGCTGATGCTGGCGGAGTGGACGACCGGGCGCAGCTTCGGAGAGTAATGCCCGGTTCCAGACCGTATCCGGATGTAAAACCGCTTCTCACTTGTACTGTAAATGCTCTACTTCGGCGCGCGTTTCGCCAGAATGCGCTGCAGCGTTCGCCGGTGCATGTTAAGCCGGCGGGCGGTTTCCGAGACGTTGCGCTCGCACATTTCATAAACGCGCTGAATATGCTCCCAACGCACCCGGTCGGCCGACATCGGGTTTTCGGGCACTTCAGTCTTTTCACCCTTGCGCTGCGTCAGCGCATTGAAGACATCGTCCGCATCGGCCGGTTTGGCAAGATAATCCAGCGCCCCAAGCTTCACGGCGGTAACGGCGGTTGCGATATTGCCGTAGCCGGTCAGGACGACAATCTGCGTATCGTCCCGGTACTGCCGGATGGCTTCGATGACCTCGAGACCATTGCCATCCGTAAGCCGCAAATCAACGACCGCATATTTGGGCGGCGCAGCCTTGGAACGGGCAATGCCTTCGCTAACCGTCTCGGCGGTATCGACGATAAATCCGCGTGTTTCCATGGCCCGGGCAAGCCGGCGCAGGAAGGGACCGTCGTCATCGACGATCAGCAGCGATCTGTCAGCTCCGATCGGGTCGTCGTCATCCGTTGTCGCGCTGATGGGGGTCTGGTCTTCTGTCGTCATGTCTCAGGCCTTTCGGCAACTTAGTCGGCTTTTTCTTCTTATCGCCGCTTCCACGTGAATGGTAAAGTCAACGGTCTCTTTTATCGTCCATAAGCGCTCGAGGCCAGACGATTGTGACCCGCGCTCCGGTTCCGCTCAAACCGCGATTTTCGAAGGTAACGGTGGCGCCGGAGCGTTCCAGCAATGTCTTTGCAATGAAAAGCCCGAGTCCCAGCCCTCCCGCCCGGGTATCGTTGTGACGTTCGGTCACATAGGGTTCACCAATGCGGGCAAGCACGTCATGGGCATAACCCGGTCCATCATCCTCAATGGTGACGGCGACATTCTGCGAATCGTACTCCACGGTCACGGTCACTTTTTCCCGCGCATAGTCCACGCCGTTTTCGATGAGATTGCCCAGCCCGTAAATTACGCCGGCATTCCGGATGCCAACCGGCTCGTCGATCCGGTTGTTCTTTTCGACGAGATCGAGACGGATTCCGAATTCCCGGTGCGGCGCCATCACCTCCTCAATCAGCGAGGAGAGCGGCAGGCGGCGCATATGCTCCTCATCATCGGTGGAAAGCGATGTAAGGCGGCGCAGAATATCACGGCATCTTTCGCTCTGGCTGCGCAGCAGCGCTATGTCTTCGCCAAACCTTTCATCATTTCCGAGTTCCCGTTCCATTTCCTTGGCGACGACGCTGATTGTCGCCAGCGGCGTGCCCAACTCGTGTGCCGCAGCGGCGGCCAGACCGTCTAGCTGCGAGAGATGTTTTTCCCGCTCCAGCACCAGTTCGGTCGCAGCCAGCGCATCGGCCAGCTGATTGGCCTCGTGTGAAACGCGATAGGCATAAAAGGCCGCGAAAGAGGTCGTGGCAATGATCGCGACCCAGGTGCCCACATGCAGCAGAAGCTGGATCGGCAGCACCTCACCGGGATACCACGGAACTGGAAACGGCGAAAAAGCGATTGCCGTCGAGCAGATGACGGCAAATGCGAGCAGAATTAGCGAGTGCCGAAGGGGCTGCGACGCGAAGGCGATGATGACCTGCACGCAGATCAGCGGTGCGAAAGGATTGGAAAGACCACCGGTGATGTAGATGAGCGCCGTCAATTGCAGCAGGTCGAATGCCAGCAGCAATGTCGCTTCCCAAGGCTCCAGACGATAGGTGGAGGGAAAACGCGCAGTGAGAAACAGGTTGGCAAGCGCCAGTGCACCGATCAAAAGGCTGCAAGCCAGAAGTGGCAGGGGGAAGTTCAAGCCGAAAGCAACAAGCAGGATCGTCGCACTTTGCCCGGCCACCGCCAGCCAGCGCAACCATACGATGGTTTGCAGCCTTATCCTGCGGCTGGCGCGGCCAAGCCTTGTTGTTTCGATCGGATGGCTAGCCACCTTCATCTCCTTTGTGCTTTTCATCGTCATCACGTTCCGCGCGGTTTTGCGCGGCTGGTCGGCAATGCCGATGCCGGGTCCTCAGGCCATGGATGGCGCGGATACCTCCCGCGCATGTCCGCCCGTACATCTTTCCACGATCCTGCCCAGAAACCCGGAAGATCGCGTGTCGTCTGTATCGGCCTGTGCGCCGGCGAGGTCAATTCCAGCAGCAGCGGCAACCGCCCCTGCGCGATGGCGGGATGAGCCGTCAGCCCGAAAAGCTCCTGCACACGAATGGAAAGCGTCGGTTCGCTGGCATCGTAACGAATAGGATGCCGCTGGCCCGTCGGCGCTTCGAAATGCGTCGGCGCAAGCCTGCCCAGATCGCGTGCGACCTCATAAGGCACCAGGGCTAAAAGTCCCTCGGAAAGGCTGCCGGGCCGGATATCCTGAAGGCTGCGGGCGCCGTGCTGGAAGGGCACGAACCATTCATCCAGCCGTAAAAGCAATGCAGCATCGCTGACATCCGGCCAGGGGTCGCCGATGCTGGCATTCAGAAAGCCTATCCTGTCGCGCAACTGCTGGGTTTCTTTTTTGAACGGAAGAATTCCGACACCAAATTCCCGAACGCCGTTGGCAAGTGCCTGCGCCGCCTGTTCACCCTCCGGGCGGGGCAGGGGCGTTTCGTCGAGGATGATGGCGCCTAGGCGCGTGACACGGCGTGCACGCGCCTGACCGCTTGCCTTGTCAAACAGCAGCTGGTCCTGCTGCACGATAAGATGCGGCATCCGCTCTTCTATATCGGTGCGCTCGATGCTTGCTGCCGAAAGGATGCGCGGCTGTGCCGCACGCCCGGTAATATCGGCAACCACCAGCATCCTGCTCGCCGCCAGCCGTTCGGTTTCGGCAAGTTCTGCACCCCGGCCGTTCGCCATCACATAACGACCGCGCGCTCCTCGCTGAAGCGCAATCCTGTCCGGATAGGCGTGCAGCAGCAAGGGGCCAGCCTCGCTTGGCTGTTCGTTCATAGTTTGCGCATCGCCGATCGCATCTAGAAGTCTAGACGCCAGCTTGCGCGCCGCTTGCGCCCTTTCGCTTCTCTCGGAAAGAAAGCGCCGCAATCTTTCATCGAGATCAATGTCGGTTCCGCCCAGTCCCTGTTCCGTCAGCATGACGGCGAGCATCGCCGCCTTTTTTCCCGCACCTTCGCTCCCCGCTGCAATTACCATTGCCGCAAGCCGTGGCGGTAGTGAGAGGCTGCGCATCAGGTGGCCGCGTCGTGTGAGCGCGCCGCTTTCATCGAGTGCGCCCAGATTTTTGAGAAGCGCGATCGATTCCTTCAATGCCGCTTCGGGAGGGGCATCCAGAAATGAAAGCGCGGAAGGATCATGAACGCCCCAATGGGCAAGGTCGAGTGCAAGGCCGGAAAGATCACTCGCCAGAATTTGCGGTGGCGTGAAGGCGTTGAGCGCTGCCGTCTGTCCCGGATGCCACAGGCGGATCGCAACGCCGGGTTCCGTTCGTCCGGCTCGGCCCGCCCGCTGGTCGGCGGAGGCGCGCGAAACCCGCACTGTCTCCAGTCTCGTGATTCCCGTTGCCGGTTCGAAAACCGGTAGTCGCTGCAACCCGCTGTCAATCACCACACGCACGCCGTCTATGGTGATCGATGTTTCTGCGATCGATGTGGCAAGCACGATCTTGCGCCGTCCGGCCGGTGCCGGCTTGATCGCCGCATCCTGCTCCTTTTGCGAAAGATTGCCGTAAAGCGGGATGATATCTGTATCGTCGGAAAAACGCCCCTCCAGCCGGTTGGCCGTGCGAGTAATTTCTGCCTGCCCCGGAAGGAAGGCGAGAATGGAGCCGGTTTCCGATGCATGAGCTTCGGTAATCGCCTTTGTGACTTTCTCTTCGACAGGCACACCCTGCCAGCGGTCCTCGTAGCGGATGTCGATTGGATATGTGCGGCCGAGGCTCTGAATGACAGGGGCATCGCCCATCAGCGCACTGATGCGTTCCACATCAAGGGTGGCGGACATCACGAGGATGCGCAGATCGTCTCTCAGTCCCTCCTGAACGTCGAGCGCAAGTGCCAGTCCGAAATCGCCATCGAGTGAACGTTCGTGAAACTCGTCGAAAATCACCGTCGAAACGCCGGCAAGTTCCGGGTCGTCCAGAACCATCCGGGCAAAGACACCCTCAGTCACCACTTCAATCCGGGTTCTTGAGGAGATGCGATTGTCGAGCCGCATACGATAGCCGACGGTTTCTCCAACATTCTCCTGAAGAAGATCAGCCATGCGTCCAGCCGCGGCCCGGGCGGCAAGCCGGCGTGGTTCGAGAAGAATGATCTTGCCGTCGCCCCGCCATTCCTCACGCAGGAGATGAAGCGGCACCAGCGTCGTTTTGCCCGCACCCGGAGGAGCCGAGAGAACGGCACGCTTTGACCCGTCCAACGCTTGGGCAATCTCGGCCAGAACGTCGCTGACGGGAAGTACGGGCAGATCGATCTTTATATGGGCTGGCGTTCTGGTCATGCAAACAGGCCTGGGGCAATCGGGTTGATGTCTAAGCGTCTCTTTTGCCGTTTCTAAAGCACGGCCCGGTGCTTTGACAGCCGGCGGAGAGGGTTTCGCAAGAGCTCTTCCGGCAAAATTGCGGTTCTTCGCAAGCTATCTGTCGTGAAGGGTGGGAAGGGGTTCCCGCATGCGCCGCCAAAAGAGACGAGGATTCCGTCCTTTCTATGCCTCCCTTGCGG